>JBGUXJ010000077.1:0-10601 GCA_045222055.1 Candidatus Cryptobacteroides sp. | reverse complement strand
CTTCCGATCGGCGGCGTTCTCATCTCCCCCGCCATTCCGGCGAAATACGGCATGCTCGGCACCACTTTCGGCGGGAACCATCTCGCTTGTACCGCCGCACTGGCGGTACTGGATGTCATTGAGAACGAGCATCTTATCGAAAATGCCGCCAAAATCGGCGAAGTGTTCCGCGACGGACTCGCCGGCGACAAGGCCCTTGCAGAATACCGGGGACGCGGCCTGATGATCGGCCTGCAGCTCAAGCCGGAATACATCGGCCTGCGCGACCGGCTTCTGTTCGAAAAACATTTCTTCACCGGCGCCGCCGGAGCGGACGTCATCCGCCTGCTCCCTTCGCTGACGGTTTCCGCCGAGACGGCCGGTGCCTTCATCAACGCCTGGAAAGAACTGACAGCATGAGACATTTCACTTCGGTCACCCAACTCGGCGACTGGCAGGAAGCCTTCGCCGCAGCAAAATACGTCAAGGACAATCCCTTCGCCGACCAGGCCCTCGGCAAGAACAAGACCGCGCTGCTGGTCTTCTTCAACAACAGCCTGCGTACACGGCTCAGCACCCAGAAGGCCGCCCTCAATCTCGGCATGAACGTCATCGTGCTCGACATCGCCCACGGTGCATGGAAACTCGAGACCGAACGGGGCGTCATCATGGACGGCGACAAGAGCGAGCACCTGCTCGAAGCCATTCCGGTCATGGGATGCTACTGCGATGTCATCGGCGTCCGTTCCTTCGCGCGGTTCGAATCCAAGGAAGATGACTATAACGAGGTCATCCTCAACCAGTTCATCCAGTACAGCGGCCGGCCGGTCTTCAGCATGGAAGCCGCCATCCGGCATCCGCTCCAGACCTATGCGGACCTCATCACCATCGAAGAACACAAGAAGAAAGCCCGTCCGAAAGTCGTCATGACCTGGGCTCCCCACCCCAAGGCCCTTCCCCAGGCCGTCCCGAATTCCTTCGTGGAAGGCATGCGGCTCGCAGGTTACGACTTTGTCATCGCCAATCCGGAAGGCTACGACCTCGCGCCCGAATTCACCCACGGGTTCCCCGTCACCCACGACCAGGACGAAGCCCTGGAAGGCGCCGACTTCGTCTATGCCAAGAACTGGGCTTCCTATGATTCCTACGGCCAGGTGCTCAGCCAGGACCGCAGCTGGACCGTCACGTCCGAGAAGATGGCCCTGACCGACAACGCTTTCTTCCTGCACTGCCTGCCGGTCCGCCGGAACATGATCGTGACCGACGATGTCATCGAAAGCCCGCAGTCCCTCGTCATCCCGGAAGCCGCCAACCGCGTCGTTTCCGCCCAGACCGTCCTCAGACAAATCCTCCAGTCCCTATGATCCAGGTAGTCAAGATCGGCGGAAACATCGTCGACAATCCGGAGGCGCTCGACGCCTTCTGCCAGCTCTTCGCACAGATGGAAGGGCCGAAGGTCCTCGTCCACGGCGGCGGGGTCATGGCCACCCACATCCAGCAGTCCCTGGGACTCAAGCCCATCATGGTCGAAGGCCGCCGCGTCACGGACAAGAAGACCTTGTCGGTCGTGACGATGGTCTATGCCGGCTACTGCAACAAGACCATCGTGGCCCTGCTGCAGAAATACGGCTGCAACGCCCTCGGGCTGGCCGGCTGCGACGGCGGGGTCATCCGCGCGCGCCGCAGAGGTCCCAAAACCCTCTCGGACGGCTTCACCAAGATGGACTTCGGCTACGTGGGCGACGTCTCCCCCTCCTCCTTCAACGTTCCCTTCATCCGGGACATGCTCGCCGGCGGCATCGTGCCGGTCTTCAGTCCGATCAACCATGACGGGCAAGGGCAGCTTTTCAACACCAACGCAGACACGATCGCCGGCAGTCTCGCCGCCGCCCTCTGCGCAGGCCTGGTCTACTGCTTCGAAAAGAAAGGCGTCCTGTTCGACAAGGACGACGAAAACTCCGTCATACCCGTCCTGGACAACGCCACCTATGGCAAGCTGCGGCTTGAGGGACGCATAGACAAAGGCATGGTCCCGAAGCTGGACAATGCTTTCGGGGCCATGCAGAAAGGAGCGTCCCGCGTCGTCATCAAGCATGCACTCGACCTGCTCGAAGACTCCGGAACGGTATTACAGGACTAATACGCCTTGATGCGGTACATGAAACCGAGCTCGATGCGGTTGGTGAAGGTATTCTCCAGGCCGCAGGCCTTGCTGTACTGGTGGGAGCGGCCGATATACGCCACGAAGAACCTGAGGTCCTGATCCTTCAGCGGATAGTACTCGAGGCTGGCGACGCCGCCGATCGAGGTGCGGTAGTTCTTGAAGGCCTCCACGCCGTGGATGCTCGCCAGTTCGTACATGCCCTTGCCCATCAGGTTCCACTTCGGCGCGAACTGCCAGTTGGCCTTGGTGATGAAGGAGTGATAACGGACATCCGTCGCCAGGGCGCCCATGTCACCGGAAGCGATGGTCAGGCGGTCGACGCCATCCCACTCACCCATGTAATCGAAATACCACTGGAATTTCGGGAGATTCAGCTGCTGGCCGAGCACGACCATGTCGGAATAATATCCGTCAGCCTGGACCTGGCGGCCGACGGACCAGCGGGTTGAGAGCAGGCCGTCGAACAGGTTGCCGTTCCAGTTGAAGATATAGGTCAGCGGGTGCTTCGCGGATTTCAGGAAATCGCCGGAAGGAAGTTGCGTATAAGGGAATTCCTCACCGAAACTGCCGTTGTAGCAGTTGGAGACCATGAAGGCAAGTTCCTGGGACGGAACCGGATGCCAGGAGACCATCGCACCGGCCATGAAGTTGTCCATGTAGTCGATGAAGTCCGAATACTGGTAGATGTACATCGGGTTCTCGTCAAACTCGAAACCGCCCCAGATCTGGCACATCTTGCCGATGTTCACCGCCCACTGGTCGTTGAACTTCCAGCCGAGCATCATGATATCCGTCGCCTTGGCGAAGTTGTCCTCGCCCTTGGCGGTGTTGTTGCGGTTCATGCGGTGGCGCAGCCGGTAGGACAGATGGTCGCCGAAGGTACCTTTGACCTCGAGACGGAACTGCTTGTTCTTGAAGGAGGAACGCCAGTCGTCCGTGACGTCGGTCAACTGGTAGCTGTAGGCATAATTGAAGAAGACGTTGAACGCCTCGGTCTTCTTCTCGAGTCCGGTCACCTTCTCATAGAGGGACTTGATCTGGGCATCGTGGCCGCCGTCACCATGGTTGGTGCCCTGGGCGGAAGCGGCGACGGCCAGGGAGGCCGCCGCGAGGATGGCAAGTATTTTCTTCATGGCCTAGTACTCCTTGAAGAATTGCTGGATCTCCTGCCAGTCATGCGTTTTGGTCAGCGCAAGCATGAGCAGGACACGGGCCTTCTGCGGGTTCAGATCGAGCGCGGCGACGAAATGATATTTCTCGTCGTCGACCTCGCTGTTGAGGCAGGTCGGGCCGGTCGGGCAGCGACTGGAACGGACGATCTGGATGCCCTGGTTCTGGGCCTTGACAGCCACGTCGAACACATCTTTGTAGAAGTTGCCGTCACCCACGCCGGCGAGGACGATGCCGTCGAACTTCGCATCGACGAACGCCTGCATCGGAAGGGCGGAAGCATTGGCATAGCCGTAGACGATGCCGACCTGCGGAAGACGGTCGAGTTTGGTCACGTCGAAGATGGAATTGACCGTGTGCTTGTTGTTCGGGGTCTGGAGCATGTGGGCCTCACCGTTGTAGATGTAGCCGATGATGCCGGAGGGACCACCCTCGAAGGTGTCGCAGTCAATGGTGTGGGTCTTGATGACCGTCTTGGCATCGAGGAGCTGGTTGTTCATGCAGCACAAAACACCCATGCCCCTGGTCAGCGGAGAAGAAGCGGCGGCGACGGCGTTGTACAGGTTCGCAGGACCGTCGGCGCTGATGGCATTGGAAGGACGCATGGAACCGGCGAGAACGACCGGCTTGTCACTCTTGACGGTCAGGTTCAGGAAGTAGGCCGTCTCCTCCATGGTATCGGTTCCGTGGGTGATGACGATGCCGTCATAGCCCTCTTCGTTCAGCAGCACATTGATGCGCTTGGCCAGTTTGAGCCAGACTTCATCGTTCATGTCCTGGGAACCGATGTTGACGAGCTGCTCGCCGGAGACATCGGCCAGGTTCAGGATCTGCGGAACGGCGTCCAGCAGGGTCTGGATGCCGACCTGCCCGGCGGTATAGGCAGAAGAAGCGGAAGTAGTGCTGACACCGGCGATGGTACCGCCGGTAGCGATGATGCGGATTTTCGGCTTGGCACCGAGACTGAGGCTGACGAGCAAAGCGGCAGCAATCAGCAGGACAGTTTTGAAATTTTTCATGGTATTAATCAAAGTGTTATTAATGAAATGTTAATACAGTATACTGATTATCAGGAAACTGAGTCCGATTGAAACGATGGTCGTGATGAAGCCGGAAAGTTGGAAGGAATGGTTGATGACATACTTTCCGATCTTCGTGGTGCCGGTGCGGTCGAAGCCGATGGCGGCCACCTCGGTCGGATAGGTGGGCAGGAAGAAATAGCCGTTGACCGCCGGGAACATGGCCAGCAGCGCCAGCGGAGGAATGCCCATCGCCAGACCGACGGGATACAGGGTCTTGACGGTCGCCGCCTGGGAGAAGAGCATGATGCTCATCAGGAAGAGCGGAATCGCGAACAGGATCGGATACTGCGCGAAGACGCCGCCGACGCTGCCCAGGATCAGTTCCTTGTTGGCCTCGAAGAAGGTGCTGCCCATCCAGGCCACGCCGAAGATGGAGACCATCGCGTTCATGCCGGCTGCGAAGACATTGCCGGATGCTGCCTTGCGGGCGTCGGCCTTGCCGACGAGCAGGATGACGGCCGCGATGGACATCATGATCATCTCGATGATCGAGTTCATGCTCACCGCCTGACCGTTGAACGTCGGACGCAGGGAAGGGAAACTGCCGAACACGACGACCAGTACCACGCCCATCAGGAAAGCCAGCACGGCCCATTTCGCGCGCGGATTGACCGGTTCGGCGGAAGCAGTCTCGACCGTTTCCTCGGGATCGATGAGTCCCTCGGCCACACGGCGCTGATACTCAGGATCTTCCTCCAGAGGTTTCCCGACGAAGTTCTGCACGAAGGAGGCCAGCAGGATGGCGACGAAAGAAGAAGGGATCGTAACCAGCATGATTTCTTTCATGCCGACGCCATGTGCACCCAGCAGGGCCTGGGACAGGATGGCCGCCGTAGCGGCGGATACCGGAGAGCCCGTGATGCCCAGCGAAGCGGAGATGGTAGCGACGCTCAGGGGGCGTTCCGGACGGACTTTCGCCTTGGTCGCAATCTCGGAAATGATCGGCAGCAAGGCGTAACTGGTATGCGCAGTACCGGCGAGCAGGCAGAACAGCCAGGTCGTAAGCGGGCCGTAATAGGTAATCTGGTTGGGATGCTTGCGAAGGAATTTCGCGGCCACGGAGACCATGTAGTCCAGTCCTCCGGCCGCCTGCAGGCAGGCGGAAGCCGTGATGACGGCCACGATGATCAGCATCACGTCGATCGGGATGTCCCCGGGCTCCAGGCCAAAGACGAAGACCAGGATGAAGACGCCGACCATACCGTAGATTCCGAGTCCGATGCCGCCGACCTTGGATCCGATGAAAATCAAAGCCACCACGACCGCCAACTCGGCAAAAAGAAGCAAGGTTGCCATAGTATGTCAGGTTTAGTGTTATTTCTCAATCATGTGGGGCCCGCCGGTCAGAAGCGGGCCGTCGCGGCGGCGGCCTGCGCCGCTTTCTCCGCGAAATCAGGGCCTCCGGAGGCATACAGGATGCCACGGGAGGAATTGATCAGCAGACCGCCCCGGGCGTTGGCGCCATGGGCGATCACCTCTTCTGCACTGCCGCCCTGCGCCCCGACGCCGGGGACGAGCAGGAAATGGTCCGGGCAGAAGGAACGGATGTCCTGCAGCAGGGCGGCCTTCGTCGCACCGACCACGAACATCACTTTCTCGGGGCCTCCGAGCGCCATGCACCGTTCCATCACGTTGCGGTACAAGGGCTTGTCTTCCTGGACAGACCATTGGAAGTCCGCCGCGGAAGGATTGGAGGAAAGGGCCACAACGATGGCATATTTCCCGGGATAATCCAGGAAAGGAAGGACCGTCTCGGTGCCCATGTACGGGGAAAGGGTCACGGCATCGAAATCAAAACTGCGGAAGAACGTCTCCGCGTATTTCTTCGCCGTATTCCCGATGTCCCCACGCTTCGCGTCCGCAATCAGGAACTGCTCCGGATGGCGGCTGCGCAGGTAATCGACGGTCTGGCCGAGGATACGCCAGCCCTCCAGCCCCATCGCTTCATAAAAGGCGAGATTCGGCTTGAAGGCGACGCAGTACGGGGCCGTCGCGTCGATGATGGCCTTGTTGAAGTCCAGGACGCCGACTCCGGCCGGCAGCCGGGACGGGTCGGTATCGAGGCCGACGCAGAGGTAACTCCGCCTGGCCTGGATCTGGGCATATAACTGGTCTGGGGTCATGCTAATAGTATTGGTAGAACAACGCGATGGACTCCATGCCCGCCCACAGCTGGCGGAGCAGGTAGCTCTCGTTCGGGGAATGGATCGTGTCCCGCTCCAGGCCGAAGCCCATCAGCAGCGGGTCGATGCCCAGGATCTGCTGCATCTCGGCGAGGACGGCGATGCTGCCACCGCCCCGGGACGGAACCGGCTCGACGCCATAGACTTCCTTCATGGCCTTCGACGCCGCCTGGAAAGCCGGCGAAGCAATCGGGATCAGGAAGCCGTTTCCCCCTTCGCAGGGCTTGACCTCCACCTTGACATATGGCGGAGCGATGGCACGGAAATGTTCCTCGAACAGTTTCGTGATCTTGCCGGAAAGCTGGTTCGGGACCAGCCGCATGGAAATCTTCGCATGGGCCTGGGAAGGCAGGACGGTCTTGGCGCCGGCACCGGTGTAGCCGCCCCAGATGCCGCAGACATCGAGGCACGGGCGGATGCCGGTCCGCTCCAGGGTCGTGTACCCCTTCTCCCCTTTCACTTCCTTGATATCCAGGAATTCCTTGTATTCGTCCAGGTCGAACGGAGCGCGGGCCAACTGGGCCCGGTCTTCCGCCGACAGTTCAACGACATCGTCATAGAATCCGGGAACCGCCACCCGGCCGTCTGCATCGTGAAGCGACGCGATCATCGAACAAAGCACGTTGATCGGATTGGCGACCGCACCGCCGTAATGGCCGGAATGCAGGTCCTTGTTCGGTCCCGTCACGGTCACTTCAAGGTAGGCCAGGCCGCGCATGCCGCAGTTGATCGACGGCACCTTGTCCGAGATCATGGTCGTATCGGAGACCAGGATGACATCCGCAGCCAGCAGGTCCTTGTTGTCCTCTACCCAGGCCGGCAGGCTGCCGCTTCCGATCTCCTCCTCGCCCTCGAAGATGAATTTCACGTTATGACGGAGTTTCCCGGTGCGGAGCAGGAACTCGAAGGCCTTCAAATGCATGAACAACTGTCCTTTGTCGTCATTGGCGCCGCGGGCGTAGATGGCCTCCTCCCCTGTCGCGGGATCCAGGGATATCACCGGCTCGAACGGATCGGTGCGCCATTTCTCCAGCGGCTCGGGCGGCTGGACGTCGTAATGGCCGTAGACCAGGACCGTCTTCCAGGAAGGATCGAGGATCTTCTGGCCGAATACCACCGGGTTGCCGGCCGTCGGGCAAACTTCCGCCCGGTCGGCGCCGGCCTCCAGCAGGAGGTCCCGCAGCCGCTCGGCGCAGCGGAGCATGTCGGGCTTGTGTTCGGGTTTGGCACTGATGGACGGAATCCGCAGCAGGGAAAACAGTTCCGAAAAAAACCGTTCCCGATTGGCTTCGATATATGCTTTCATAATGGAGTCTTAGTGTCAGGTAACTTCACAAATATAGGAAAAGACCGACAAGAAAGCAAAAAACCCGGCCGGAGATTCCGGTCGGGTTTCGGTGAGGACTCGCAGATTCGAACTGCGGACCTCCTCCCTGTCAAGGAGGCGCTCTAAACCAACTGAGCTAAGCCCTCATTCATTTCGGGAATGCAAAGATAGGTATTTTCCGTGAAACTGCAAGGGTTTCATAAAAAAAATTGAAGGATGTCTTACACGACATCCTTCAGTTTCTCTTCGGCATAGGCCCGTGTAACCCGGAACGTCTTCTTCCGGGATGAAGGTGCCTCGTACATGGCATCGTCGAAAATCTTCTCGCAAATGGAACGGAGGCCTCTGGCTCCCAACTTGTTGCTGATCGAAGTATCCACCACCAGGTCCAGCACGTCGTCGTCGATTTCCAGCTTGATACCGTCCATCTCGAACATTTTCTCATACTGGCGCAGGATGGCGTTCTTCGGTTCGGTCAGGATCCGGCGCAGCGCCTCCCTGTCCAGATGGTCCAGGTAGGTGATGACCGGCAGACGGCCGATGATTTCCGGGATCAGGCCGTAGGCACGCAGGTCCTGCGCGGCGACGTACTGCAGGAGGTTCTCCTTGTCGATCCGCTGCTTGGACTGGGCACCATACCCGATCACCTGGGTATTGAGACGCTGGGCGATCCGGCGTTCGATGCCCTCGAAGGCACCGCCGCAGATAAAGAGGATGTTCTGGGTATTGACATGGATGAACTCCTGCTCCGGATGCTTGCGGCCGCCCTTCGGCGGGACATTGACCACATTGCCCTCCAGGAGTTTCAGCATCGCCTGCTGCACGCCCTCTCCGGACACGTCACGGGTAATGGACGGGTTGTCGCTCTTGCGCGCGATCTTGTCGATCTCGTCGATGAACACGATCCCCCGCTCCGCCTTGGCCACGTCGAAATCCGCTTCCTGGAGCAGACGGGTCAGGATGCTCTCAACATCCTCGCCGACATAGCCCGCTTCCGTCAGCACCGTCGCGTCGACGATGGTGAACGGAACCTTCAGCATCTTGGCGATCGTCTTGGCCAGCAGCGTCTTGCCGGTACCGGTCGGACCGACCATCAGGATGTTGGACTTCTCCAATTCCACCCCGTCGGCGGTATCGCCGGACAGGTTGTGGTTGATGCGCTTGTAGTGGTTGTAGACGGCCACGGCCAACTGCTTCTTGGCACGTTCCTGACCGATGACGTACTGGTCCAGGAACTCCTTGATTTCCTTCGGTTTCTGCAGGGTCTCGATCTTGCCGGGAGCCGCACTACGGCGGCCCTGGCCTTCGACCTCGCCCACATACTCCGAAGCCAGTTTCACGCAGTCCGCGCAGATGCAGCCGTCCAGGCCCTGCAGCATGAACGGAACTTCCTGCTCCGACCTGCCGCAGAACATGCAACGCCTGCCTGTCCCTTTCTTGCCAGCCACGCTTACTTCTTTTTACGGACGAGGATCTCGTCAACCATGCCGTAGTCCTTGGCTTCCTGGGCGCTCATCCAGAAGTCACGGTCACCGTCGGCCATGACTTTCTCCAGCGGCTGTCCGCTGTGCTGGGCGATAATGCCGAAAAGTTCGGTACGGAGCTTCTCGATCTCTTTCGCGGCGATCAGGATGTCCGACGCCTGGCCCTGGGCGCCGCCCAGCGGCTGATGGATCAGCACGCGGGAATGCGGGAGGGCGCTGCGCTTGCCGGGAGCACCCGCGCACAGCAGCACGGAGCCCATCGAAGCGGCCATGCCGGTGCAGATCGTCGCCACGTCCGGCTCGACCAGCTGCATGGTGTCATAGATACCGAGACCGGAGGAAACCTGGCCGCCCGGCGTATTGAGATACAGGGAAATATCCGCGGACGAATCCGTGGAAGCCAGGAACAGGAGCTGGGCCTGGATGATGTTGGCCACGTCGTCGTCGATCGGCACGCCGAGGAAGATGATGCGGTCCATCATCAGGCGGCTGAAGACGTCCATCGACGCGACATTGAGCTTACGCTCTTCGATGATCTGCGGGTTGATGTAGGCATCCACCGCGCTCTGATAACGATGCAGGGTCATGGAACTTACACCACAACCCTGGATCGCGAATTTCTGGAATTCGTTGTTGTTCATATTTATTTCAGTTCACGGAACTTCTCGACGCTGATTTTCTTGGAAGAAAGGGAAATGACCTCCTTGACGGCGGCGATGACCTTCTGCTCCTCGACACTCTCGGTGACACGGCGCATCTGGTTCTCGTCCTTCATGACATTGTCGGCGGCACCCTTGATCAGTTCCTGCGGCACGTTGCCCATGCCGTACATCGCATACTGGTAGGCGACATAGGCCTCGGCAGCTTCGCGAAGGTCCTTGTCCTCGATCTTGAGTCCGTACTTGTCCATCAGGTAGTCACGGACGATCTGCCAACGGAAGTCGGCGGCGAAAGCCGGATAGTCGGCCTCGATCTGCTCGGCGGTGAACTTGCCCTCGTTGATGTGGAGCAGCCAGCGCTTCAGGAAAGCGTCCGGAAGCTGGATGGCAGCCTTCTCCACGAGGTAGTCACGCACGTCCTTGCCCAGACGGTAGTCGGCCTCCTGCTTGTAGTTGGCGGCAAGGCGGGCGGCGACGGCCTGGTCGAACTCCTCGGCACTGTGGACCTGGTCCGGACCGAACAGCTTGTCATAGGCATCCTGGCTCTCCTTCG
>JBGUXJ010000076.1:0-2812 GCA_045222055.1 Candidatus Cryptobacteroides sp. | reverse complement strand
GGCCGCCTCGTTCACGACCTTCGCCTTGCTCTGGGGATCGGTCTCCGTCGCAAGGGTAATCTGGCTGATGACATAGTTGGAGGCATGTCCACCGTTGGGATCGTTCTGCACGACGGCCTGCGGGGAGGCGATCGTGACAACGTCACCCTCCGCCCAGTTCAGCGGCTGGTACGTCTTGCCGTCTTTCGTGGCATCCTTGTCACCGTAAACGGTCTTGGTGGTCTGTCCGCCGCGGGATGCCATTCCGAATTGAATCGCACCGCTCAGATGCATGCCGCCCTCAGTCTTCGAGCAGCCGCACAGCATGGCCGCGCCGGCTATCGCCGCGCAGGCCAGAAGGATTGTTCTGCGTCTTTCCATGGCTAATCCTCCCAATTCCAGTTGTCGTTCCATTCGAACTCCGGACTCTCGGCGTCGATGTCGTGCACCTCCTGTCCGGCCGAAATGACTTCGACCTGATCCACGATCGAACCCTTCAGCAGGATGCCTCCCTCAAGGGAGAGGTCCACTGCCTGCAAGACCGTCGGGGTTTCAAATTTGATTTTACGTTTCATATATCAAGTACTTATATAATTATTATCCTTAATCGTCAGGATTATTTCAAATTGTATATACCTATATATTATTTATTGGTTACTTTCTCCAGCCATGCCCGAGGGACCCTCGCCTTGGCAAAAAGGCAGTCAGCGAGACTGACCACGACGTAAAACTTGCCGTGCAGTTCGATGACATGTCCCTCCACGCCTTTCAGCGCACCTTTAATTACGCGTACGTGATCTCCGAGCGCCAGCGGACGGTCGATCAGGCCGCCTTCCTCGGTTCCGAGATCCATGACGCGACGGAAATCTTCCATCTGCTTGTCCGGCACGACCATCAACGTACGGGTCGCACAGTCAACGATGTAGCGCACCGGGATGATCCCGTCGTTGGCCAGCGCACAGGCCTCGTTCTTGGTCGTCCGCAGGAATACGAGGTTGTTGACCACGGCCCGCTCGACCTTCTTGCCACGGGAGTTTTCCCGCAACTGCGTCGGGATGTAATTCTCCACACCCAACGCCTCGAGCCGGCGGCGGATTCCCACCTCCTGACCGAACCGCGTACGGCCCACGAACCAATATGCCTGTGCCGTCGCCGCCATCAGAATTTCCTCCCGCTTACGATGCTGAGGAACGTCAGTCCCAGGACCTTGGCGTCAAACCAGATGCTGTGGTTGCGCAGATAGTAAAGGTCGAGGTCCAGACGCGTCAGCATCTTGTCCAACGTGTCAGTATATCCGTTGTAGAGCGTCGCATAGGATGTGACGCCCGGACGGATCTGGTATAGATAACGGTAGCGCGGGTTGCGCTCCATGATCTGGTCGATGTAATACTGCCGCTCCGGCCGGTAGCCGATGAACGACATGTCACCCCGGAAGACATTCCACAGTTGCGGAAGTTCGTCGAGATGGTGCTGGCGCAGGAATTTGCCGACCTTGGTAAGCCGCGGGTCGTCGTCGCCGCTGTAGAGGGCGGGACAGCCGTTCTTTTCGGCATCCTTGCGCATGGAACGGAATTTCAGGATATTGAAAACCTTTCCGCCGCGGCCGATGCGCTCCTGCTTGTAGATGACGGGATCTCCGTCTTCCAGTTTGATGGCCAGGGCGCAAATCGCGATAAGCGGTGAGAAGACAACCAGCAGCGATCCGGAAAGGACGATGTCGAAGGTACGCTTGAAAGCGTGACCAATCATCGACATGCCGTCATAGGACGGAACATCGGCCTGGGTCGTTTCCTTCTTGGCCTTACCGGCTTCTTCCGTCTGGGTGCCTCCCTTCGGGAAGAGTATGCAGTCGACACCGCCAAGCCGCCACTGAAGGGCTTCCATGTCGGACGGGCTTGTGAAGGTGTAAACAATATGGTCGGCGATGACACGTCCGGCCATGGACGAGTCATCGGAGATGAATCCCAATACCGTGTAATTTCCGGAACGCTCGGATTCTTCGGCCAGTTGCACGGAAGAATCGCCGGTTCCGTGGATCAAGGCCGTTTTCTTGGATGAAATGGCTTTGATCGATCTTTCTTCCTGGCGGAGGATCGAGGAGGCATAGCGAGGCCATGCCAATGCAAAGGACGTCAGCAACACGTCGACGACGAGAGCGGTGACGGCAAGCGCAGCGGACGGAAGTTTGATCAGGAAGATGACGGCCAGGACAAGGAACGCGGCCTTGACCAGGATGGCCGTTGCCAGTTTCGAAATGACGCTGAAAGAAAGATAACGGCGGACGACCCGCGTCAGACCGGAGACGATCAGGCCGGCAACGGAACCGACCAGCGCACTCAGCAGCCAGCGGACGACGATGGCCGTGAATCCCGGAATCGGATCCGAGATCCAGCGGATCAGCAGAATCGAAAGCAAAGAAGCCAGGACGGACAGCGTCACATCCTGCAGCAAGATCACTTTCTTACTGGTGTACCTTTCGTTCGTATTTGCCCTTTCAGTCGGCATTTTTTCAAAACACAATCAAGTAAAAACTGGCGAGGGTTTGGTCCTTGACAGGAGGGCACAGTTTACCCAAAGCCAAATTACATGCAAAGTTAAGAAATTTTGTCCGATATCTCCAAATAAGAATACAACTTTTTGCGCATGGGCCATGTATGAATTGCGTGTATTTGTATTTAGTTGATTTTTAATGTTTTATCAATCATATTTTCGCGTTTTTCCATCGAAAAACACTGAAATCAGGGCTGTATACGTACATTTACGTAGGTAGGTTTTTTGCATGTTTTTTCGAAAAAAACGTTTTGTACTTTCCGGCTCTTCCTCTCCCGTATTA
>JBGUXJ010000075.1:0-4435 GCA_045222055.1 Candidatus Cryptobacteroides sp. | reverse complement strand
CACCTCAGTGACGTCTCCGTAAGGATGGATCATGACGGATTCGGAGCCCCGGACCTTCATGGACAGTTCGAACGGGAAGGCCTCCCCTCCTTCCAGTTTTTTCGGATCCAGGGCCACGGCCTGTGCGATGGTACTCTCCCCGCTTCCGGCAAAGGAATACGGCTGGCCGTCCAGCAGGAACGTCACGTCACCCTCGATGCCCCGCAGGTCTCCGAGATCCAGTTCGACCTTGAAGTCCTTGTCCCCGGCGTTGTCGGCCGGAACGATGAACGCACCCGTGATCCGGACGGTGGAACGGTATACCATGATGTCGTAGATGGAGCGGTGCAGGGTCTGCGTATCCGCGGAAATGTCATAGCGGAGCGACGATGGATGGATGCGCACCGCCTTGTAGACAGTACGGCGCTTCCCGTCCTCATCATAGGGAACGGCATGCTGGGAAGAAAGGACCGGACCGCCGAAGGTCTGGGCGCCGGCCCAACTGGCCGCGACTTCGGCGGCGCTCGCATTCAAGGCCATTTCACGGTCCTGGATCTGGCTCTTGATCATGGCAAGCGGAATGAGCATCAACAAGGTCAGGACGGCCATCAGGCCGATCTTGATGAACAATTTGACAGAAGGATTCATAATCTTTGCGTATTTTTAACGCAAAGATAAGAGAGGCAATCCAGATATCCAAATATTTTGCGTAATTTTTACACTTAGTTATGGTTTTGACGTGCATATGCACACCCTGACCATTTTATTTATACCTTTGTCCATAACATGGTATTCATCAGTTACGCACAGAAAGACCGGGTGGATACCGACGGGAAAATCCGGCCCGGCAACCCCGTCGACAAGGTACTGGAAGCCTTGTCGGGCGCCGGCATTCCCTACTGGATCGACCGGGAACGGCTGGAAGGAGGCGACACATTTGCCCGGCGGATTGTCAGTAACATCAAGGCCTGCGACGTCTTCCTCTTCCTGTCATCCGAAACGGCCAACGCCTCTCCCTGGACCCTGCGCGAGATCAGTTCCGCCATCTCTTTCGGAAAGAAGATCCTTCCGGTCCGTCTCGACCGTTCGCCCTATGACGACGCCGTGGCCCTGTATCTCGCCCCGCTGCAATACATCGACTGGCAGGAAGCAGGAGAAGAAACAGCCCTGAAACGCATCGTAGCCCGGCTGCAGCATCCCGGTGCAGACGAAAACAGGCCTGCCGGAACCGACCGCCTGCCAAAACTGACCAGTCTGACGCTCTATGCCGCCCTGGTCTTCCTGACGGGCGCCTACGCCCTGCTGACCTATCTGTTCCTGTGGGCCAAGGCGCTGCAGACCAGTGAAATCGCAGGCGGCATGATTGGCTATGTGGCAGAGTTCGCGCTGCTGATGTCCATCTACTATGTCATCCGGCTACTGCGACTGCGCAAATCCCGTTTCATCCTGCCGGTCCTCGTGGTGGGAATCGTCCTCTGTGCCGCCTTCGCGACAGCCCGGGTGGACCTGTTCGTATGCGTCCTGCTGCTGATGCTCGGCTGGATCGGAATCTGGCTGGTCTGCCTGTATCACACGCCGGAACGTCCTTCCCTTCTGCGACAGATGAGCCGGGAGGAAGTGCTGATGAAAGGGAATGATCCCGAGAACCTGCTGCTGGTCTATCTGGCCGTGAAATGCCTGCTGGTCGTGATCGGCCGCTTTGCGGGACACTTCCTCGATCTGGCACAGGTCTTTTCCATGTTCCGGTATTAGGTGATAAAAAAGTTGTCAGGAATCCAAAACTTTTCCTATCTTTGCAGTCCAATCGAAGAAAAAGCGGATTTTTCGAAGAAAAGCGGAATTAGCTCAGTTGGTAGAGCGGCGGCTTCCCAAGCCGCAGGTCACGAGTTCGAACCTCGCATTCCGCTCCGGCATAAAAAAGACTGACTCGAAGTTCGAGCCAGTCTTTTTCCGTTATGTCCCCGGGCTTATTTCAATTGCTCGAGACAGGCGCGGACATGCGCCCCGATTGCCTCGACATCATAGTCGACACGCTCGAACTTTTCACCCGTAATATTCTCATACAGTTCGATATAGCGGTCCGTGATCCCAGCCACGACCTCCGGCGTCATCTCGGGTACCTGCTGGCCTTCCTGGCCCTGGAAACCGTTCGCCATCAACCACTCGCGCACGAACTCCTTGGACAGTTGCTTCTGGTGCTCGCCGGCAGCGAGACGCTCGGCATAACCGTCCGCATAGAAGTACCGGGAAGAATCCGGCGTATGGATCTCGTCCATCAGGATGATCTTGCCGTCCCGCTTGCCGAACTCATATTTCGTATCCACCAGGATCAGCCCCATCTTCGCGGCGATCTCCGTGCCCCGCTGGAAAATGGCCCGCGTATAGGCCTCCAACTGCTCGTAATCCTCACGGGAAACGATTCCACGCGCGATGATCTCTTCCTTGGAAATGTCCTCGTCATGTCCCTCGGCCGCCTTGGTCGTCGGCGTGATAATCGGCTCCGGGAACTTCTGGTTCTCCACCATGCCGTCCGGCATCGGGACGCCGCAGATCATGCGCTTGCCGGCCTTGTACTCACGCCAGGCATGTCCGGACAGATAGCCGCGGATCACCATCTCTACCTTGAACGGCTCGCACTTAAGGCCGACCGTCACCATCGGGTCGGGGACCGCGATCTTCCAGTTGGGAAGGATGTCGGCGGTGGCATCCAGGAACTTGGCGGCGATGCGGTTGAGCACCTGGCCTTTGAAGGGGATGCCCTTCGGGAGCACGACGTCGAACGCTGAGATACGGTCGGAAACGACCATGACCAGGTACTTCCCGTCAATGTCATAGACATCGCGGACCTTGCCGATGTATTTGCCCCGCTGGCCGGGGAAGGAAAAATCAGTTTTTACGATGGCTTCCATAGCAGATATTTTTACCGGACGCAAAGATAACAAAACGCGCCGAAGAATCCGTAACTTTTTCTTACTTTAACTGTGTCAGCACTTCCCGGATCGCGGCATCCAACTGGGGATCCTTGCCCTCGATCCGGTCCTTGAAGGTATTGCGGACATAGATGTCCGGCTTGACACCGGTGTTCTCCAGGTCCGACCCGTCCACGACGCTGTAGCAGCCCCATGCCGGCATGCGCAGCGTGGAACCGTCCAGCAGCCGGAAGGAGGAGGTGAAAATAATCCACCGGTACGTCTCCGTACCGACCAGTTTGGCGATGCCCAGCGTCTTGATGCCGTTGGAAGTGACCTCCGCGTCGGAGAGACTGTGTTCGTTGACAAGGACGACGATCGGCTTGCCGGCCGGAGCGACGTTCGGATGGCTGGTTTTCGAAAAATCCCGGTAAGACCATTCGAAATGCGCCTGCCCGCGGAGGAAGTCGATGACCTCCTTGTGGACGTTTCCGCCGTTGTTGTAGCGAAGGTCCAGGATCAGAGCGTCCTTGTCGAACACCTCCGTGTGCATCTTCAGCAGGAAGGACTCCAGGTCCTCGTTGCCCATCGCACGCATGTGGATGTAGCCGACTTTCCCGCCCGTCTTTCCGGAGACGATATCGGCCCGTTCCTGTTCCCACGCCTTGTAAGCCAGTGTCTTGACCGTGGAGAAGGAGGCCGGATGGACCTTGACGCCGAACTCCTTCCCGCCCCGGCTGAAGGTCAGTTTCAGTTCGTCGCGGGCCACGGCGCCGGACAGGTACCGCTCCCGGTTCTGCCGTTCGTCGACCCGCTGCCCTTCGACGGCCACGAGTTTGTCTCCCTTCCGCAGGTCGATCCCGAACTTGTCCGCAGGAGAATCCGCCAGGATTCCCGCCACCTTGAACGGATCGGCGTTGTCGAAGAGGATGCCGGTCCCGTACGTATGGGTCTGCGTCTGCGGCTTTTCTTCGGCACCGGAGGAGGTGAAGCCCATGTGGGAGGAATTCAGTTCGCCCAGCAGGTCGCTCAGCAGGGTCCGAAGGTTCGCCCGCGTCCGGACATACGGGAGGAAGGAGGCGTAGTAATCCCGGTCCGCATACCAGTCCGTCCCATGGAAGCCGACATCGTAGTAATTCTGCTCCAGCGCCCCCCAGGCTTCGTAGAACATCTGACTGAACTCATCGCCCAGCACGGCCTCGACATCCTTGGAGACAGCCGTCTTCGCAGCCGTGCCGGCCGCCGGGTCGACCTTGTAGACCGCCCCGCTCCCCAGGCAATACAACGCGTCCTTGCAACTGAAGAAGGAGCCGCCGGTCAGATCCTTGATTTGCTTTGGCTTGGCATCCGGGTCGGAAATCTCCAGGGCAAAGACCCCAGCCGGGCCCGAACCCATGGAACGGTACAGCAGATAATCCTTTCCTTTGTTGGACCAGACATACAGGGAGCCCTGGCTTCCTTCCCGTTCGACACGGATCAGCCGTTCATGGATGTTCTTGAAATCGACGACGACGGACGAATCCTTCTTCGGCGCATCTTTCTTGTCC
>JBGUXJ010000074.1:0-2932 GCA_045222055.1 Candidatus Cryptobacteroides sp. | reverse complement strand
CTGCGGCCTTTGTCATTGGCCCATACGAGCGCGGGTTTGTCGGGCTGTTCTTCCGCCCACACATCCATCACGTCGTATGCGAAATTGAAATTACGGGGGACCTTGAGCCGGAAATTCTTCCAGAAATCCTCCATCGAGGCGAATTGCGCCTGCTTCAGGAACCGTTCTATCATGGTACACGTCTTTTGTCAAGTCCGCAAACCGTCCGGAAAAGGGGGAAAGACGGCCTGCATGGCGAAAATAGAGAGATTCTGCGGCATCTCCAAATGTAAAACGTTCCTAATTTCCCTTTATGCACGCGCGGAAATCACGGGGTTTTTATGTATCTTCGCGAAAACGATCCTCCCCATGAAGCATTTTCTCTCCGTCTTCTGCCTCGCCTTCCTTGCCGTTTCCGGCGCAGCCCAGGAGCCGTATGGTGCCGAAACCCTGCACAAACAGGCACCCGTCGTGCCCGTTTACATGGTTTTTGCCGGTGACACCATCCGCTTCGACCGGCCGGACTACAAGGAACGGATGGACCGGGAACTGATTTCCTATACCTACATGCACACCAATACCACCCTGATCCTCAAGCGTTCCAGGCGGTATTTCGAGCAGTTGGTCCCGATCCTGAAAAAGTATGGCATCCCGGAGGATCTGAAATACCTGATGGCCATCGAGAGCAACCTTGACCCCAAGGCCCTCTCTTCGGCCGGAGCCGCAGGGCTCTGGCAGTTCACCCGGGCGACGGCTTCGCAATACGGGCTGGAGGTCAGCACCGAGGTCGATGAGCGTTACAACATTGAAAAAGAGACGGTTGCCGCCTGTCAGTTCTTGAAAGACGCCCTGGACAGATTCGGAAACTGGATGACGGTCGCCGCCAGTTACAATGCCGGTCAGGCCGGCATCCGCAAACGGCTGACCGACCAGCGGCAGACCAACGCCCTGGAACTCTGGCTGCCCGAAGAGACCTCCCGCTACATGTTCCGTCTGCTGGCGATGAAAATGTTCTTCGAGCATCCCGCCGCTTTCGGCTTCGACGTCCCCATGGATGAACGGTATCCCTATGTCGCTCCGCGCAAGACCGTTACGGTCTCCGGTCCCATCGAGAACCTCGTCGATTTCGCAGAGAAGCACGGGACGACCTACGCCCGCCTCAAAGGGGCCAATCTCTGGCTCCGTTCCGACAAACTGACCAACAAGAGCAAGAAAACCTACGAAATCCTGATTCCATGAGACGCCTCATTCCCCTACTCCTGACCGTCCTCGCGCTGGCCGCCTGTCACCGGGAGCAACGTCCCCTGGTCGGCATCAGCTGCGCACGGAACGCCTCCGGCGGCACCACCCTGGCCAAGACCTATACCAATGCCATCACCCGTGCCGGCGGCCTGCCTGTCATCCTTCCGACCGTCTCGGATCCGGCTGTCGCCCGCGACCTGCTGGAGCAACTGGACGGCATCGTTTTCTCCGGCGGGGAAGACGTCGATCCCTCCCGCTATGGCGAAGAAGTCTGGAATGAAACCGTCTATGTCGACTCCATCCGAGACAACAGCGATTTCCTGCTCGCCGATGCGGCCCTGGCCTCCGGGAAGCCCATCCTCGCCATCTGCCGGGGACACCAGATGGTGAACGTCGCCATGGGCGGTTCCCTGATCCAGGACATCCCCACGCAGGTCCCGGATTCCCTCCGCCACGGCGGCGGGGCCATGCACAAGATCGGGGTGGAGAAAGACAGTTTCCTCTATCGGTTATACGGTCAGGACTCCCTGGAAGTCAATTCCTTCCACCATCAGGCCGTCAAGGACCCGGCTCCGGGCGTCCGCGTCACCGCCCGTGCACGGGACGGCGTCATCGAGGCCTATGAGGCCCCCGGCGTCATCGCCGTCCAGTTCCACCCGGAGAAGATGGTGGAGGACGATCCCTTCTGGCTCCCCTTGTTCGAAGCCTATGTCGCCCGACTGAAATAGCCCTATGGAATTCACGCCCTGGACGCTGCTGACGGATATCGGCATCATCTCCGCCTTCCTCCTCCTCGGGAAATGGGCGCGGGCCCGGCTGACCTGGCTGCAGCGGCTCTTCATCCCGCCGAGCCTGCTGGCCGGATTCGCCGGACTAGTCTTCGGCCCCGGCGTACTGGGCTGGCTCCCTCTCTCTGACAAACTGGGCAGTTATGCCGGCATCCTCATCGCGTTGGTATTCAGTTGCCTGCCCCTGACTTCCGAACGGCAGGCCGCCGCTTCCGGAGAAGGGAAGATCGGACGGATGTGGGCTTATTCCCAGGCCGGCATGCTCCTGCAATGGGGACTCGGCGGCCTGCTGGGCTGTTTCATCCTGGCCCGGGTCTGGCCGGTCGATCCGGCCTGCGGACTCTCGATGCCGGCCGGTTTCTGCGGCGGCCACGGGACGGCCGCCGCCCTGGGCGATGCCTTCGGACAATACGGGCTGGAAGACATCCGCACGCTCGCCATGACGGCCGCGACCGTCGGGATCATCGCATCGGTCGTCATCGGCATGGCCCTGATCCGGCGGGGCGCCGAAAAAGGCGAGACCTCCTATCTGGGTCATTTCGACGATCTTCCGCCGGAACTCCGGTCGGGCGTCCTGCCCAAGGAACGACGGTTCAGCATGGGCGAAGCCACCTTCTCCGCCATTTCCCTGGACTCGATGACCTTCAATTTCGGCATGGTGGCGCTGATCACCCTGGCCGGATACGGCCTGAGCAAAGGCGTCGAAGCCCTCTGGCCTGCCCTGATGCTCCCGGTCTTCAGCTGCGCCTTCATCGCCGGCATCCTGGTCCGGTCCGTCCTTCGCAAGACCCATGTCGACGGATACCTGTCCAAACCGATCATCGGCCATCTCAGCGGCGCCTTCACCGACTATCTGGTGGCGTTCGGCGTGGCTTCGATCAAACTGGAGATCGTCGCCCGGTACATCGTCCCGCTTACCTTGC
>JBGUXJ010000073.1:0-12952 GCA_045222055.1 Candidatus Cryptobacteroides sp. | reverse complement strand
GGGAGGCCGCGACCCTGATCGGCGGCATTTCGATCGGATCCATGCTGTTCGACCTGCTCTACTGGAACTTCGGATTCCTGCGGGTCGGCACCGGCGGCCTGACGGCCCAGGCATGGGGACGCGGCGACCGGCAGGAGATGGTCTCCCTGCTGATCCGCGGGGTGGGACTGGCTTTCCAGATCGCCCTGGTTATGCTCCTGCTGCAATGGCCCTTCGTCAAAGGCGTTTTCCTGTTCGTGGACTGCAGTCCGCAGGTCCGCGCGCTGGCGGAGCAGTATTTCTTCATCCGGATCTGGGCGGCGCCGGCCAGTCTGGCCCTGATGGCCTTCCGCGGCTGGTTCATCGGCATGCAGGACAGCGTCAGTTCCATGTTGACCGACCTGGTCGTCAACGGCGTGAACATCGCCGCGAGCATCCTGCTGGCCCGGACTGTCGGGTTCGCCGGCATCGCGGGCGGAACGGTCACGGCCCAGTATGCCGGTCTGCTGTTCGCCACCGGCATCGTGCTGGTCAAATACCGCCGCACGACCTTCCAGGGGTTCACTTCCGCGGCGCTCCGCACCTCCTTCCGGGGCGGGGAACTGCGGAAATTCATGAAAATCAACAGCGACCTGTTCATCCGTTCGATCAGCATGGTTGCCGTCTATATCGGCTTCACGATGCTGTCCGCCCGGTACGGCGACCTGATGCTGGCCACGGCCTCCATCCTGATGAAACTGCTCCTGCTCTTCTCCTATTTCACCGATGGTTTCGCCTATGCCGGAGAGGCCCTGACCGGCCGCTTTTTCGGAGAGCGGAACCGGTTCATGGTGCGCGAGACGGTCCGCTGGACCTTCATCTGGAGCATGGGTATCGGCATGGGGTTCGTACTGGTCTATCTGGTCGGAGCGACGCCGCTGCTGCATGTCCTGACGGACGATGCGGACGTCATCGACGCCTGCCGGCTGTTCTTCGTGTGGCTCCTGCCCATGCCGCTGATCGGCTGTGCCGCCTTCACGTGGGACGGCATCTACGTGGGGGCGACGGCTTCGGTCCCGATGCGGGACAGCACGGTGCTGGCCGCCATCGCTTTCTTCGGCTTCTGGCTGGCCGGCATCTCGTTGCTGGATGTCGTCAAGCCCGGCCTTACCGGATGGCCTTCTCCGGTCGCGGGTGCGGACGCCCGCCAGGTGGCCGCCATCCAGATCCTGCTTGCGGCGTATTTCGCCCACCTGGCGGTCCGTACGCTCTGGCTGACGTTCCGGTACCGTCCGGCCGTCCTTGCAAAGGTCCCCGAGGCACCCGGAGGAGCCGTCGTCATCGACCCCGTCACCAAGAAGGAAATGGAAAGCATTGACGGATAATACTTTGTTGATTGTCCAGTGCGCCAAAAAGTGCATAGGACATCTGGTAAATGATTGATAGAGAGAATAATGCATTTTTTGTAATTCGGAATGAGTTTCTACAGTTATTTCAGGATTTCAAAACCATCCGAGAAGAAGGTCCCGGAGGAAAAGGTCTCCTCGACCTATCGGGAACTCCGCTCCCGGACCTTCTGGGGCGTGACCGTCGCCTACAGTCTGTTCTATGTCTGCCGGATGGCCATGAGCGTGGTCAAGCAGCCCTTGATCGACGAAGGCATCCTGACGGCCGGCCAATTGGGCCTGATCGGCTCCGCGCTGCTGTTCGTCTATGCCGTCGGCAAGTTCGTCAACGGGTTCATCGCGGATTACTGCAACATCCGCCGGTTCATGGCGTGGGGCCTGTTCATCTCCGCCCTGGTCAACCTGGTCATGGGCGCACTGGGCCTGGCCGGCGGCAATCCCATCTGGCTGTTCGCCGCTTTCTTCGTCCTGTGGGGCGTGAACGGCTGGGTCCAGTCTATGGGCGCGCCTCCGGGCGTCATCAGCCTGTCGCGCTGGTTCCCGCTGAAGGAACGTGGGACCTGGTACAGCATCTTCAGTGCGACTCCCTATTTGGGTAAATTCCTGTCGTTCAACCTGATCGGTCTCGTCGTCGCCTGGGCCGGCTGGCAATGGGGCTTCCTGTTCGCCTCCGTGCTGGGCCTGGCCGGTTCCGCCGTCATCCTGTTCTTCGTCAGCGATACGCCGGAAAGCAAGGGCCTGCCGTCCGTCCAGGAACTCTCCGGAGAACAGACGCGCAAGTCCGACACGCTTCCGACCAAGTTGCTCCAGCAATATGTCTTCCGCAACCCGGGCATCTGGGTCATCGCCCTGTCCAGCGCCTTCATCTATGTGGCCCAGTACGCCGTGAGCGGCTGGGGCGTGCTTTTCCTGCAGAAAGGCAAGGACTTCTCGCTGGAATCGGCCAACTCCATCATCGCGTTCGCCGAGGCCTTCGGCATCGCCGGCACCGTGCTGGCGGGGTGGATGTCGGACAAGCTGTTCAAGGGCAACCGCGTCGTGCCTGTCGTGATTTCCGGCCTGCTCTGCCTCCTTTCGCTCGGCCTGTTCCTCTTCACGCGGGGCGGCGCCCTGGCCAACATCGCCTACGTCTCCCTGTTCAGTCTGTCCATCGGCGTCGTCTTCTGCATCGTGGCCGGCCTGATGGCCCTGGACATCGTGCCCCGCAAGGCGACGGGATCGGCCCTCGGCATCGTGGGGATTTCCAGTTATGTCGCCGCCGGCATCCAGGATATCGTCAGCGGTTTCATGATCCAGGGCGGCAGCGGAACCGGGCAATATGACTTCGTGCCGGTTTCCCTGTTCTGGATGGGCGCCTGCCTGGTGTCGTTCCTGCTCCCGGTCTGGGGGTGGAAACAACTCAAAAAGAAAGTTGTGGAAGAGTAAATAATTGCTAACTTTGTTTCCGCACAGACACAAACTAACAAACCACATATCATGCAAATCCAGTTTTCAGTTGCATACAAGACCCGCTGGGGCGACCGCCTCGTCCTTGCCACGGGCAAGAAGAACCGGGACATGGTGCCCCGCCATGGCGGCATCTGGGTGCTGACCCTGAACAATGTCCGTTCCCTCGGAGAATACCACTATGAAGTCTGGCGCGGAGAAAAATGCATCCGTGTGGAGGATGTCCCGCACCATGTCGACGCCGGGGAAGGCGTGAAGAAACTGATCCTGAAGGACCGCTGGCAGGACCGCCCGGCCAACGCGCCGTTCTGGTCCACGCTGTTCAAGGACGTCGTCTTCCGTCATGGCGAAGACAAGCCGCAGGCGCGGGAGGGCAACGTGACCTTCGTCTTCCCGGCCGCCGAAGTACGCTCCGACCTGATGGTCGCCGTCTCCGGCTCCCTGTGGGACTGGCGGGAGATGGTCCTGCTCGACGACTCCGCCTTCCCGGTATGGTCCCTGACCTTGCAGGTCGACGAGCCGTTCATCTACAAGTTCGTCCTGGTG
The DNA here is from genome assembly GCA_045222055.1 of Candidatus Cryptobacteroides sp. Taxonomy (GTDB): domain Bacteria; phylum Bacteroidota; class Bacteroidia; order Bacteroidales; family UBA932; genus Cryptobacteroides. The sequence continues at coordinate 9,596 of JBGUXJ010000073.1, read as the reverse complement.
GACCGCAAGACCCATGTCCCCGTCCTGTGGGAGACGGGGCCGAACCGGTATTTCAATGAGATTCCCGCCGAAGGAGAGCATCTGCTGGTCAGCGACATCGTCCCGGTGTTCCCGACGCTGCCCTGGCGCGGAGCCGGCACGGCCGTCCCGGTGTTCTCGCTGCGCAGCGAGGAGAGTTTCGGCGTGGGCGAGTTCCATGACATCCGCCTGCTGGTGGACTGGGCCGTCGCGACGGGCCAGAACGTGATCCAGCTCCTGCCGATCAACGATACCACGATGACGGGCACCTGGCAGGATTCCTATCCGTACAATGCCAACACGACCTTTGCCCTGCACCCGCAGTTCATCCATCTTCCGGATGCCGGCGTCCGCCAGGACAAGGCCTACAAGACCCTGCGGGACACGCTCAACGCCCTTCCGCAGATCGACTACGAACGCGTCAACAACGAGAAACTCCGCCTGCTCCGCAAGGCCTTTGCCACGACGAAAGTCCTGGACAGCGAGCCCTACAAGGCCTTCTACGCCGCCAACGAAAGTTGGCTGCTTCCCTATGCCGTTTTCTGCTGCCTGCGCGACGAATTCGGTACGCCGGACTTCAGCCAGTGGGGCAAGATGGCGAAGTATTCCGCCAAGAAGGTGGCCGACTATGCCGCCGCCCATAAGGAGGAAGTCGATTTCCACTGCTTCATCCAATACCATCTCGACGCCCAGCTCAAGGACGCCGTCGCCTATGCCCATGCCCACGGCGTGGCGCTGAAGGGCGACCTTCCGATCGGCATCAGCCGCACCAGCGTGGACGCCTGGGCCTATCCCGCCCTGTACCACCTGGATTCCCAGGCGGGTGCACCGCCGGATGCCTTCTCGACCCTCGGCCAGAACTGGGGCTTCCCGACCTACAACTGGGAGAAGATGGCGGAAGACGGCTTTGCCTGGTGGAAATCCCGCATGCGCAAGATGAGCGAATATTTCGACGCCTTCCGCATCGACCACATCCTCGGATTCTTCCGCATCTGGGAGATTCCGATGCACGCCGTGCACGGCCTGCTCGGTTATTTCAACCCGGCCCTCCCGTACGCCGCGGACGAACTCAGGAGCATGGGCTTCGACATGGGAGGCGGACGCTTTACCACGCCGATGACGGCCGACTGGATCCTTGACAAGATCTTCGGCAACCGGGCCGCGGAGGTCCGGAAGCGTTTCATCAAGGACGGCAAGATCGTCGCCGAGGCCGCAACCCAGCGCCAGGTCGCCGACCTGCTCGCAGACGACAAGGACCTGTGCGAGAAGATGATGGGCTGGCTGGACGATGTGCTTTTTATCAAGGATCCCCGCAAGCCGGGTTACTTCCATCCGCGCATCTCCGCCCAGCATACCCTGGCCTATCATGCCCTTGACGAGGGACAGCGCCATGCGTTCAACCGGCTCTATGACGACTTCTTCTATCACCGCCACAACGCGTTCTGGAAAGACTCCGCGATGGTCAAGCTCCCGTCCCTGCTGGAATCCACCGGCATGCTGACGTGCGGCGAAGACCTGGGTATGATCCCGGCCTGCGTGCCGGAGGTGATGGAGCAGCTGGGCATCCTCTCCCTGGAAATCCAGCGGATGCCGAAGGCCGTGACCGAGGAATTCGCCGACCCGGCCCGGTATCCGTACTACTGCGTCTGTGCAACCGGCACCCACGACACCAGCACCCTGCGTGCCTGGTGGGAAGAGGACCGCGAAGCCACGCAGCGCTACTGGAACCGGATGCTCCACTGCGGCGGGACCGCTCCTTATTATTGCGAGCCGTGGGTGGCCGAGAAGGTCGTTGAACAGCACCTGAAATCCCCGGCGATGCTCTGCATCCTGCCGCTGCAGGACTGGCTGGCCATCGACGGCGCCGTCCGCTACCAGGGCGACCCGGCAGACGAGCGGATCAACGTCCCGGCCATCCCGCGCCACTACTGGCGTTACCGGATGCACCTGACGCTCGAGGCACTGATCGCCCAGACGGCGCTCAATGCCAAGCTAAAGGGTATGATCAAGGGAGCCGGCCGCGGAAACTAGTTTTCCAGCCAGGCAAGGAAATCATCCACGCGAGCACGGGAGACGGTCAGATCAAGGCCGTCTCCCCGTCGTTTTGCACGGTCGGGAAGATGGATCAGCAGGCGTCCGCCGAAAAGCTTGGTTACGCTTTCGACGGATTCCTTGGCGATGATGCAGCTGCGGGAAATCCGGAAGAACAGGGCCGGGTCCAGTTCCGTGACAATGGTGTCAAGAGAGATATCTACGACATAGGTGGACCCGTCGTGGGTTACGACATGGTTGTCCTTGGATTCGGAATAGAAACAGGCGATTTCCGTCGTCTTGACCGGGACGATCCGGTCGTTGAAATGGACCAGCCAGCGCTCTTTCCAGGGTTCCGGTTCTGGCTTGGAGGAAAGGGCGCGGATCAGCTTGTCGACATCCAGGGAAGTGGCATTGCTCTGGCGGCAACGGTCGACGGCACGGGTGAGGGCGGAGAGTTCGATTGGTTTGAGCAGGTAGTCGATGCTCCCGGCCTCGAAGGCCTTGATGGCATAGTTGTCGTAGGCCGTGGTCATGATGACGTGCCCATGGACCTCGGTCTTCTTGAAAATCTCAAAACATTGTCCGTCAGATAGTTCGACATCCATGAAAATGATGTCCGGACGTCCGGTGCGGAGCCAGGCCACGGCTTCCCGGACGGAAGCGGCGGTCCCGACGATTTCGATATCCGGGAAATGTTCGGTCAGGGTGCGGGCGAGTTGCTCGCGGGCCATGGTCTCGTCTTCGATCAGGAATGCTTTCATGGGGTCAGAGTAAAGGTAGTTCGACAATGTATTCTGTATCGGTCTCGCGGATCAGGATGTCCTTGCCGCTGCGTTCCCGGTAATTCTGCCGGATGTGCTTGAGGCCCACGCCGGTGGATTCGGGCTGCGTCAGCCGGAGGTTGAGGTTGTTGGCCACGGTCACCCGTTCTCCGTCGGAAGAGATGCGGATGTGCAGCGGCACGTCCTTGGAAATGATGTTGTGTTTCTGGGCGTTCTCGACCAGCAGCTGGATGGCGTATTTGATGATGAAGCGGGCCTGGTCTTCCTCCCGGATGTCCATCTCTACCTCCAGCCCGACGGGGAAGCGGACCTTCAGCAGTTCCACATACATCCGGACATATTCCAGTTCTTCGGAAAGCGCGACCACAGGTTCGTTCTCGCTCCGGAGCATGTACCGGTACAGGGAAGAGAGTTTGTGGACATAGTCCCGGGCCTCTTCCTTCTTTCCGTCGGCGATCAGGCAGTCGAGGATGTTGAGGGAATTGAACAGGAAATGCGGGTTGACCTGCTGCTTGAGCTGCCGGTACTCGCGCTGCGCCAGGTTCGCGCGTCCCCGTTCGGCTTCCATCCGCCGGCTGGCAGCCGTGGCGTAGATGGTCAGGAACACGATCGAGAAGATGGCGGCCTCGACGATGGCGGCGAGGATCAGCAGTTCCAGGAAATGGATCCAGTTCAGGTCGGTATGCAGGCGGTCCGTGGAACTGAGTCCGGCGATGAAGGCGGCGAAGAGGCAGATGCCGACGAAGGCGGAAACGTGCTGGATCCAGTTGCCCCGCCAGCCCTTGTCCTGCCGGGCGTACAGGATATAGAGGATGGTGACGCCGAGCATCAGGAGCAGAAGGCCGGTCTGGGAGAGGAAGATGGTGATCAGGCTGGTGGCCGAGACCCCGTTGAAGACGGAGGTGCGGGAAAGCAGGTTCAGCGCAAGGCGGACCACCAGGATGCCTCCTGCGGCGATGGTGACCCATTTGATCTGGCCGTAGGAAATGGCTTCCGTATCCTGGCGGGCGATGGAAGGGAACAGGTAGAAGAACAGGAGCAGCAGCCAGCCGAGGATTTCCGTGGTCAGGAACGTCGAGAGGGCATGGGCATAGCCGGGATCGGGAATCAGGCTGCCCAGCGGAGCGGCCACGGCTACGCCGATGAGCCAGCCGAAGATATTGACGAGGATGACCAGGGTGACCGAGATTTCGAGGGAAATCTTTTCACGCATGCAGAGCAGGACAGTCAGGATGACCGTCCAGGTCGTCAGGAACAAGGTGTCCCCGATGCCCAGGCTGTAGCAGAGGATCGTCGTCGCGGCATGCAGGAGGGCAAACCCGTGGATGATCCAATGTTGGCTGATCCGCTTCATGACCGAAAGATACGGAAATTCTGCCCGTCCAGCAAATAATCCGGACGGGTCGTACGGGAAAAACGACCGTCCTCTTCGATTGTTGACGAAATTTTCGTATTTTACAAGCGTTGATTCCGTCATGGCGGAAACCCTTGACATGAAAGTTTTTCCGATAATCGTTCTCTGGTTTTGCCTGATTGTTTTTCCTCTTCAGGCCCAGGATTCGCTGACCCGGACCTGGTTCCCGGATCCGGAGGAGACTTTTGATACGCCGACGCTCTCCCTTCCGGACGGCATGGCGGATTACGCCCGTATCATTGCCTGGCTGGAAGAACGGGCGGCCGGGAATCCCTGCATGTCGCTGGAGATGGTCGAGGCTCCCGTATCGGCAGGCCGCATCCCGCTGGTCCGGTTTTCCGACGGAAGCGCCGGCCCTAAACTGAAGGTCTGGTTCCAGGGTGCCATCCATGGCAACGAACCCGCCAGCGCCGAAGGGTTGTTCGCGCTGATGGATGCCATCCATGCCGATCCTTCCTTGCTGCGGTCCGCCGATGTCTATATTCTTCCCGTCGCCAATATGGACGGCTATCTGTCCGGCCGGCGGGTTTCCGGCTCCGGCTATGACCTGAACCGCGACCAGACCAAGTTCGCCGATCCGGTCAGCGTCCTGCTCAAGCAACTGTTCTTCCGGGTTTCTCCGGACGTGGCCGTGGATTTCCATGAATACAATCCCGTCCGCAAGGAATTGACGGACAGGGGACTGACGTCCTGGTACGACGTGCTTTTCCTTCCGACCGGACACCCTGCCGTCCCGTCGGCGGTCCGTGGAGCCGTCCTGGACCGGCTGGTCGCGCCGGCCTCCAAAGCCCTGGACGGGGCAGGGTATTCCCATTACACCTATTTTACCATCAACGGCGAAGGACCTGAACTGGCGCTGGTCATGGGTGCACGGAGTCCCCAGTCCAGTTCCACTTCCTACTGCCTTTCCGGCGCCGTTTCCATGCTGGTGGAGATCCGCGGTATCGGCATGGGGCGTACCGCGCTGGCCCGGCGCACCCTGGCGACCCGGACCATCGCGCAGTCCATCCTGCAGGAAATCGACCGGCATCCCGACGCCTTCCGCAAAGCCGTGAAAAAAGCCAGGCGGGAGGTCCTGCGGGGCAGGACACCTGTCACGGCCGCTTTCCACAGCAGGGAAGTCCGGAAAGATGTGACCTTCCTCGACGTGAATCAGCAGCGGCCACGGGTGCTGGAGGGTATGCTGGTCCGAGATGCGCTCCAGCCGGTTCCCGACCTGGTCCGTTCCCGTCCTGCCGCCTATGTCATCGAGGCCGTCCAGACGAAGGCGATTGAAAACCTGCGGACCCTCGGCCTGGACCTGGAAATCCTGACAGAACCCCGTGAGATGGTGGTAACATCTTATCAGGTAACCGGTTATTCGGAGGACCCCGTGCTATGGGAAAAGATCCGCCGCCAGACGGTCCGGACCCATACCTTCCGGCAGACCGTGCGTTTCGAAGCCGGCTCCGCGATCGTCCGGGTCCGCCAGCCGCACGGTGCCTATGCCGTGGCTGTCCTGGAACCGGAGACCGAAAACGGCTTTGTCCATTTCGGCGTCGTCCGGACGGCCCTCGGGGACATCCTTCCCATCCATAGACTGCAACGCCTATGACGATCCTGGCCTTCCTTGTCTGTCTGGCGGTCATCGCCCTTGTCGCCGTCCTGCTGTTCCGGAAATACAATCCGCAGGGCGTGCTCCTGCTCGCCGGCATCCTGATGGTGGCGCTCGGCGCGATTCTCGGGACTTCTCCCGTGACGGTGGACCGTCCGACCGGTTCGGTGATATTTGACATCCTGCGGTTCATCGAGGAGAAATTCATTTCGAACTTCTCCCGCGCCGGCCTGCAGATCATGGTCATCGGCGGCTATGTCGCATTCATGAACAAGATCGAAGCGACCAACATGCTGGTGCACCTGGCTGTCAAGCCGCTGGCTTTCTTCCGCAAGGTACCGTACCTGGCCGCCGTCCTGGCCATTCCGGTCGGCCAGCTGCTCTTCATCACGACTCCCTCAGCCGCGGGCGTTGGCCTGCTGCTTGTGGCGACCCTTTACCCGATCCTCGTCAACCTGGGTGTCAGCAAGATTACGGCATTGTCCGCCATCGCATTCGCGACCCTGTTCGACCAGGGCCCCGGCTCGGCCAACACGCTGGCTGCCTCTCAGTTATGCGACATGACGACGGTCGGTTATTTCTTGGAATACCAGATTCCCCGCGTCCTTCCCGTGACCTTGCTGCTGATGCTGTTTTTGTTCTTCTACAACCGCTGGTCCGACCGGCGGGACGCCGCGAGGGGCAAGGATATCTACAGCAGCCGGCTCGACGAGTCCGAGCGTCCGGACGTTCCGGCGTATTTCGCCCTCCTTCCGGTACTCCCCATCTTCTTCCTGCTGCTGTTCTCCGGCTATGTCGGGATTAAGGACGTCACGCTCTCCACGACCGTCGCCATGCTTGCCTCGCTGCTGATATCCCTTCTGCTGGTCATGCTCCATCAGCGGAGTTTCACCAAGGCCTTCCCGTTGTTCAAGGTCTTCTGGCAGGGGATGGGGAACGTTTTTGCCAACGTGGTGTCGCTGATCGTCTGTGCGGAAGTCTTCTCCGGCGGCCTCATCGCCCTCGGATTCATCGACACCCTGGTCTCCGGCACGACCCATCTTGGTTTCGGCGGCGTGGCCATCTGCGTGGTCATCACGGCAATCATCTTCCTGGCGGCCATGCTGATGGGCAGCGGCAACGCAGCCTTCTTCTCTTTCGGACCGCTGCTTCCGGGTATTGCCGGTCAGTTCGGCATGCCGGCGGTCGGCATGATCGTCCCGATGCAGCTCGCAGCCAGCATGGGCCGGGCGACTTCACCCATCGCCGGGGTGATCGTCGCGATCTGCGGCGTGGCCGGCGTATCCCCGATGGACCTGGCCCGGCGGAACACCCCGCCGCTGGTCTTCGGCGTCATTGCATTGACACTCATTCACTTTATTCTTGTATAAGCCCATGATCCTTTTCAAAAACTGCAAGATATACGCACCGGATCCGCTCCCTGCACACGAAGTCCTGACCGGAGGCGGCCGGATCCTTGCCATCGGTGACGGCCTGTCCGTAAGCGGGACCGACGTCGAGACCGTCGACCTGGAAGGCCGGTATCTCGTGCCGGGCTTCATCGACGAACATGTCCATATCATCGGGGGAGGAGGGTTGTTCGGCCCGGCCTCCTATATCCCGGAAATCTCGATGGATGAACTGATTTCCGTCGGTACCACGACGGTGGTCGGCCTGCTGGGGACGGACGGGGTCGTCAAGAATCTTCCGACCCTGTACAACAAGGCCCGCGCCCTGACCCTTTCCGGCATGACGGCCTACATGCTGACCAGTTACTACGGCCTTCCGGAAAAGACGCTGACCGGCTCGGTGATGGAAGACATGATCTTGATTGACAAGGTGATCGGCTGCAAGCTGGCGATCAGCGACGATCGGAGTTCCTATCCGTCTCGGCAGGATATCCTCCGGCTGCTGCATGAAGTTCGCATCGGCGGTGCGGCTTCCGGCAAACACGGCATCCTGCACATCCATCTGGGCAACCCGCCGTCGAAGATCGACGTGCTGATGGACATCATTGCCGAGTATCCGACCCTGACGCAGTATATTTCCCCGACCCATTGCATCCGGACCGAGCCGTTGTTCGAGCAGTGCGTGGAATTCGCGAAGAAGAACGGTTTCATCGATATCTCGACCGGCGGCACGAAGTTCACCGAGCCGCACCTGGCGGTCGGGCTGGCCCTGGAGAAGGGTGTCCCGCTGGCGAACATGGCGTTCTCGAGTGACGGCCGCGGCGGTGTCAGACGGGTCGATCCCGAGACCGGAGCCGTAACCTATACTCCAGCGCCGGTCCACCGCAACCATGAAGAGATGACCCTGCTGGTCAGGGAAGGTATCCTTCCGCTGGAGGGCGCTCTCCGGCTCGTGACCTCGAACCCGGCCCGGAACCTGTGCCTTCCGCAGAAGGGCCGTATCGCCGTGGGTGCCGATGCGGATCTGGTGGTACTGGGCGACACTCTTTCGGTATCGGCGGTATACGCGAGAGGAAATCGCTATAAATAAGCAATTTGCGCCCTATGATACTCACTTTGCGACCGGCTGTCTCCGGCCGCATTTGTTTTTAACGTTTTGTAAAATCGGTTTAAAATATTTTGTTTTTTCAAAAAACAATATAACTTTGCGCATTAAAATTGGGAGCATGGGTATTCTAAATGATACGCACGAATTCCCGAAACCCTTACACATTGAAGTGTACCAAACCTTATATAATTATTAACTAACAAAAAAAACACATGAAGAATCTATTTCTGAAAGTGACCTTGACCCTCGCGCTGCTGGCAGCCGGCGTCTCCGCCTTTGCCCAGTCGACGGTCCGGGGCACCGTGAAAGACGCTACCGGACAAGGTGTTGTCGGAGCATCTGTGTTTGTCCAGGGGACTCACAACGGCACGGTCGTTGACCTGGATGGTTCCTATTCCCTTGCGAACGCGAAGGTTGGGGACAAGATCGAGTTCTCCTGCATCGGTTATGCCTCCCAGGTCCTGACCTGGAACGGCGGCAACCTGAACGTGGTCCTCAATGAGGACAGTGAAATGTTGGAAGGAACGGTCGTGACCGCTCTCGGTATCCGCAAGGAAGAGAAGAAGGTCGGTTATGCGATCAGCTCCGTTTCCTCTGAAAAATTGAATGCTACGGCTGCCCCTTCCCTGGGTTCCGCCCTTTACGGCAAGGCTTCCGGCGTCCGTATCAGCACTGCTCCTGGTGGCGCTACCGGCGCTATCTCCATCCAGGTGCGTGGTATCTCCACCATCACCGGTTCCAACCAGCCGCTCGTCATCGTCGACGGTGTTCCGATCCGTAACGGTGATGCCAATAACGGCGACTACTGGAATACCCAGCGTATCCAGTCCACCGGTCTGGCCGACATCAACGTCGAGGATATCGAGAACCTGACCATCCTCAAGGGTGCATCCGCAACTTCCCTCTACGGTTCCGAAGGTGCGAACGGTGTCGTCCTCATCACCATGAAGCAGGGCAAGCGCAACAGCGGTGTCCATGTGGAATTCGGTGCTTCCGTCCAGGGCGACTTCGTCGCTTACATGCCGAAGTACCAGACCGTTTTCGGTCCGGGTGCCCGTAATGACTCTTGGGCGGCCAACGGTTACACCGATGAAGGCTTCTTCATGCGTAAGGACATGAACGGCAAGGATGTCCTCGGTGTTGCTGCTACCAACATGTACTATGGCCCGAAGTACGACGGCCGTGACGTGTACTATTTCGACGGCACGATGCGTAAATACAACGCCATCTCCGCCAATCCTTGGAGCGACCTGTTCCG
>JBGUXJ010000072.1:0-5245 GCA_045222055.1 Candidatus Cryptobacteroides sp. | reverse complement strand
ATGGTGAAGGTGAATTCCGGGTTGAGGACGGAGAACCGGGGGAAGTTGTCCGGTCCGAAGACTTTCCCGAGCTTGAGTTTCTGCGCGGGGTTGGTGATGACGGATCCGCCGTTCATTTCGCTGCCGGTCCCGACCATGGTCAGGACGCTTCCGACAGGGATGAGCCTGCAGGACGGGTTTTCCTGGCGCAGCCAGTACTTCTCCCACGGGTCGGTTTCGCACCAGGCGGAGGCCGCCACGCCCTTGGCATAATCGACGACGGAGCCGCCGCCGACGGCGAGGATGAGGTCGACGTCGTTTTCACGGGCGATCCGTGCCCCCTCATACAGTTTTTCGACCGTAGGGTTGGGCATGACGCCGGGATCTTCGAAGACTTCTTTCCCGGTGATGCGCAGGATCTCGATGACCTGGTCATAGATGCCGAATCGTTTGATGGAGCCGCCGCCGTAGCAGAGCATGACACGGGGACCGTAGTGGACCAGTTCCGCGGCCAGGAGTTTCAGGGAGGCCTTGCCGAAGATCAGTTTGGTCGGGTTGTAGAAAGTAAAGTTGCCGAGCATAAGTATCAATGATAAAGGGTGCTGCAAATTACGAAAAATGCAGCACCCTTGCAAGGGAACGGGGAAGGTTTATTCCCCGGTGATGATCCGTTTGTTCTCTTCGTAGGCGTCCCGCAGGTCGATGCCGAAGCGCTCTTCGATGCGGCGGGCGCTTTCCTCGCGGATCCGTTCCTTGTTGCGGAGGACCCAGTTCTCCAGCGAGACGGCGGCCATGGCCAGCACGAAATACAGGACGGTCTGGACGGTCAGGGCGATCATCTGGTCGTGGGCGGCGGCGAGGTCGCCTCCGGCCGTGTTCATGTTGATGAAGGCCTGTACGCCGAAGGTGGACGGGAAGAGGTACGAGAAGGTCTTCCAGAAGCCCGGGATCGCCGCTGTCGGCCAGGAAGTGCCGGTCAGGAAGAGGCAGATCGGGGACATGAACAGGAAGAGGACGAAGACCGTCTCCCGTTTCGTCACCACCGTGCTCCAGGTCATGCTGAAGAACACGCAGTCCGTGACGAAGAAGAGCAGCAGCAACAGGATGTCCCAGTAGTTTCCGCGCTGGGGCAGGCCGAAGATCGCCGGAACGATGAAGGCGATGTACATGCCGATGCCCAGGTAGAGGAACCAGTAGGCCGCTCCGCGGCCCAGGACGATCCGTCCGACGCCATGGCCGTGGAAACGGTCCGGCAGGGAGGCGAAACTCCGGTTCTGCTCCCGCATGGTGCCCGCCAGCAGGGACATGCCGTAAAACATCGTCTGCTGGATGATGATCAGCAGGATGGCGGACAGCAGGAAGATGCTGTATGAGAATGCGCTGTTGTACGGGTTGTTCTCCTCGTACGGGACCGGCTGCACCAGCTGGGACGCCTCGGTGTCCGTGAATCCTGCCGCCGCATACCGCTCCAGCTGGATCTGCCCGAGTTCATCGAGCATGACGTGGTTGGCGGCCATCATGGCGTTCTTGTAGTACAGGAAACTGGACATGTCGCAATAGAGCGAAAGGGTCGCCGTTTCCATCCGTGCGAGTTTCTCGCCGAAATCCCGGGGGAAGAGCACGATGCCGTTGACCTTGCGCTCCTGCATCAGTTTCTCGGCCTCGGCCATGTTCACGCAGCGGTACGCCACGCGGACCTCGCGTGTCGCATCCATCTCCCGGATATACCGCCGGCTCTCGCTGCAGGCGGCCTCGTCCACGACGGCGATCGGGGAGTCTTCCAGGATGCCGTTGGAATAGATGACATTGTACAGCAGCGGATAGGCCAGGCCGGCCACGAAGAAGATCAGCAGCACGCCGCCGTCCCGGAAGATGTTCCGCAACTCATGAAGGGCGATTTCCCGGGCGTCATGAAGCCATTTATGGAAATAAGACTGTTTCATTTAGTTCTTAGGGAAATTCTGGTTGATGAAAGCGCCCCGGAGCCGCGGCAGCACCGCCAGCGGGAGGAAGAGGAAGAGCAGCAGGTGGATCACTTCCTGCCACCAGCCTGCGAAGCCGGCGCCGAAGATGACTTCCTGGCAGTAGAAGAGGTAATAATGCCGCAGCGGGAAGGCTGCCGAAAGGCCCTGCACGAAAGGCGGGAGCGCTTCGACCGGCAGCGTGAAACCGGCCAGGGTGAAGCCCAGGACGCTGTAGAGGGCGCCGACGCTGAGCGCCAGCCGGGGGACCGGCAGGCAGCCGATGATGAAGATGGCGATCGCTTCGGAGGCGAGCACCAGCAGCACGATGGCCAGGAACATGTTCCAGATCGAACCTGCGATCGGGAATTGCATCCAGTGGTACAGCAGGATGATGAGGATCAGTCCGATGGCGGAAAACAGGACGGTGTAGATGAGCAGCTTGCCCAGCAGGGCGTCCAGCATGGATCCGCCGGCACTCTGCACCAGATGCTTCGACGTGCCGTATTTCAGTTCCGCTCCCAGCGAGTAGATCAGGATGATGATCACGATCAGTTCCAGCATGCCCGGCAGCATGATGTTGGTCAGATAGTAGCCGTAATTGGTCGTGACGTTCCCGATCTGGTGGGTGTCGACCGCTATCGGCTGGATCCGGCCCATGATCTCCCGTTCATTGACGCCCTTGGCCCGCAGGACCTGCCGCTGGACGGCGCCGTTGGTCAGGTTGATCATCGTCAGGATGTCCTTGTATGCCAGGGCTCCGCCGACGAAATACAATCCGTTGAGGTAGTAGGTGAAGGTCGGACGGCGGTTGGCGCTCACGTCGGCGTACATTCCTTCCGGAATGACGCAGATCGAGGTGACCTTGCCGCTCATCATGGCTTCCCGGGCCTCTTCGAAATTGCTGAACTGCACCACCCGGCCAAGCTGGGTGGCATCCATCTGCTGGATGAAGTTCCGGGACATCGACGAGTTGTCATTGTCGACGATGCCGATGGGAAGGTCGTGTGGCAGACCGTCGCGGAAAAAGGTCAGGAAGAACACGGCACAGAACGTCATCACACCGACCGAACCGAGCAGGTAGACCGGGCGTCGCAGCCAGATCCGCAGTTCGCGGAGGACAATCGTCCATATGTTTTGCCAGACTTGCATGACGCTAGCGTTTTGCGTTCTTGAGGATGGCGGTCATGCCCGGGTAGATGCCTTCGACCGTTTCCGTCGGAACGGCGCGGACCTCGAAGGTCTTGGCATCATACATGCCGGTTTCCTTGGTGGCTTTCCAGGTGGCATAGGACTCGCGGACGGCGCGGTACGTGACGGTCGCGTCGATCACCTTGCCGTCCAGGGCCGGGATCTCCACCTTGATGGCGTCGCCCTGCTGCAGCCCGTGCAGGTAGTCTTCACGGACGTTGAAGGTGAACCAGATGTCGGACAGGTCGGTCACGGTCATGATCGGCGAGCCCTGGCCCACCAGTTCGCCGACTTTCGGGAAGGTGGCGGAGATGATGCCGTCGGACGGGGAAGTCAGGTACAGTTCGCCGAGATAGCCTTCGACCTCCTGAAGGGCACCGTTGGCGCGGTCCACGAGGGCCTGGGCGGCCTCCTTGTCTTCAGCGCGGGCGCCGGCTACGGCCATGTCATACTGGCTCTGCGCAGCCTTGGCCTGGGCGACGGAAGCGTCGTATTTCGCCTTTGTCTCATCGTATTTCTGGGCGGAGATGACTTTCTGGTCATACAGTTTCTGGACGCGCTCGAAGGATTTCTTCATGACATCTTCCTGTACGAGGGCCTGCTGCCAGAGTTCATAGGCACCGGTGATCTGTTCGCGGCGTGCGCCGTTCTGCGCCATCCGGTTCTGGGCCTTGGCGGCTGCTACGGCACCCTTTGCCTGGGCCAGTTTCGCGCGGACTTCCGGGGAATCGATGAAGACCACGGTGTCACCCTTGTGGACCATCTGCCCTTCGCGGACATACAGTTCCTCGATGCGGCCCGGCACCTTGCCGGAGACCCGGTATTCGCTGGCTTCGACTTCGCCCTGGATGATGAGCGGTTTCGGTTTGGATACGAACCAGCCGATGACGGCGATGAGGATGATGATGACGAGCAGCGCGATCACGCCGACCACCAGATTGTAGTTTTTCTTTTCCTGTGACATATCTTTAACTTTTTATTATTCAACATGATAATTGCCTTCGGCCTTGCCCAGGGCGACCTGGTTCATCTGAAGTTCGATACCGGCGTCGATGAATTCGCTGTGGGCCTGCAGCCAGGCGGTCTGTGCCGCGAGGGCGACATTGGTCTCGACCACGCCGGCCTCGAAGCCGATGGTCGCCTTCCGCAGGTTCTCCTCGGCATTCTCGAGGTTGCTCTCCGCCATGGCGAGTTTTTCCTCCGCCTCGGTGCGCTGCTTGCGCAGCTGGGTGACCTGGAGGTTGATCATTTCGCGGGCGTCTTCCAGCTGGGTGCGGTACAAGGTCGCTTCGGCCTTGGCCTTGCGGGTCTTGTTGAGCGCTTCGAATCCGTGGAAGATCGGGATGTTGACCAGCACGCCGGCATTCCACATGCCGTCGAACTTCTTCTGGTAACTGTGGTACATGTTCGGGTTGGTGACCAGGTAGTTGGCCATCAGGATGACCTTCGGCATCATGTCCGCGCGGGCGACATTGACCTTGCCGTCGTAGATCCGGGCGGCCAGGTCGAGGCTGCGGGTCTCCGGACGGTCGGCATAGATGGATTCCATGTCCTTGACGGGACCGGCCTCGGGTACCGGAACGGCACTGAGTTTTTCGTCGGCGAGGGTGATCTCGGCGTCAAGCGGCAGGCCGATCCGCTGGCAGAGCAGCATCTTGGCGAGGGTCAGGCCGTTGCGGGCCTTGGTGCGGAGCATGTCCGCCTCGTTCGCCTTGACCTTGATCTGCAGGCCGTCGGATTCCGTGGAGACGCCTTCGTCGATGGCGACCTGCACGTCCCGTTCCATCTGGTGGAGCAGGTCGGCATAGGATTCGGCGAGTTCCAGTTTGTTGGCGACGGAAACGATCTGCCAGTAACTCTGGTCGACATCGACCATCATTTCCTGGTATTTCTGGTCATACTGGGTCTTGGCGAGTTCTTCTGCCAGGCGGGCGATCTTGTTGGCGGCGATGATCTTGCCGCCCATGAAGAGCGGCTGCTGCAGGCTGACCACGCCCACGTACACGTTCTCTATGTCAATGGTGAAGGCCTCGTCGACGTCGCTGCCGATCTGGTTGATGGCCTCGGAGTAATCCATCCCCTGAAGTTTCTGGACCAACTGGAGGAAATCCGGG
>JBGUXJ010000071.1:0-10116 GCA_045222055.1 Candidatus Cryptobacteroides sp. | reverse complement strand
CCTCGGGGCCTGCTCGAGCCGTCCCGGCGCAGACATCATCGGCCCGCAGGAAGAATGGCGCCGGCTGGAACCGGCTCTGCAGGCGCTCACAGCAGCTTTCCCGGACCTCCGGTTTTCCGTTGACACCACCTGGTCCGCCGTCGTCGAGAAAGTCCATGACACATTCGGTCCTTTCCTGGTCAACGACATCTCCGCCGGCGAAGACGATCCCGCCATGCTCCCGACCGTCGGCCGCCTGGAACTCCCCTACGTCGCCATGCACAAGCGCGGCACTCCCGCCACCATGCAGGACCTCACCGATTACCCCGAAGCAGTAGATCTTTCCCCCGTCACCGCCGCCGTCCTGGACTATTTCAAAGACTTAGCCCGCAAGGCGGAAGAGTATGGTATCCGGGACTGGATCCTCGACCCGGGATTCGGCTTTGCCAAGACGTTGGAGCAAAACTATGAACTCCTCCGGGAACTGTCCGTTTTCCAGTCCTTCGGGCGACCCATTCTGGTTGGCGTATCCCGGAAAAGCATGATATACAAGAAGTTCGGCATTACGCCCGAAGAGGCGCTCCCCGCCACCCAGGTCCTGCACCTGGCCGCCCTGGAGCGCGGCGCCTCCATCCTTCGCGTGCACGATGTCGCCGAAGCGTGCCGGACCGTTGCCCTTTACCGGGAATTGTTGTAACTTTGTAAGACAATCTTTCATTCCATGGACAGTCTTCTCGCAGTCTCCCCCGTCGACGGCCGGTACGCCGCCAAGACCCGCGTCCTGAGCGGCTATTTCAGTGAATACGCCCTGATCAAATACCGCATCCGCATCGAGATCGAGTATTTCATCGCCCTGTGCGAACTCCCGCTCCCCCAACTGGCGGATTTCGACAAGGGACGCTATGCCGACCTGCGCGCCATCTATACGACGCTCACCCCGGAGCAGGCGCAGCGGGTCAAGGAAATCGAGAAGACGACCAACCATGACGTCAAAGCCGTCGAATACTATATCAAGGAGCAACTGAAAGAGCTGGGCCTGAGCAAGTTCGGTGAGTTTATCCACTTCGGCCTCACCTCCCAGGACATCAACAACACATCGCAGCCGCTGATGCTCAAGGAAGCCCTGGAAGAGATCTATCTGCCCGCTCTCCACGAGATTGTCGGCATCCTGGCCAAGGACGCCGAAGACTGGAAAGACATCCCGATGCTCGCCAAGACCCACGGCCAGCCGGCCTCCCCGACCCGTGTCGGGAAAGAATTCATGGTCTTCGTCGCCCGACTCCGTGAACAGCTCCGCCAGCTCTCCGGGCTGACCTACCCCGCCAAGTTCGGCGGCGCGACCGGTAACATGAACGCCCACAAGGTCGCTTATCCCGGCATCGACTGGCCCGCCTTCGCCGACCGCTTCGTCGCCTCCCTGGGCCTGCAGCGCTCCTGCCCGACCACCCAGATCGAGCACTACGACAACCTGGCGGCCATCTTCGACTGCCTCCGCCGCATCAACACGATACTCATCGACCTGTGCCGGGACATCTGGACCTACATCTCCATGGAATACTTCCGCCAGCGGGTGATCGCCGGCGAAGTGGGTTCCTCCGCCATGCCCCACAAGGTCAATCCCATCGACTTCGAGAACGCCGAAGGCAACCTTGGCATGGCCGACGCCGTCCTGACCTTCCTGTCCATGAAACTTCCGGTCTCCCGCCTCCAGCGCGACCTGACCGACTCCACCGTGCTGCGCAACGTCGGCATGCCCCTCGCCCACGGGCTCATCGCCCTCGCCTCCCTCAAGAAAGGCCTCGGCAAACTGATCCTTAACGAGAATGCCC
Organism: Candidatus Cryptobacteroides sp.; assembly: GCA_045222055.1. Taxonomy (GTDB): domain Bacteria; phylum Bacteroidota; class Bacteroidia; order Bacteroidales; family UBA932; genus Cryptobacteroides. Next base: position 8,308 of record JBGUXJ010000071.1, on the reverse strand, counting down.
TCCGCGCCGACCTGGAGCGCAACTGGGCCGTCGTCGCAGAAGGCATCCAGACCATCCTGCGCCGGGAAGGCTATCCCAACCCGTACGAGACGCTCAAGGCCCTGACCCGCACGGGTGCAGGCATCGACGAAAAGGTAATCGAAGATTTCATCGGGACGCTCGACGTGCCCGAGACGGTAAAAAAAGAGCTCCGGGCCATCACGCCCTGGAGCTACACCGGATTCTGATCTGTCATTCTGAGCGAAGCGAAGAATCTACTTTTCCACGTAGACATCGTCGCCGGGTGCGGCGAAATGGAAATTCTCCCGGGCATACTCCTCGAGCGTGTCCCGGTCGGTGGAGAGTGTCCGGATCTGCTCGTCCATCCGGTCGATTTCCTTTTTATACCATTCGATCTGCCGGTTCTGCTGGCGAAGTTCCAGCCGGGCACGCATCCAGCGGACGAGGTTGTCGTCGCCCAGGAAGAGGACCCAGACCAGGACCACCGCCGTCGCGATGACCGCATAGCGGACGAATCCCCGGTTCTCACCGTTCCAAATGTCTTTCAGTTTGCCCAATTTCAGTCCGGTTTAGCAGATTATCTTCGCAAAAATAATTAAATTTGGGGGATAATAAGACAATAATCGGAAAAAGATAGAAACATGAAACCTACTTTGCTTGTATTGGCCGCCGGAATGGGCAGCCGCTATGGAGGACTCAAACAGATGGACGGCCTCGGACCGAACGGCGAGACCATCATCGACTATTCGATCTATGACGCCGTCCAGGCAGGATTCGGCAAGGTCGTCTACATCGTCCGCGAGTATTTCCGCGCCCAAATGGAGGAGACCGTCCGCGCCAAATACGCCGGTGTAACCTGCACCGACGGACAGCCGCTCGAGTTCGTCTTTGTGACGCAGGAACTCAACAAGATTCCGGAGAGTTATGTCCTCAACCCGGAGCGCCAGAAACCCTGGGGCACCGCCCATGCCGTGCTGATGGCCAAGGACGTCATCCACGAGCCGTTCGCCGTCATCAACGGCGATGACTACTACGGCAAGGACTCCTTCCACATCCTCGGCGAGTGGCTCCGCGCCCACGAAGGTTCCGAAGGTGCCTACAGCATCGTCGGTTTCGAACTGGAGAACACCCTCAGCGAGTCCGGCGGCGTGTCCCGCGGCATCTGCTTCTACGACAAGGAGCAGCACCTGACCGACGTGGTCGAGCACCTGAACATCGCCCGCGAGGCCGACGGAATCGTCTATGGCGACAACTCTTCCAACGGGGAGAACCATGTCGTCCTCGACGGAAAGGCATTGTGCTCCATGAACATGTGGGGCTTCACCCCGGATTATTTCACGAAGAGCGAGGCCATTTTCAAGGCCTTCCTCGACAAGAATAGCCAGGAGTTGAAGAAAGAGTTCTACATCCCGTTCGCCGTCGATACGATCATCAAGACCGGTCAGGGCAAATGCGACGTCCTCTCCACTCCGAGCCGCTGGTTCGGCGTGACCTACAAGGAGGACCGCCCGGCGGTCGTCGCGAAGTTCCAGGAACTCGCCGACAAGGGCGTCTATCCTTCTCCCCTTTACAAATAGCAGTGCCATTTAATCCTTGACAGCACCATGGCCTTTTTCAAGAAAAGCAAAAACCAGAACTACGACGTATTCACCGGATTCGCCTGGCATGTCCCGGGTGTAGGCGGCATGTTCGCCCTCCTGGGCTGGCTGCTCGTGGGCGCCCTGCTGGGCGGCATCATCACGGGCATCTTCATGTTCGCGGTGCCGGACCTGGGTACGGAATATGCCGAACTCATCTCCTATCCGATCATGTTCATCCCGGCGATGGTTGCCTCGAAGCATATCAGCAACCGCAACATGCTGTTCGAAAACGGCTATGCCATCGACAGCAACCATTTCGGCCGCCTCGGCGGATGGCTGGTCGCCCTGCTGTGCATGGTCGCTACCGTCGCGGCCGGCTTCTGCATGGACGCCGTCAATGCCCAGATGCCCGACATGCCGGAATGGCTGGAAGAGGCCCTGAACAGCCTGACACAAGGCGACTTCCTCGTCAACCTGCTCTGCGTCAGCATCTTCGCCCCGATCTTCGAAGAATGGCTCTGCCGGGGAACCGTGCTCCGCGGCCTGCTGAACTACCAGAAGCCCGACGGCACCCGCGGCATGAAACCGGTCTGGGCGATCGTCGTTTCCGCCGCCTTCTTCGCATTCATCCACCTGAACCCGTGGCAGGCCATCCCGGCCTTCGCCCTCGGCCTGCTCTTCGGCTATGTCTATTACAAGACCGGCTCATTGAAACTGACCATGCTCATGCACTGCACCAACAATACGCTGGCGCTGCTGATCGGCCAGTTCGCCGACATCGACGACAGCGCCGCCGGCTGGATGGATGTCATGCCGCTGCCCGCCTACCTGATCCTTTTCGTCCTGTTCCTGGCCTTCCTCTACTGGTTCATCATGGAACTGCGCAAGATCGAGCAGGCACGTCCGCAGGGCAACTGCGACGAGATCCCGGTTGTCAACGATCTGCCGTAAGCAAATGGGAATCAAAGGACAGATGGCCCTGCTCGGGGGCCTTTCCGCCATCCTGATGAGCGTGCCGTTCCTGGTGCCGCACACCGGCTGGGCGGCCCTTGTCGGGCTCGTTCCGCTGCTGTGCATGGAAAAGATCGGCAGCGAAGCGGGAGTCCGGCGGATGGGACTCTGGTACTACTGGGTCTTCGTCCTGTGGAATGCGGTCACGACCTTCTGGGTCTGCAACGCCACGGTGGGCGGCGGGATCTTCGCCGTCCTCGCCAACGCCTTGCAGATGGCCGTGGTCTTCGCGCTGTTCCGGGGCTGCAAGAAAGTCTTCCGGGGCAGCGTGCCCTATCTGTTCCTGGCCGCCGCATGGATCGCCTGGGAGCGGTTTTATTTCAGCGCCCAGATCTCCTGGCCGTGGCTGACCCTCGGCAATGCCTTCGCCCAGACGACCGGCCTGGTCCAATGGTACGAATACACCGGTTCCCTGGGCGGATCACTTTGGATCTGGGCCTGCAACCTGGGACTGTTCGGACTGCTCTGCGCCCTCGCCGACGGAAGTTTTTTCCGCTGGAACGGGAAGGCGAAAGCGGCCGGCGTCGGCGGATGGATCCTGGTCCTGCTCGCCCCGATGGTGGTTTCCGCCATTCTCTGGAACCGCTACGAGGAAACGGACGAGCCGCTGGAGGTCCTCATCGTCCAGCCCAATTTCGATCCATACCAGAAGTTCGAGTCGCTCAGCCAGAGCCAGCAGGATGCCATCCTGGAACAACAGGTCCGGGACGCCCTGCGCGGCCGTACGGGCGATGATCCGCTGCTGATCCTCGCACCCGAAACCTTCACGGCCGATGTCATCACCAATGACATTCCCGCGAGCAGCGCGACCTGGCGCCGGCTGACCTCCCTGGTGAACGATTATCCGGGCACCCAGCTGCTGTTCGGTGCCTCCTCCTATACCTTCGTCGAAGGGGAAAGGCCCTCGCCCAACGCCCGGCGGCGGCAGGACGGCTCCTGGCTGCTCAGCCACAATTCCGCCCTGATGGCGGGAAGCACGGAGATCTTCCACAAGAGCAAGCTCGTGGTGGGTGTCGAACTGACTCCCTTTCCCGCGTTCTTCACGAAGATCGACGACATGCTGGGCGGCGTCATGGGCCGCTGCGTCGGCCAGGACGAGATCAGCCTGCTGCACGCAGGTGACGTGCCCCTCGGCTGCGCCATCTGCTATGAATCCGTCTATGGAGAATACTGCACGGGGTATATCCGCAAGGGCGCCCGCCTGCTGACAGTCATCACCAACGATGCCTGGTGGGGCGACACCCCGGGTTACCGGCAGCACCTGAGTTATTCTTCCCTGCGGGCCATCGAGACCCGCCGGGACATCGCCCGCTGTGCCAACACGGGCATTTCCGCCATCATCGACCAACGCGGCCGGATCGTGGCCCGGACCCCGTGGTGGGAGCAGACGGTGCTGCGCGGCACCGTCAATCTGTCCGACAGGGAGACCTTCTTCGTGCGGAACGGGGACATCGTCGGACGGATCTGCACGCTCATCTTCGGCCTGCTCCTGCTGGCCATGATCGTCAGGGCTTTCATTCCCAAGGATTTCCGGAAATGAACGGACTGTACCAGCGCACGGAACTCCTGGTCGGGCCGGATGTCATGCAACGCATCCGGGACGCCCGGGTGATCCTGTTCGGCGTCGGCGGGGTCGGCGGCTGGTGCGCGGAGGCCCTGGTCCGGAGCGGCGTCGGGCATCTCACGCTGGTCGACGCGGACGTGGTCTGCGCCTCCAACCTCAACCGCCAGCTGCCTGCGACGACAGCGACCCTCGGCCAGCCGAAAGTCGAAGCCATGCGGAAACGCCTGCTCGCCATCAACCCGTCCGCCGACATCGTAATCCGGCAGGAGCGCTATTCGGACGACCGCCATGCGGACTTCCGGCTCGAGGACTATGACTATATCCTCGACGCCATCGACGCGCTCAGTGACAAGGCCTCGCTGATCCTGCGCGCCTGCGCTACCCCCGCCACCTTCTTCTCCTCCATGGGAGCCGCCCTCAAGACCGATCCCACCAAAGTACGGGTCGCCGAATTCCTGGAAGTGCGCGGCTGTCCCCTCGGCGCCGCCCTCCGCAAGAAACTCCGCCGGGCCGGCACCCTTCCGGCCAAGCCCTTCCTCTGCGTCTATGACGAAGAAGTCCTCCCCAACCGTGGAGCGGCCGGAGAGGACGAGGCGATGTCCTATGGCAAGACGGCCGTCAACGGCACCCTTGCCCCTGTCATCGGTATTTTCGGGTTTACCCTTGCAGGGCTCGTTTTACAGGATATTTACCAGCAAGCAGATTCTTCGCTTTGCTCAGAATGACAAACTGATTCTTCACTCCGCCCAGAATGACAGGTGTCATTTGACGCGGTCCGGATTGGCCGCGATGAATTTTTCCCAACTGGAAGCGGACTTCAGGCCGGCGAGCGGCGAGGTCGTCTGGTAGAAGTGGCAGAACGCGATGGCCAGGGCGTCGGTCGCATCGAGGTGTTCGGCAGGAAGTTTCAGCCCCAGCGTCTTTTCCAGCATCATCTGCACCTGTTCCTTCGAGGCGGCGCCGTTGCCCACGATGGCCTCCTTGGCCTTGCGCGGGGCATATTCCGTCACGGATGTGATGCCGTATTCCATCGCCGCGATCATCGCGGCTCCCTGCGCCCGGCCCAGTTTCAGCACGACCTGGGCGTTCTTGCCATAAAACGGCGATTCGATCGCCAGTTCCGTCGGGTGATAGGAACGGCAGACCTCGGAGATGCAGTCATAGATGGCGCGCAGTTTCTGATAAGGATCCTTGTCCTTGCGCAGGTCCAGCACCCCCATGTCGATGTATTCCGCCTTGCGGCCCTTGGCACGGATAATCCCGAAACCCAGCAGCTGGGTTCCGGGATCGATGCCTAAAATGATGCGCTCCTGTTCCATAGCGCAAATGTACGAAAAACGCCGAAAAAGGTCAACTACCCGATGCGGTCGAAACCGGTATACGGACGGAGGACCTCCGGGATCTCGATGTAACCGTCTTTCTGGTTGTCCTCGAGCAGGGCGGCGACCACGCGCGGCAGCGCGAGGGAAGAACCGTTCAGGGTGTGGCAGAGCTGGGTCTTGCCGTTCTCGTCCTTGTAGCGGAGTTTCAGGCGGTTGGCCTGGTAACTCTCGAAGTTGGAGACGGAAGAGATCTCCAGCCAGCGGCCCTGTGCGGCGGACCACAGCTCGAAGTCATAGGTGATGGCGGAGGTGAAGCTCATGTCACCGCCGCAGAGGCGGAGGATGCGGTAACGCAGGCCGAGGTCCTTGACGAGGCCTTCGACATGGGCGATCATCTCGTCCAGGGCGGCGTAACTGTTCTCCGGCTTCTCGACGCGGACGATCTCGACCTTGTCGAACTGATGCAGGCGGTTCAGGCCGCGGACATCCTTGCCGTAGGAACCGGCCTCACGACGGAAGCACGGGGTATAGGCCGTCATCTTCTGCGGGAACTGGTCGGCGCCCAGGATCACGTCGCGGAAGATGTTGGTCACCGGGACTTCGGCGGTCGGGACCAGGTAGAACTTATCCTCATTGACATAGTACATCTGGCCTTCCTTGTCCGGCAGCTGGCCGGTACCGAAACCGGAATCGGCGTTCACCATCACCGGCGGCTCGACCTCGAGGTAACCGGCGGCGGTGTTGCGGTCCAGGAAGAAATTGATCAGCGCACGCTGCAGGCGGGCACCCTTGCCCTTGTAGACCGGGAAACCGGCACCCGTCAGCTTGACGCCCAGGTCAAAGTCGATGATGTCATACTTCTTCGCGAGTTCCCAATGCGGAAGGGCGTTCTCCGGGAGGTTCGGCTCTTCGCCGCCCATGCGGACGACGACGTTGTCCTCGGCGCTCTTGCCTTCCGGGACCTGGTCGCACGGGAGGTTCGGCAGGAGGACGAGCTGGTCGAGGAGTTCCTTGTTGTTGGCGTCGGCCTGGGCAAGCAGTTCGGTGGAACGGGCCTTGAGGGCGGCGACTTCCTGCTTGGCGGCTTCGGCTTCCTCGCGCTTGCCCTGCTTCATCAGACTGCCGATCTGGGCGGCCATCTGCTTCTGCTGACTCAGCAGCGCGTCACTCTCGGTCTGGAGGGCCTTGCGGTTGTCATCGAGCGCGATGACGCGGGTCACGATTTCGCGGGCGTCGAAATTCTTGACGGCCAGCTTGGCGATGACATGCTCCGGATTCTCGCGGAGCGTTTTGAGTGTAAGCATCTTGTTCTCGCTTTTAATAAAAAAGAGGACTGCGGTTTCGAAGTGCAATCCTCTAGAGCTTATCTTCTATCTTCCGCGTCTTAGTTCTCGAACGGGACAACGGAGACGTAGGACTTGTCGTTTCTCTTCTTCTTGAAGACGACAGTACCGTCGACGAGAGCGTACAGGGTGTGGTCCTTGCCCATACCGACATTGGTATCCGGGTTGTGGACGGTACCGCGCTGACGGACGATGATGTTACCGGCCTTCACGACCTGACCGCCGAACTTCTTAAGACCGAGTCGTTTGGAATGCGACTCACGACCGTTCTTGGAACTGGATTGACCTTTTTTATGTGCCATAATCTAAATCTTTTACAAAGTTAAGCGATAGCGTCGATGCGGATCTGGGTCAGCTTCTGGCGATGGCCGTTGAGCTTCTGGAAGCCTTTGCGACGGATTTTCTTGAACACAAGGACCTTCTTGGCCTTGATGTCGTCACGGAGGACGGTGGCTTTTACTACAGCACCCTCGACATACGGGGCACCGACTTTGACTGCACCCTCAGCGTCGATGAGGAGCACCTTGTTGAACTCGACGGACTCGTCGGCCTTCGCGGCCAGGCGGTTGACGAAGATCTTGGAACCAGCTTCTACTTTAAACTGCTGGCCGGCAATGTCTACGATTGCGTACATTATCTTTTGAACTCTTAAAGTTTCCAGCCGTAAGCGCCTGCTCCCTAAGGCAGGTCTTTCCGGGCTCAGCGGCCATTTCACAATTTTGGGACTGCAAAAGTAGTGAATTTCCTGCAAATCACAAAATTATTTTGGGATTTCATTTTCACAACCGGCTGTGGAAAAATCTTCTGCACTTTTTTGGCACGCAGAAAGCGGATAATATCTATATTTGCGTAACAAGAATGTTTCAACGCCATGGACAGTCCGTTCATCTACTATCGATACGTCACCGGCAAGAACTTCTTCGGCCGCCGCGAAGACTGCAAGATCCTGGGCAACCTGCTGGCCCAGGGGGAACATGTCGTCCTCTGCGAGCCGCCCAAGGCCGGGAAGACCTCCGTCATCCAGCAGACCCTGCTCAACCTGCGGGTCACCGGCCGGCAGTTCACCGTCGGACAGTTCAACCTGATGAACATCCGCACCATCGCCGACTTCCTCGTCCGGCTGGGATCGACGGCCCTGCGGACCGTCGCCACGACCCCGTCCGAGTACCAGGAACTGATCGGCAAGTACCTGGACGGCACGCATTTCATTTTCGACCAGCGCAACTATGCCGAGACAGACCGGATCATTTCCCTGAACTGGGACGTGGACGACAACGACATCCTTGCCATGCTGCGCTTCCCCCAGCGGATCGCCCGTGACCGGGGCATGGCCCTCATCCTGATCCTGGACGAGTTCCAGTGCATCGACAACACCGAAGACGGCGACAAGGTCTGCAAGATCTTCGAGAAGGTCCTGGCCGAGATGCGCGGGGATCCGAAACCGGGCTGCACCTATATTTTCAGCGGATCCATGGTCAATGCCATGAA
>JBGUXJ010000070.1:0-3973 GCA_045222055.1 Candidatus Cryptobacteroides sp. | reverse complement strand
GGTGGGTGTGTACCTGATGATGCCGCTGCTCTCTCCCTGGGCAGAGAAAGTCAGCCGGAAAGAACTGCTGGTCTGGCTTTGCATCTGGTTGTTTACCACCTTGTTGCCCTTGATCCGCGACTGGGCTTCCGGCGGTCAGTCGGCTATGGTATACGGCCCGTCCGGGATTCCGCGCGGGGCGCTCTATCCACTTTGGGGCGAGGCCAGCTGGAACACCTACGGGACATTCTATTATGTGAGCGGCGTGGCCGGTTATCTGCTGCTGGGCTTGTATTTCCGGCGTTTCGTGGGCAATCTGTCCTGGAAAAGGACGCTGTCCGTCGGGCTGCCTTGTTTCCTGGCGGGCTTCGCCCTGACTTACGGAGGTTTCTTCCGCCGGGTCCTTCTCTCTGCAGGGGGTTCTTTCCCAGTTGCCGGTCCGGTCGACCTGGCCGTCCGGTGGGAGACGACCTGGAATTATGACAACCTGGGAATCGTGCTGATGACGGTCGGCTGGATCCTGCTGTTCCGCAAGATTGTGAACAGGGGCGGGGGATTCTACCGCTGTGTGCTGCGTCCCGTCTCGGAGGCGAGTTATGGCATGTACCTCTGCCATATGCTGGTCCTTGCCCTGTGGTCCGCTTTCTTCCGGGAGCGGCTCGGGCTGGGCGATGCGGGTGTGCTGGGGTATTGGACGATGCCGGTCCAGGTCATGCTGACGGCCGCCTGCTCGTTTGTCTGCGTGGCGGCCGTATCGGTGCTGGTCCAGCGGATCCCGAAGATCGGGAAATATATCATGGGCTGATCCTTACCGGAGCAGTTCGTCGACCTTGGCGACCAACTGGGCGAAGGCCTCTTCGTTGTAGAGCCGGGTGCGCAGGACGATGTGCCCTTCCCGGTCGATCAGGACGTTGCGGGTGACACCTGCGTCATGCAGGGCATACAGGTCGAAGATCTTTTCCTGCGGATCGAAGACGAACGGATAGGGCACACCTGTCACTTCCTTGAATTTCAGGATTTTCTCCACGGGTTCGTCCCGGTCGACGGCGATGAATTCGAAGTCGGGGTTGTCGCTGTGCTTCTGCCAGATCTCTTTTTCCAGATGCGGCATTTCTTCCCGGCAGACGCCGCACCAGGAAGCGGTGAACTGGAGCAGCACCACTTTCCCGCGCAGGTCGGACAGTTTCCTGAACGGACCGTTTCCGCCCATGTAATCCGCCTTGTAATCCTTCATGGCGTCGAAGAACTCCATCTCGAAGTCCGGCGCCGTGTCTCCGTCGAAGACGATATAGTCCCAGTCGTCGGCGACCGTTTTCCCGGCTTCTCTCCAGGCGGTGATGCCGCCGTCTAGGTTCAGGACGCTGAACCCCGCCTTGGCCAGTTTCCCGGCCGCGTCGGCGCTCCGTCTGCCTGTACGGCAGTAAACGGCGACAGGAAGGTCCGTCTTGAGACTGTCGGTGACTTTCTGTACGAACGCTTCGTCATAGACATCGAAGTTCAGGGCACCCGGAATGTGCGCGGCGGCGAATTCTTCCGCTGTCCGGACATCGACGAGCCGGACGCCTTCGCCGGCAATGGCCGTCTCGAAATCGGACGGTGTCAGTGTCTGGAATTTCTGGCCGCATCCGGTCAGTGCTGCCGAGACGGCCAGCAGGGAGGTAAGTATTCTTTTCATAAGGGTAGGATTTCTAAAACTGTCAGGATATCGTCACGGACCTGGAACCGGACGTTGTATCCGGCGTAGGCCATGCCGTAGATTTTGTCAGGGGCGTCGTGGAAGGGCGGCCGAGGATCCTGTGCAAGGATGTCCCGGAGGATTTCCTGTTCCTCTGCGGAGAAGATACTTGGCATCTCGGTGGAACCGGATGACTCCCAGGGAAATACGACTTTTAGCGGCTCCCAGGCCACGGTGTCGGTGAAGCCGCTGCGTGCCTCGGGATGGCTGTCGGCATAGCGGACATAGGGCTTGATGTCGTAGATGGGGGTCCCGTCCATCAGGTCGGCTCCGAGGACATGGATGACCGGGCCTTCCGGACTGTCCCATTCGATACGCTCGAGCCGGACGCAGGAGAGTCCGAGGGGATTGGGGCGGAAAGGGGAGCGGGTGGCGAAGACGCCCATCCGGGTGTTGCCGCCCAGGCGTGGAGGACGTACCGTCGGCTGCCAGACGGCCGTTTTGTCGCGGGGGGCGCTGCAACCGGAGCCCGCCGTCGCAGGTCTGTTGCCGGAAAACTCCCAGATCAGCCAGATGTAGTCGAAATCTCCGAGCCCGCGGAGGGCGGATGGGTTCCGGAACGCCGGCTCCAGGACGATGCGGCCGCGCAGGCCGGCCGCCACCCCGCTTTGACGCGGAATGCCGAATTTCTCCGGGAACGGAGAACGGAAGGTGGCGACGGGTTCTATTTGCATAACCTTACAAAGATAGTTATCTTTGTCGGATCAGCCAAACTTGTCATGAAGCTTACACATTCCATCATACCCTCCGTTTTTGTCTTCCTTGTCCTGACGGGCATTTTCCTCCCTTCCTGCCATCGGCGTCCTGAAACGCCACCGGTCGCGCCGCCGCGTGATACCGTGTATCCGCTCGGTTTCTGTACCGATTCTTTCGACCGGGTCGAAGGGGTGCTCCGCAACGGGGAGATTTTTACGGGCCTCATGCAGCGGCTCGGTCTGGATGCGCGGCAGGCCCAGGATCTGGCGATGGAGGCCGATTCCGTGTTCGACATGCGTCGGTTGCGGGCGGGCAACCGCTGGCAGGCGTATTATGATACGGATACGCTTTCTGCCGGCGACCTCCGCTATGTGGTCTATGAGCAGGACAAGGTGCATCTGACGGTTTTCCAGTGCCGGGAACCGTATGGGGCCTGGAAGGTGGAGAAACCGGTCGAATCCATCCGCAGGACGGCGGACGTCACCATCCGTACTTCCTTGTGGAACGACATGGTGGCCGCGGATGTATCGCCGCAGCTGATCGTGCAATTGTCGGAGATCTATGCCTGGACCGTGGATTTCTTCAGCTTGCAGAAAGGCGACCGTTTCCGCGTCCTATATGACGAGGACTTTTGCGACGGGGAAGTCATCGGCATCCACGCTGTGGACTATGCCGTTTTCAGCCGCGACACGCTGGATATCCCGGCCGTCCGTTTCCAGCAGGAAGAGGGGAAGGACCAGTATTGGAAAGAATCGGGCGAAAGCCTGAAGAAGGCCTTTCTCAAGGCCCCGCTGAAGTTTACCCGGATCTCGTCCGGTTTCTCCTATCATCGGAAACATCCGGTCTATGGCTATACCCGCGCCCATACAGGCGTGGATTATGCAGCCCCGACCGGTACGCCCGTGATGTCCATCGGTGACGGAACCGTGATCAGCAAGGGCTGGGGCGGCGGAGGCGGCAATACCGTCAAGATCCGCCACAATTCCGTCTACACGACGGCGTATCTGCACCTGTCGCGGTATGCCGCCGGACTGAAGGTCGGTGACCATGTCCGGCAAGGAGAAGTGATCGGTTATGTCGGCATGACCGGTACGGCCACGGGACCGCACCTGGACTTCCGGGTCTGGAAAAACGGAACGCCCGTCAATCCGCTCACGATGGAGTCGCCGGAGGCGGATCCAATCGCTACCGAGTTCCTTCCGGCCCTGGATTCGGTATCCCGTCAGTTCCGGGCGGAACTGGACTCGCTGACGCGGATGGCGTCGGACTCGCTGGCTCTGCCGGAGCCAGTTCTTTCTCCGGAATCGATTTGATATAGATGTCCTGCTGCGGGAACGGAATCTCGATGCCGTTCTCGGTCAGGGTCTTGTAGATGATTTCCTTGGCCTGCGCGGCATAGGTGTAGTGGGTGTCGACCGTCGTGAACTGGAAGACCGTCAGGTTGATGCTGTTGTCTCCGAAACTGTCGAAACGCACCGTGACACCCCGCTTGGGATCGACGACGTCACGTCCGTATTTATCCTTGATTTGTAACGGCTTGAGGGCCTCGACGACCAGTTCCCT
>JBGUXJ010000069.1:0-14696 GCA_045222055.1 Candidatus Cryptobacteroides sp. | reverse complement strand
GGGGAAGAAGAGTATCGCGTATTCTATTTTTTACGATGCCATTGACATGGTAGGCGAGAAGATGAAAGATTCTGACAAGGCTCCTCTCGATATTTGGAGGAAGGCACTCGAGAACGTGACCCCGCAGGTCGAGGTCAAGTCCCGCCGTATCGGCGGTGCCAACTTCCAGGTGCCTACCGAGTTGAGACCGGAGCGGAAGATTTCTGTTTCTATGAAGAATATGATACTCTACGCCCGCAAGCGCTCCGGCCACTCCATGGCTGAAAAACTTTGTGCAGAAATCGTCGCTGCATACAACAACGAAGGTGGTGCATACAAACGCAAGGAGGATATGCACAAGATGGCCGAGGCCAACAAGGCCTTCGCCCACTTCCGTTTCTAATCTGAGACTTACGAATGGCTGGAAGAGATCTTAAATACACCCGCAACATCGGCATCATGGCCCACATCGATGCCGGCAAGACCACTACATCCGAACGCATCCTGTTCTATACGGGCAAGACGCACCGGATCGGTGAGGTACACGAGGGTGCTGCCACCATGGACTGGATGGTCCAGGAGCAGGAGCGAGGCATCACCATCACTTCTGCCGCCACGACCGCGTTCTGGCACTATGGCGGACAGACCTATCAGATCAACCTTATCGACACTCCCGGCCACGTCGACTTCACGGTCGAGGTGGAGCGTTCCCTCCGTGTCCTGGACGGTACGATCGCGACGTTCTGCGCTGTCGGCCGGGTTCAGCCCCAGTCGGAGACCGTCTGGCGCCAGGCCGACAAGTACGGCGTACCTAAGATCGCTTATGTGAACAAGATGGACCGTGTCGGTGCGGACTTCCTCGCCTGTGTCGAGGAAATCCATACCAAGCTCGGTGCCAAGGCTGTTCCCGTCTGCCTTCCGATCGGTGCAGAGGATAAGTTCAAAGGTATCGTGGACCTGATCTCCCGCAAGGCGATCTACTACGATTCCACCGAAGAACTGATCAACTACGAGGTCAAGGAAGTTCCCGCCGACATGGCGGATGAGGTGGCCCGCTGGCGCGACAAACTCGTCGAGGTGGCGGCCGAGGTCGATGAGACCCTTATTGAGAAGTACTTCGAAGACCCGGATTCCCTGACCGAGGACGAGATCATCGCCGCCCTCCGCAAGGGGACCATTTCCATGCAGATCGTTCCCGCGTGCTGCGGTTCTTCCTTCAAGAACAAAGGTGTGCAGTTCCTGCTGGACGCCGTCATGCGTTACCTTCCTTCCCCGCTCGACAAGGGCGCGGTCAAGGGTGCCCACCCGAGGACCGGTGAGGAACTGGAGCGCAAGCCGGATGCATCCCAGCCGTTCTGCGGCCTGGTCTTCAAGATCGCGACCGATCCGTTCGTCGGACGGCTCGCTTTCATGAGGGCGTATTCCGGAAGGGTGGACGCCGGCTCGTATGTCTTCAATACCAGAACAGGCAAGAAAGAGCGGATCGCCCGTCTGTACCAGATGCACTCCAACCACCAGAACCCGATCGAGTTCGTGGAGGCCGGAGACATTTGCGCAGCGGTCGGTTTCAAGGATCTCCGCACAGGTGACACCATCTGCGACGAGAACCATCCGATCACCCTTGAGTCCATGGTCTTCCCGGATCCGGTCATCGGTATCGCCGTGGAGCCCAAGACCCAGGGCGACCTTGACAAGCTGGGTGTCGCCCTCAGCAAACTCGCTGAGGAGGACCCGACTTTCACTGTCAAGTCGGACCATGAGACCGGCCAGACCGTCATCAGCGGCATGGGCGAACTGCACCTGGACATCATCGTCGACCGGCTCCGCCGTGAGTTCGGCGTCGAGATCAACCAGGGCGCCCCGCAGGTCAACTACAAGGAGTCCATCACCGCTTCCGTCCAGCATCGTGAAGTCTTCAAGAAGCAGACGGGCGGACGTGGTAAATTCGCCGACATCATCGTTGAGATGGGGCCGGCCGATCCGGGCGTCTCGGGCCTCCAGTTCGAGAATGCCGTCAAGGGCGGCAACGTTCCGAAGGAGTATGTACCTTCCGTCCAGAAGGGATTCGAGGCCGCGATGGCCAACGGCTGTCTCGCCGGCTACGAAGTTCCTTCCCTGAAGGTTACCCTCCTCGACGGTTCGTTCCACCCGGTGGATTCCGACCAGTTGTCCTTCGAGATCGCGGCCCGCATGGCCTTCCGCCACGCTTACCGCAAAGCCAAGCCGGTGCTCCTCGAGCCGATCATGAACCTGGAGGTGGTGACACCCGAAGAGTACATGGGCGACATCGTGGGCGACCTGAACCGCCGCCGCGGCCAGATCAACGCCATGGATACCACCGCCAACGGTGCCCGTATCATCAAGGCGTTCGTGCCGCTGGCCGAGCAGTTCGGCTACGTGACCGTCCTGCGGACCCTGTCTTCCGGACGTGCCACGAGCACCATGAGCTTCGACCACTACTCCGAGGTTCCGGCCAACCTGGCGAAGGACATTGTCGAGAAGAGCGGTTTCCGCATGCCTGACGACGAATAAAACAAAAGTATAACAATCGGTAACAACAATTGATATGAGTCAGAAAATCAGAATCAAACTCAAATCATTCGACCACATGCTGCTCGACAAGAGCGCCAAGAAGATTGCCGACACCGTCTCCGCGACGGGTGCCAAGGTTTGCGGCCCGATTCCGCTGCCGACCGACAAGAAGATCTTCACGGTGAACCGTTCGACCTTCGTCAACAAGAAGGCCCGCGAGCAGTTTGAGCTCAACTCCTATTGCCGCCTGCTGGACATCGACGATTCCAACGCGAAGACCGTCGACGCCCTCATGAAGCTTGAGCTTCCTTCCGGCGTGGAGGTTGAAATCAAAGTCTGAGGATTGTAATTGAATTTCCTTATATTTGCAGGGCTGTCTCACCAGTAGACAGTCCTGCAACTTGGTCCCTTAGCTCAGTTGGTTAGAGCAACTGACTCATAATCAGTGGGTCGTCGGATCATGCCCGGCAGGGACCACAAAACAAAGCCGCCTTTTCGGGCGGCTTGTTTTGTGGTCCCGGGGGACTTCTTTCGTAGTCCCCACCCCAAACCCCTCCCTCGGGGAGGGGCTTAAACGACAAAGCCGCCTTTTCGGGCGGCTTGTTTTGTGTCCAGAAGGCCGAACAACTTGAAGTATTTCATAGTGATGGTTTGATGAATTAGCGGATGAACTCTTTCAGCAGTTTGTGAAGCAGTTCGCTGACATAGGAACTCTCTTCGGGATGGGAGGCGAAGGTCGGAGTCTGGTTCACAAAGTGGATGACGCGTTCCGTCTCTCCGTCGACGACGGCGCAGTAAAGGACGTTGCCGTAAGGGCTGTCGACACTATAGTTCTGGGACGGCGTAGTCAGGCCGCTGATGCCGGTCAGGCTCTCGATGGTCTTGTCGATGACCTTTGAGGCCGCCTTTTCCACTTTTTCCCTCTGGTAGCCCTTCTTGGTCTGGACATAACCATAGGAATAGATGACGACACCGTAGCGGAGGCCGCTCTTGTTCAGCAGGCTCTTAAGAGACTTGGGAACGCGGAGGCGGTCTGCCTTGCCCGGATCCACATTCGGGAAGGTCCGCACCCAGTTCTTGATGTCCTCATTCTCCCCGTCGTAGTCGGCCTGGACCATGTCGGAGAAGGGGAATCGTTCTGAATTGATGATGTCCGAAATCAGTCGCGTCGCCGTAGCGGAGGATTCTTCATTGTAGTATCCTTTCCCGTCATCGCCATAAAGGACGATGTAGGAATACGGCTGGATGAACGCATACTCCGGGACGGCGGCCAGGTTTACGCTGGAATTCGTGTAGCGGGAGGGTCCGCAGGCTGCCACGAGAAAGAGGGCGGCAATGCCGAGAATCAGTTGCAGGGGGCTTTTCATAAGATGAATATTTTGCTAAAATTACATAATTAATCCGACAGAAGGAACATTTTAAGCAACAAAGCCGCCTTTTCGGGCGGCTTTGTCGTGTCCTGTGGGAAGGAGGGATCAGACCTTGTCCTTGAATTCCTGGACTTTGGCCTTGGTATCCTCTACGAATTCCTTGCCTTTCTCCTTGGCATCGGCATAGACGTCCTTGGCCTTGTCGGCGGCCACGTCATAATATTCCTTGCCCTTCTCGACGTACTCCTTGCCCTTCTCCTTGGCCTCGGCATAGACATCCTTCGCCTTGTCGGCGACGTCCTTGGCCTTGTCGGCAGCCACGTCGTAATACTCCTTGCCTTTTTCCACGACCTTGCCCGCTACGTCCTTGGCGTCGGCGGCGATGTCGTTGATGGCCTTTTCTACCTTTTCCTGGGCCTTGCCCACGTTGTACTGGACCTTCTCTCCGAGGGTGACCTTGCCGTCACCGTTGAGGTCCATCGGGTTTTTTACATTTTCTTCACTCATGATGTCGTGTGTATTTGTTGGTACATTATATGCAGGGGTACTTTGCAAATCTACGTAATTTTTTCTTACTTTGTTACTGTTTAAAAGACAAGATCATGCGTAAATTATTGACCTTCCTGATGGCAGCGCTGCTCCTGTGCAGCTGCGCCACGATGCGCGCTCCGGCCCGGCTCGAGCGGCTCGTGGACCGCGTAGAACGTCATGCGGACCGATATACCTATGCCGACTGGCAGCGTGTCGGGCGCCAATATGACGCGCTCGTCAAGGAATACATCCAGAATTACCGCAATTATACGACCCGTGAAAAGCAGCAGGCGATGGCCGCCATCGGCCGTTTCCATGGTTTGCTGGTCGATCATGGCATCAAGGAATCCGTCGGCGTGATCGGAAGTCTGGGCGCCTATGTCGGCGGCCTGGTCGATATCCTCCGGCTGGATGCCGGCGCGGTGCGGGATTTCATCCAGGATGTCCTGGGCATCGGCGGCCGGGAGGCCACCGGCCTGATAGAGCGCCTGCAGCGATATGTAAAATAGATTCTGACAAAATATGAAAGTAGCAGTTGTGGGCGCCACCGGTCTGGTGGGCACCCGGATGATGGAAGTGCTGGCCGAGCGGAATTTCCCGGTCACCGAGTTTTATCCTGTCGCCTCGGAGCGTTCCGTCGGCAAGGAAGTCACGTTCAACGGAAAGAAATACAAGGTCATGAGCGCGGACGACGCCATCGCCCGCCATCCGGACCTGGCCATCTTCTCCGCCGGCGGAAGCGTCTCCCGCGACCTGGCGCCGCGGTTCGCAGAAGTCGGCTGCCGCGTCGTGGACAATTCGTCCTATTGGCGGATGGATCCGGAGAAGAAACTTGTGATCCCTGAGATCAATGCCGACGTGCTGTCCTCGGATGACATGATCATTGCCAATCCGAACTGCTCCACCATCCAGATGCTCCTGCCCATCGCCCCGCTGCACAAACGCTTCACCATCAAGCGGATCGTCGTTTCGACCTACCAGTCCGTGACCGGTTCCGGCCACAAGGGCGTCGCCCAGTTGGAGGCCGAGCGGGCCGGCGCGTCCGAATGGGGGACCTATCCGGCCTATTATAACTATCCGATCGACCTGAACATCATTCCCCATATCGACGTGTTCCTGGAGGACGGATATACCAAGGAGGAACGCAAGATGGTCGACGAGACCCACAAGATCCTGCGGGACTACAAGATCGGCGTTTCCCCGACGACGGCCCGCGTCCCTGTCATGGGCGGCCACAGCGAATCGGTCAACCTCGAATTCGAGAAGCCGTTCGAACTGGAAGAGGTCCGGGACATCTGGATGCGCACGCCGGGCGTGACGGTCTGCGACGATCCTTCCAGGAACGTTTATCCGATGCCGCTGTATGCCCTGGGCAAGGACGATGTCTTCGTCGGCCGGCTCCGCCGCGATCCCTCCGTCGAAAGCGGCCTGAACTTCTGGTGTGTGTCCGACAACATCCGCAAGGGAGCCGCGACCAATGCCGTCCAGATTGCCGAAGTCCTGGTGGACAAGGGTTTCCTTCCGAGATACTAAAACAGATAACCTGATATGTTCGAAAAAGAAGTTTATGTGGCACGTCGCCGCACGCTCCTGGCCAAACTGGCCGCGCAGGGAGAAAAAGGCATCGTGCTTTTCGTCGGCAACGCAGAAGCGCCCGCCCAGTACAAGGATAATTGCTACAAATGGCGTCAGGACAGTTCCTGGCTGTATTATTTCGGCCTGGACGATCCGATGTACGGAGCCATCCTCGACATCGAGAGCGGCGAGGAAACCATCTATGCCGACGATGTGGAAATCGGAGACATCATCTGGATGGGTCCGCAGCCGACCGTCGCCTCCAAGGCGGAGCGCGTCGGAGTGGCCGCTTCCAAGCCGTACGGCGCACTGGATACGGACGTGGCCAAGGCCGTCGCCGCCGGCCGGAAGGTGCATTACCTGCCGCCGAGCCGGTATTTCAACACCCTGCGTCTCATGCAGCTGACCGATTCCGCCGAGAAGGCGTCCCTGCCGCTGATCCAGGCCGTCATCTCCATGCGTCTGGTCAAGGAAGCGGTGGAAATCGCCGCGATCGACGAGGCGTGCGCCCTGGGTTACGAGATGCATTCGGTCGCGCGTGACAGCATCGCCCTGGGTATCGTCGAGCAGGATATCGTCGGCAAGATGGAAGGCGTGGCCCTGGCGAAGGGATGGGGCGTTTCCTTCCCGACCATCCTGACCCAGCACGGGGAGACCCTGCACAACCATTTGCATGACAAGGTGATCGAGCCGGGCAAACTGATGGTGATCGACGCGGGAGTGGAGAGCAATGAGCACTATGCCTCCGACTTCACCCGCACCTATCCGACTTCCGGGAAGTTTACAGACAAGCAGCGTGAGATCTACCAGATCGTCTGCGACTGCAACGAGCATGCGTTCAGTCTGACCAAGCCGGGCATCACCTACCGGGAGGTCCACCTGGCCGCTGCCCGCAAGATGCTGGAGGGCCTTTCCGCCGTCGGCCTGGTCCATGGTGACCTCGACGAGATGGTCAGCCAGGGCATCGCCGGCCTCTTCCAGCCGCACGGCCTGGGCCACAACATGGGACTCGACGTGCATGACATGGAGGATCTGGGCGAGAACTATGTCGGCTACGATCCGGACCAGACCCGTGCGAAACAACTCGGCCTCGGCAGTCTGCGTATGGCGCGCCGCCTTGTTCCGGGCAACGTGATTACGGACGAGCCGGGCATCTACTTCATTCCCGCCCTGATCGAGCAGTGGAAGCGCGAAGGCACCGGCAAGGGCTTCGTGAATTTCGCTCGTCTGGAAGATTATTACGATTTCGGCGGCATCCGTCTCGAGGACGACGTGCTCGTGACGCCGGACGGCGCCCGCCGCTGCGGCCCGAAACGTCTCCCGATCCATCCGGACGACGTGGAAGCCGCCATGAACCGCTAGATCATGGAAGTATTCCTGCCCATCCTGGCCGTCATCCTCGGCCTGATCGGTATCGTCGGCAGCGTGGCCCCGGGTCTTCCGGGGCCGCCGCTTAGCTGGCTGGGCCTGCTGTGCCTGTATTTCACGGCCGGGACGAATCCGGCGGGCATGACCATGTCCACCTCCTTCCTGTTCATCTGGCTGGCCATCACGACCGTGGTTTGCATCGTGGATTACCTGGTGCCGGCCTGGTTCACCAAACTGACCGGAGGCAGCAAGTATGCGGGCTGGGGTGCGATCGCCGGCCTGTTCATCGGCATGATCGTTCCGCCGGTCGGCATCATTCTCGGTGCCCTGGCAGGGGCTTTCCTCGCAGAATACATCTTCGCCAGCAAGACGGCCGTGGACAGCGTTTCTTCCGCTTTCGGCGCCCTGCTGGGATTCTTGTTCGGAACCGGCCTGAAGTTGATTGCCTCAGGCGTCATGTTCTATTACATCATCATTTATTTGCGCTGACGCTTGTCGAAGACGCTGATCAGGACGCTGCCCAGGATGCCCGCGCAGAGCGAGCCCATCAGGACGGCGACCTTGCCCATGTCGCGCAGTTGGGTCATGACGGCCGGATCCTGGTCGCCGAAGGACAGCGTGTCCACGAAGATGGACATGGTGAAGCCGATACCGCCGAGGCAGGCGACCGCCAGGAGCATGGGCCAGGTGGCCTTCTGCGGCATGGCGCCGATCTTGGTCTTGACGGCGATCCAGCTGGCGGCGGTGATGCCGAGCGGCTTTCCGACGAGCAGGCCCAGGAAGATACCCATGCTGACGCTGCCGAGGCCGGCGGCGTAGTGGAAGACGTTGAAGTACTCCAGACTGGGGATGGTCACGCCGGCGTTGGCCAGGGCGAAGACCGGCATGATCAGGAAGTTGACCCACGGGCTGAGATGATGCTCGAGGCGGTAGCTCAGGCCGATGCAGCCCTTGGAGGTCTTGCTGAGCTGGCGGAGGATATGGCGCTGCGGGCCGTTCGGGAAGCCGCCGGCCTCGTGGAAGGAGTCATACTCGTTGAGCTGCTGGCGGAAGTATTTCCGTTTGCGGAAGTAGTATGTCTTGGAATAGCGCGGGGTCATCGGGATAAGGAACGCCATCACGACGCCGGACATGGTGGCATGGATGCCGGAGTAGTAGAAGAGGATCCACACGGCGATGGCCGGGACGAAATAGAACCAGGGACGTTTCTCGCCGACGCGGTTCATCAGGAGGATCAGTACGATGAGCACCAGGGCGATGGCCAGCAGGTGGAAGTTGATGGTGCCGCCGTAGAACAGGGCGACCACGAGGATGGCGATGAGGTCGTCCGCGATGGCCAGGGCGGTCAGGAATACTTTCAGCGAAACGGGGACCTTGTCTCCGAGGATGGACAGGATGCCGACGGCGAAGGCGATATCGGTCGCGGTGGGGATTCCCCAGCCGGAGGAGGCGGCAGTGCCATGGTTGACAAAGGCATAGATAAGTGCAGGCATGACCACGCCGCCGAAGGCCGCGATGATCGGCATGATGGCTTTCTGCCGGGTGCTGAGTTCGCCGAACTTGATCTCCCGCTTGATTTCCAGACCCACCGTGAAGAAGAAGATCACCATCAGGATGTCATTGATGAACTTCTCTATGGTCATGTCTGCCGGGAAGGTGAAACCGTTTCCGTCCGGTGAGGCGACATGGATGGAGAGACTGGTCTCCAGGAAACTCTTGTAGAATTCACGGGTCCAGGGGAGGTTGGCGAGGAGCATGGCGATGACCACGCAGACCAACAGGATGACACCCTGCGCCCAGGGCTGCTTGCTGAATCGCTTGTTCCGGTTCTCGAAGCTGATGTAGCTGCGGTTCCAGGTGTAGATCGGGATCAGTTTCATAGTCTGGTTTTATTCTCCGTACAGATAACGATGCTGCTCGGGGGTGAGCCGGTCGATTTCGATGCCCCAGTCGGCGAGCTTGCGCCGGGCGACTTCGTCGTCGATTTCCTGCGGCACGTTGTGCAGCATGCCTTCCAGGGTCCCCTTGTGGTCGACCAGGTATTTGGCGCTGAGGGCCTGGATGGCGAAGGACATGTCCATGATTTCGGCGGGATGGCCGTCGCCGGCTGCCAGGTTGACCAGGCGTCCTTCGCCGATGACATAGAGCCGACGGCCGTCGGAAAGGGTATAGGCGACGATGTTCTGCCGGGCCGGGGCGGTCTTGACGGACATCTTCCGGAGGGCGGCGACATTGACCTCGCAGTCGAAATGTCCGGCGTTGCAGAGGATGGCGCCGTCTTTCATGGCAGCGAAGTGCTCAGGCGTGATGACGTCGTCGCAGCCGGTCACCGTGATGAAGAGGTCGCCCAGCGGTGCGGCCTGTGCCATGGTCATGACACGGAATCCGTCCATGACGGCTTCCATGGCCTTGACGGCGTCGACTTCGGTCACGATGACCTTGGCGCCGAGGCCCTTGGCGCGCATGGCGACGCCTTTACCGCACCAGCCGTATCCCGCGACCACGACGGTCTTGCCGGCGACGATCAGGTTGGTCGTCCGGTTGATGCCGTCCCAGACACTCTGTCCGGTGCCGTAGCGGTTGTCGAAGAAGTGCTTGCAGGCGGCGTCGTTGACGAGCATCATCGGGAACCGGAGGATGCCGGAGCGGTCCATCTGACGGAGGCGGAGGATGCCGGTGGTGGTCTCCTCGCAGCCGCCGATGACCTGCGGGATCAGGTCCCGGTATTCCGCGTGCATCATCTGGACGAGGTCTCCGCCATCGTCGATGATGATGTTCGGCCCGGCCTCAAGGACGCGGCGGATGCCCCGTTCATACTCTTCCGGGGTGGCGCCGTGCAGGGCGAAGACGTTGAGGCCTTCGTGCACGAGAGCGGCCGCGACGTCGTCCTGGGTGCTCAGCGGATTGCTGCCGGTGATGTACATCTCCGCGCCGCCGGCGGCGAGCACCTCGCAGAGGTGGGCCGTCTTGGCTTCGAGGTGGACGGACAGGGCGATACGCAGGCCCTTGAAAGGTAGTTCCTTGCGGAAATCCCGCTCAAGTCCTTCGAGGAGCGGCATGTGGTGCCGTACCCATTCGATCTTGAGTTCGCCGGATTCCCAGAGATTGATGTCGCGGATTTCTGCTGCCATGATCATGGTATTTGGTCCACAAAGATAGCATGATTTTCTCACTTTCCGGCCGAAATATTTGGCGAATGGCGGCATAAGCGCTAATTTTGTCTGCCCGTTTCCAGAGAGGGAAATGAATGAAAGTGTAACTAAAATTAAAATACTATGGGACTTTTAGACGGAAAGGTTGCCCTGATCACCGGAGCAGCCAGAGGAATCGGAAAAGCAGTGGCGCTGAAATTCGCGGCCGAAGGCGCTGACATCGCCTTCACGGACCTGGTCATCAACGAGGATGCCCAGCAGACGGTCGCCGAACTGGAGGCTTTCGGCCGCAAGGTCAAGGCCTATGCTTCCAACGCCGCCAACTTCGAGGAGACCCACGCGGTCGTCGAGCAGATCAAGGAAGACTTCGGTCACATCGACATCCTCGTCAACAACGCCGGTATCACCAAGGACGGCCTGATGCTGAAAATGACAGAAGGCCAGTGGGATGCCGTCATCGCCGTGAACCTCAAATCCGCTTTCAACTTCATCCATGCGCTGACCCCGATCATGATGCGTCAGCGGGGTGGCAGCATCATCAACATGAGCTCCGTGGTCGGCGTTCATGGCAATGCCGCCCAGTGCAACTACGCCGCCTCCAAGGCCGGCCTGATCGCGCTGGCCAAGAGCATCGGCCAGGAGATGGGCCGCAAGGGTGTCCGCGCCAATTCCATCGCCCCGGGCTTCATCGAGACTGCGATGACCCAGGCCCTGCCGGAGGAGATCTGCAAGGAGTGGATGGAGAAGATTCCGCTGCGTCGTGGCGGTACTCCGGAAGACATCGCCAACGTGGCGACCTTCCTCGCTTCCGACATGTCGTCCTACGTGACCGGCCAGGTCATCCAGGTCGATGGTGGCATGAACATGTAATTCGCGAGCCCGGACGGCCCGGGCGTAGAAATTCCGCATGAGACAGTGAACCGGACAGTTTTCCGGTCCTTCATAAAGGATACCGGGTCCGCGGTGGGAGATATCTTCCTGCCGCGGACCTGTGTCGTCTGCGGCAGGCGCCTGCTGATGCGGGAACGGTATCTTTGCCTTTCCTGTGCGGCTGACCTGCCGCTGACGCTGTTCTGGGAGACCGGCCACAACGTGATGGCGGACAAGTTCAACGACCTGGTCCAGCGGCGGCTGGTCGCTGCTTCCGGCAGTCTTTCCGCTGTTCCTCCCGCCGGCCTTTCTGGTGCTGCTTCCGCCGGCCTTTCTGCGCGCGAGCCTTACGCCTATGCGGCGGCGCTCTTCTACTACAATTCCCAGGCGCCTTACCGGAAGATTCCTCAGGCGCTCAAATACCAGGGAGCCATCGGCGTCGGGCGGCATTTCGCCCGGATGCTGGGCGCGCGCCTCGCCGGATCCGCCTTGTTCTCCGATGTCCGTCTCGTCGTGCCGGTACCCTTGCATTGGACACGCCGCCGGAAGCGCGGTTACAACCAGGCGGAGGTCATCGCGCGCGAGATCGCGACTGCGCTTCGTGCCCCGATGGATGCCCGGCTGCTCCGCCGTCGCCGACGGACGCGCACCCAGACGCGGCTTTCCGTCGCGGAGAAAGCCGCCAATGTCGGCGGCGCCTTCGCCGTTCGGCCCCGGCGCCTGAAGCGCTGGCTGTCTGTCCCTGGGCCGGGTTCTTCAGGTGTTTTGGAAGTTTCGGGAACTTCGATTGCTTCAGGTGTTTCATGTATGTCGGGTTTGCCGAGTGTTTCGGGTGCGCATGGTGGCGTTTTTGCCCCCAAGGGCGTTGATCTGAGTGCATCGGGTGCACAGGGCGGCGATTATGCCCCCGGGGAAGGACTGCATATCCTGTTGGTCGACGATGTTTTCACGACGGGCGCTACCCTCGAGGCCTGTCATGAAGCCCTGCGCGCTGCCTTTTCGCAGCGGGGCATCGGCCCGGACCGCGTCCGGATCAGCGTCGCCACCCTCGCCTTCGTCGGCCGGCTCTGAGCGCCCGGCCGGTCAGCGCATCATATCCCGGAGATTGTTCTGAATGCCAGAAAAACTTCGTATCTTTGTCCCCCACAAGCCTTGGTGGTGGAATGGTAGACACGAGGGACTTAAAATCCCTTGGACCGCAAGGTCTGTACGGGTTCGAGTCCCGTCCGGGGCACCTAGAGATGTTTTTGAAGTTTTTCAAGCATTTCTTGCAAACGGAAAAGTCTAACAATTAGCGAGTTGCTGTTGTTAGACTTTTTTTAATGGTGCTTGGTATTTCGGAAAATAGCTTGTATTTTTGTCTTGTAAATAGTTTTTACAAGCTATGGCAGTAACATTCTATCTTTTCACGAGGCCGGACAAGAAAGGCGATCACCCAATTTACACATCCATCTATCTCAATGGGTGCAGGTTCTGTTCCAGTATTGGGTACAGCATCAGCCCCAATAAATGGGATGACGATAAAATGAAGGTGAAACACGGTGCCAGCAACGCCCGGAAGGTCCCCTTCAATACCATCAATTCCAGGATATCGGCTATCTCCTCCAAGTTCGACACCCTTGAGGCGAATAACGCCAAGTTGACCAAGGAACAGATCAAGAAGCAGCTTGCAGAAGTCATCGGAAGGCAAGTTAAGGGAGAAGATATTGAGGAAGGCGGCTCTGTTGGCTTCTTCAAACACTTCGATGAATTCATTCTTGATGGGAAACTAAACCACAAATGGGCTTTGAATACCGTCAAGAAGTGGGGAACGCTGCGCAGTCATATGTCCAAATTCAACAAGGACATTACCCTTGATGATTTCGATAAGGAGACTCTTGACGCATACGTACGCTTCGGTGCAACGGAAATCAACATGCTCGATGTTTCCGTCAGAAAAGAATTGAGTCTCCTCCGCTGGTATCTAGGTTGGTGTGTCGAGAAGGGATATACCACGAACCAAGTTTTCTCGAGATATCGTGCAAGGCTCAAGGATACAAAGAAGCCGGTGATCTTCCTTGAGAAAGATGAACTTCTGAAGCTTTATGAATTCAAGATTCCCAAGAATGGAACGGAGGTTACCCTCCATAAAATGGATGGCGAAGAGTATAAAAAGACAGTCACAGAGAAGGCTTCCCTTGATAAAGTAAGGGATCTGTTCTGCTTCTGCTGCTTTACGTCCCTGCGGTATTCTGATCTTGCCCAGCTACAGCGTACGAACATCCAAGATGGATATATCAGTTTGACTACCATCAAAACGGACGATCCCGTCAATATTCCTGTCAATGAGATGGCCCAAGCTATTCTGGACAAATATGCCGCATTCGACTTCGACGGACTGGCCCTTCCTGTCATCAGCAACCAGAAGATGAACCAGTATCTCAAGGATATCTGTGAGTTGTGCGAGTTCACCTCGCCGGTAACAGTAGTTCAATACATTGACGGGAAACGAAAAGATGTTTGTTTCCCCAAATGGAAATTGATCGCCACCCATGCTGCACGAAGGACATTCATCTGTACCGCTTTGGCCGCAGGAATAGCGCCTCAAGTCATCATGAAATACACGGGGCATTCTGACTATAAGGCGATGAAGCCGTACATCGAAGTTGCGGAAAGGACAAAGGATGACGCAATGAAGACCTTCTCCAACTACCTCAAATAGCTTGCGTTATGAATATCCTTCTCACAATCGTTTACTTGCTCTCGGCGGCTCTTCTTGTGTGGTTCGTCTATTGGTCGTTCAAGAATCCGGACCACTTCCTTCTCCTGGACAACAAATACAGGATGATGGTGAAGATACGCGATTGCTATTTGAAGGGGCTGAAAGCTCAGCCTCAGGACAGCGAAGAGTACTTCATGAGAAAGGCGACAAAGATAATCAACGACTATAAGCCAGTCTTCGGGCCGATTGAGATAAAGGCAGATCTCCAGTTCCACAACGAGACCGTCGCCAATATGCTTTCCAGAAGGGAATACTATCAGTACTATTTCACGCAAGGACGATCCAACCTGCAATGGTTCCACCAGATGTACGTAGACTATAGGTCAGGAGATTATGAGACATATCCATACGGCAGGGCGAACCAGCTAAGGGCTGTTCTTCCAGAGAGGATGCCTGCAAACAAGACGCTGATTGACGGTCTGCTCAAGTTAATAGACGTCGGTTGGTTGGATGAGACCGGAAAGCCGATGCCGGAAATCAGGAAGCAGCAACTGTCACTGGCTGCATCCATCCTATGCGATTATGCCGGAGTAAAGAACTATGATGACCTTTTCGGAT
>JBGUXJ010000068.1:0-4011 GCA_045222055.1 Candidatus Cryptobacteroides sp. | reverse complement strand
TGTAGATGATATACGGGCGCGTCGAACCGACGTTCGCTTCGCCGGGGCCTGCCGGAGAACCGGTGTTGGTACGGTACGGACCCTGCTTCCAGAGGCCCGGATAGGTGAAGCGGTTGATGCCGCGCAGATCGATGACGTAGGAGTCCATGCCTTCCTTGACGCCGAATCCCTGACCGACGAGGTTGCCGGAAAGATTGTCGGGATACTGCACGGTCTCATCCACATAGGGAAGGAAGGTCAGGAAAGCCTCCTTGGGGCCGATATGGTTGCCGTGCGGGCCTTCAAACCATTGAATCGCCCCGGGATCGTCACTCTTTTGGAACTGATCGATGTTGACACGGAAAATCCAGGTGAAAGTACCGTCGAAACGGGAGTCCATGTCGGTGTCGATGAACTTGCACATCGCTTCGTGGGTCGGAGCCATTCGCGTCCAGGGACGGCCCATGAACTGGCTGTCGGTACGCTGCATCGGGAGGGTCACACCGCCGTTGCTGTTCTTGCACTGCACGGCCGAGTAATTCCACATATGGAACCAGCAGACGAAGTTCGTTCCCTGATCCCAACCGGTGACAGGCGCGCCGTTGTACTGCGCGGACTTCTCCGTACGGTCGGAATAGAAGACCTGCTCCTTGTTGTAATCGTTCTCGCCAAGGGCCACCTTGTAGAAGGAGGATTCCAGGCCGAAAGGACCGGGGTTCTCTATGCCTTCCACCGCCAGGTCATACGCCTTCTGGAAATAGCTCTTCGCCTGGGAAGCGTCGCGGGTGCACTCCGGATAGGTGGACAGACCCTTCGGGTTCTCCAGCCACCAGGCATAGGTCAGATATGCACGGGAAAGGCAGATGCGGGCGGCCGTCTTGGACAGAGCGGCGCCGATACGCGGTGCATCGGGCAGTTTCGCCACGGCAAATTCAAGATCCGGGAAGATGCACTTCTTGTACACCTCCTCGACGGTATTGCGGGTCGAGACGCGAACGGCACTGGAGTTGAATTCCAGTTCACCGGAACCCAGGTCGAGCGGCACGCCGCCGAAAATACGGACCAGGTCGAAGTAATAGAAGGCACGGAAGAAACGCGCCTCCGCAATCAGAGACTCATCCATGCCGCTTTCGGTCGCATTCTTGATGATGCCGTTGGCGGTATTGATGTAGGTGAAGTTCCAGAAGCCGGACTTCGGGCAGTTGTCTGCCGTCACGTTGGCTCCGGTGGAGAAGTCGCTGCCGCGGAAGCCGCTGTTCGAGAACGTGGTTTCGTCAGTGGCGCCCTCGAGGTCAGCCCAGGTGTACGGATCGCCGTACACATCGCGCAGGTGGGAATACAGGGCGGTCAATCCGCCTTCCACGCCGGCAGGCGTTCCGAAATAATCGGGCGTATAGATGGTCTTCGGGTGCTCCTCAAGGATATCGTTGCAGGAAGCGAACGCGACCAGCGAGCCGCCGAGAACCAGCATGAGTTTGAATATCTTTTTCATATCGTTGCGCTATTAGAAAGTCAGATTGATACCGAGCAGATAGTTGTGCGTTTGCGGCGTGCTGTTGGAGAAGCTCGCCATGCGGCCGGAACGGGCGTTACCCTGGTGGATGAGACCGGTCTCGGCGGTGAAAGCGGAGTAGATCACGAACGGATTCTGGGCGGTGAAGTACACCCGGAGGTTGCTGACGCCAAGTCTCTGGAAGAACGGGATACGGTGCATGGTGTAACCGAGCGTGATGGTCTGGATCTTGGCATAGGTGCCGTCGAACTGACCCATCAGGGATGCGTACTTCGGCGAATCGGTGACGATTGTGGAGCCCGGGCGCGGGTACTTGACGTTCGGGTTCTCCGGCGTCCAATAGTTGACATCAATCTGGCCGCGGCGACCGCTCATCAGGTTTTCGTAACCCGTGTGCAGCGAGGACATGAAGATACCGCCGACCTGGAAGTCGCCGATGACGGTCAGGTCGAGATTCTTCCAGGAGAGACGGGTGTTGAAACCGCCCATGAAGAGCGCCTCGGCGCTGTACGGGACCTGATCGTTGGAGTTGATGGCGCGGGTCGGGGAACCGTCGGCGTTGTAGTCGCCGTGGTACTTGACCTTGATCATGCCGAGCGATCCCTTGTAACCGGTGACGGCGTCCACCTTACTGGGTTCGAGGATATCCATGTAAGGATCGCCCTCCTGCCAGAGACCGTCGTACTCATAGTCGTAGATGCACTGGAGCGGATAGCCGACGAACCAGCGGTTGCCTTTATCCTCCGTCGTGCCGTCCGCGAGGGCGACGAGCTTGTTACGGTTGGCATAGATATTCAGGCCGGCATCCCATTTCCAGTCACCCTTCTCGAGGATGGTGCCGTTGACGGTGAATTCGATACCGCGATTCCGCGTGGCGCCGATGTTCGCGGTCGTGCGGGAGACGCCGGCCGAAGCGGGCAGGCTCAGGCTGAGGAGGATGTCCTTGGTGTCAACACGGTAATACTCGACAGTACCGCGCAGGCGGCCCTTGAAGAATGAAAAGTCCAGACCGAAGTTCCAGGTGTTGGAGTACTCCCAACCGAGTTCGGTGTTGGGAAGAACGGAAACGTAGTATCCGGTCGCATATTCATCATTGAAGTTATATACTTTGGTAGACAGGGAACCGAGCGTGGAGTACGGAGAAACGGCCTGGTTGGAAGTCACACCGTAACCGACGCGAAGCTTGAGTTCATCCATCCAGCGGGCGGCACCCTGCATGAACGGCTCCTTGTGGATGTTCCAACCGACGGACACGGCCGGGTAAGTGTGCCACTTGTGGCCCGTAGCCAGGCGGGAAGAGGCGTCGGAACGGACCGCCGCGGAGATCATATAGCGGTCATCGAAGGAGTACATCAGACGGGCCATGTAGGACATCAGACCATACTGCGTATAGCTGCCCGTGTTGACGGTGATATCGGAAGCAAGGGCGGAACCGATGTTGTACCACTGGAAGAGCTCGTTCGGGATGTTGTTGCCGCTGAGGCTCTGACCGTTGGACGTGGTCTGCTCGGCGGAGTAGAGGGCCACGAAGTTGACGCGGTGCTTGCCGCCGAAGGTGCGGTCGTAGCTCAACAGGTTCTCGACGGTCCAGTTGAAGTTCTCGCTGAAGGACCAGGAGGCGGTGTTCGGCGTCGATTCGGTTGTCGCACCGACGCCGCGGCCGGTGAAGGAACCGCCACGGTTGCGGCGATAGTTCAGACCGACGCTGGCCTTGAAGGAGAGACCCTCGATCCAGGGGAAGTTGAATTTGATGAAGCCGTTGTTGTAGGTACTGATCGTGTTGGACTCGTTGTTATAGACGCCGGCGGCAGTGAGCTGCTCGATGCGATTGCGATCCATGATATACCAGTCCGCGTCGATCGGCATGCTGATGCGCGTCCGCAGGTTGCCATCCGCATCGTACGGGTTCACAAGCGGAGACAGCTGCAGGTTCAGACCGACCTGGTTACCGGTATTGGCGCTGTACTGTGTGGTGGTGGAGAATCCGACCTGGAAGTACTTGCCGATCTTCTGATCGATGCTGCCGTTCAGGGAGATGCGGCTATACGCCTGCGTGGGCAGGACCGCGTGATCCTTGAAATAGGACGTACCGAAGCGGTAGCTGCCGCCCTGGGTGCCGCCGGTCACGCTCACCTCATAGTTCTGGGTGTAGCCGTTCTGGAGCACCATGTCTTGCCAGTCCGTCGTGATGTCGTCCGACTCGTCGATGGAGTTCGTGTACTTGCCGGCCATCTGGCGGAGGCGTATGTACTTCGCACCGGTCATCATCGGATACTTGATCGGGGTTTTGATGGAAGCATAGGCATTGAAGGACACCTTCGGCGCCTGGCCGACCGTGCCCTTGTAGGTGCTGATGAGAATGACACCGTTGGCGCCACGGGAGCCGTAAATGGCGGTGGAGGCGGCGTCCTTGAGGATGTCGATGCTCTTGATGTCGTTGGGGGAAATTTCCGACAGGCTTCCCATGAACGGAATGCCGTCCAGCACGATGAGCGGGTCGTTGGAGGCGGATAGGGAAC
>JBGUXJ010000067.1:0-7159 GCA_045222055.1 Candidatus Cryptobacteroides sp. | reverse complement strand
GGACCCTGCCCGGCACATAGGTTCCCGTCAGGGCTCCCTCGACGCCGTCCTTGTCATACAGCCGGAATACCTCGTCCAACTGATGGTACGGGGCCGGATTGCCCCAACGGCTCCACGAATAGGCATCGAACAGCAGCCCGTATCCCTTGGTCGATACCACCATCGGCACGCTGACCTTCGTATTGTACTGGTACAGTTCCTCGCTCCGTCCCTTATGGTCGAACTCTCCGGCCTGGTGCTGTCCTAGGCCATAGAAGGACTCATCCGCATACCCCACGCCATATTGCAGGGCGACAGACCAGGC
Organism: Candidatus Cryptobacteroides sp.; assembly: GCA_045222055.1. Taxonomy (GTDB): domain Bacteria; phylum Bacteroidota; class Bacteroidia; order Bacteroidales; family UBA932; genus Cryptobacteroides. Next base: position 6,855 of record JBGUXJ010000067.1, on the reverse strand, counting down.
CTTCTTCCCCTCGACCTCGACCGGTTCGAAGGACAGGTGCCCGTCCCCCTGGAGCAGTTCGCCCTTTCCGTCGAAATGCCAGATGGACCCGTCCGGACGCACGACGACCGCACCGCCCTTCGTCTGTACGCGGACAGCACCGGTCTCTTCCTCTGACCCGGCCGTCACCGTAAAGTCCCTGAAGGCCGCCTGCGGCAGCACCACCAGACTCCTGCGGTCATGGAAGACGCCGTCCGGCGTTCCGCTGATCCGGAAAAGCTGGTCGCCCAGCACCTGGATACGGACCTTCACGGCCCCGCCTTCCTCCGGCTGGGCCACGTTCACTGTCACCGTATTTCCTTTCACCTTATACGCCTTCTGTCCGCAGCCGGACAAAACAGACACGGCCAGGGCCAAGGCCGCGGCACTTCTCACGAAATATTTGATTCCCATTTTCAGATAATGTGTGGCAAGTTTCTTCAAAGTTAGGGAAACCTCGCAAAAAAACCTACCTTTGTATCGAATAAAACCGCAAGGAAATGGAGCAGGAACCGATTCTCCGATTGATGGAACACCACGGCGTCAGACCGACCGCCAACCGCATCCTGATAGCCGGCGCGCTTTCCAGGGCAGGTCGTCCCATGTCCATGGGCGAACTCGAGGATGCCTTGGAGACGGTCGACAAGTCCGTGATTTCAAGGACGCTGTCCCTGTTCCGCGAGCAGCATCTGGTCCATGTCATCGAAGACGGCGGCGACGGCGTCCGCTACGAACTCTGCCACAGCCACCACGATGACCATGACGACGACACCCATGTCCATTTCCACTGCGAATCCTGCGGCAGGACCTTCTGCCTGGAAGACATCCCCGTTCCGGAAGTGGCTGTCCCGGACGGATTTAAGGCGTCGTCCGTAAATTATATGATAAAAGGCATCTGCCCTGATTGCAGCCGCTGATTTTTTCGTAACTTTGCGTTTCGGAAATGAAACGCGCCCTGATCATCCTCTTGCTCATGTTGTCCGGACTCCGGCTTGCCGCCCAGGAGTCTGACAATTCCCTCGTCGGGAAAGCCAGCCGTTTCATCAACAAGACCGCCGACTGGTTCCAGGAACTGACCCCGGTCAAGATCTTCAACGCCCGCGACACCTCCTACTACTCGGCACCTCCCGGAGACTGGACCATCAAGGTACGCTCCAACCTGTCCGGGACCTACATGAAAGCCAGCGGACACTCCGAAGACCGCAACTTCACCACCCGCCTTGCCGCCCGGCACAATCTCACCCAGTCCATCGGCCTGACATACAAAGGCGTGACCCTCGGCTACACCTTCAGCCCCTGGCAGCGGGACGGCCACGATATCCGGTACGATTTCAGCGCCTTCAGCAACATGGCCGGGATCGACGCCACCTACCGGACCATTTCCTCCTTCAGCGGCTATGCCGAGTCCGACGGAGAACGTCTCGGCGAGATCGCGGAAAACCAGGCGAGCCAGCACCTGCTCAGTATCAACACATTCTACTTCTTCAACTACAAGCAGTTCTCCTTCCCCGCCTGCATCAACCAGTCCTATTACCAGCTCAAGAGCGCCGGAAGCTGGATTGCCGGACTCTCCTACGCGATGGACCAGACCTCGGTCCCGTCCGTAGGCGGCAGTCCCCGGTTCGACGTCAATTCGCACCTCATCGCCGTGGGCGGCGGCTACGGTTATACCTGGGTCCCGCAGCGGAAAGGCTGGCAGATCATGGTCGCGGCCATGCCCAAACTGGTCATCTACGACAGCGGCCACCTCAAACTGGAATATGACGATGCCGGTATTCCCCATCCGGTCGGATACGACATCCGCCAGGCCCTCCGGCAGCCCGAGGCCACGTTCAACGGCTATTTCGCTGCCGTTCACTGGTTCAGGCGCTATTTCTTCATCGGACTGACCGCCTCCCTCGACGGCTACAGCATCGGCAGTTACGGCACTTACACCCTCACCCAGTTCCGCTGGGAGGCGCATCTCGCCCTCGGTGCCCGCTTCTGAGACGCCCTTATACGAAAGACCGCCAGGAGTCAACCTCATGCGGGTAACTTAGCGTGTTTCGTATTATCTTGGTAATCAATAAAATAAGAAAAACACCTTCGCCAAAATGGCGAAGGTGTTTCAAGCAATAATCTGATTTTCAGTCAGTTACAAAACACGCTCTTTCCTAAAAAGCACATTAGTTCTGCAGCGGAGTGCCGCCCACCGGCTTGGCCTGGGCGGGAGCCTGCACGCTGGTGACCGGCTTGACCGGAGCGGCGGCCGGCTTCGTACCGGCGACATTGCCCGCGAGCTTGTCGAAATCACCGTCGGAGAGCATCTTGCAGTTGCCGTCGAACTTCGCGCCCAGCTCGACCACGAGCCGGCGGATGTTCAGGTCACCGTCCACGACGCAACCCTCCTTGAGGGCGAGGGTGTCCTTCACGTAGAAGCATCCGGTCATCTTGCCCCAGAAGTCCACGTTTTCGCAAATGATGTCACCGCTGATGACGGCCTTCTCGCCGACGACCACGCGGCCCTTGGAGATGATCTTGCCCTCGAAAGAGCCATCGATCCTGATGTCATTCGGAGAGGTGATTTCACCCTTGATGACAGTGCCGGTTGAGATCCTGCTGACCTCGTTGACATTTACCGTAGGTTCCATTACTTTTGCCATATTTTTAAAAAATAATATTCGTTCCAGGGGGCCTACACCAGGCCCTTGCCGTGGCAGTTCTTGTACTTCTTGCCGCTTCCGCACGGGCAAGGATCGTTACGGCCGATCTTCTTGTCCGCCACCACCGGGGCGTTGCTCTTCTGCTCGCCGTTCGTGGTCAGGTTGTTGCGGTTGGTCTGAAGCTGCTGCATCTGCCGGGGCTGCGCGACCCGCTGCGGCTGGTCCGTCCGGGCATAGAGGTCGGCACGGAGCAGGAAGGACAGCACGTCCTTGTTGAGTTTCTCCAGCATCGCGGCGAAGAGGTTGTAACTCTCGAGCTTGTAGACCACCAGCGGGTCCTTCTGCTCGTACGCGGCATTCTGCACGCTCTGGCGCAGGTCGTCCATGTCGCGCAGGTGCTGCTTCCAATTGTCGTCGATCTGGATCAGGATCAGGGTCTTGCTGAGCACCTTGGCCAGTTCGCGGCCCTCGCTTTCATAGACCTTCTCCAGGTTGACCGGGAAACCGATCACACGGCGGCCGTCGGTCACCGGGATACGGATCATCTGGTCGGTATAAAGCTGTCCCTGCTTCTCGTAGATGGTCTTCAGGAGGGGCCAGGCCTTGGCCACGAGGTTGTCCATACGGCGGCGGTAGACCTCGTCCATGTGCTCGTAGAGTTTCTGCGCCAGTTCCGGTTTCTTGGCCTTCTCATAGAAGTCGGCGTCGAAGCCCGGGTCGATGGACAGCTGGGCCATCACATACTCGGAGAACGCGTCGTACGGCATTCCCTCGGACTTGTCGACGATCAGGTTGGCGGTATCGAGCATCATGTTCATGACGTCGATCTCGATACGCTCGCCGGAAAGGGCGTTGCGCCGGCGGGAATAGACCGCCTCGCGCTGGTAGTTCATGACATCGTCGTACTCCAGCAGGCGCTTACGGATGCCGAAGTTGTTCTCCTCGACCTTGCGCTGCGCCTTCTCGATGGAGTTGGACAGCATGCTGCTCTCCAGGGCATCGTCGTCGGTCATGCCGAGTTTGTCGACCACGCCGGCGATCCGCTCGGAGCCGAACAGACGCATCAGTTTGTCCTCCAGGGACACATAGAACGTCGAGGAACCCGGGTCGCCCTGACGGCCGGCACGGCCGCGCAACTGGCGGTCGACGCGGCGGGAGTCATGGCGCTCCGTACCGATGATGGCCAGGCCGCCGGCGGCCTTGACCTCCCGGGACAGCTTGATATCGGTACCACGGCCCGCCATGTTGGTGGCGATCGTCACGGCGGCGCTCTGGCCGGCCTGGGCGACGATCTCCGCCTCACGGGCGTGCTGCTTGGCGTTCAACACGTTATGCTTGATGCCCCGGATCCGGAGCATACGGCTCAGCAATTCGGAAGTCTCGACATCCGTCGTACCGACCAGGACCGGACGGCCGGCGTTGGTCAGATCCACGATGCGGTTGATGACGGCGGCATACTTCGCCTTCTTGGTCTTGTAGATCAGGTCGTCCTGGTCGTCGCGGATCACCGGACGGTTCGTCGGGATGACCACCACGTCAAGCTTGTAGATCGACCAGAACTCGCCCGCCTCGGTCTCGGCGGTACCCGTCATGCCCGCGAGCTTGTGATACATGCGGAAATAGTTCTGCAAGGAGATCGTCGCGAAGGTCTGCGTCGGATCCTCGACCTGGACGTTTTCCTTCGCCTCGACCGCCTGGTGCAGGCCGTCGCTCCAGCGGCGTCCCTCCATGATACGGCCGGTCGACTCGTCGACGATCTTGACCTTGCCATCCATGATGACATAGTCCACGTCCTTCTGGAACATGGCATACGCCTTCAGGAGCTGGATCATCGTATGCATGCGCTCGCTCTTGATGGAGAAGTCCTCCATCACGGCGTCCTTCTCCTGCTGGCGCTCCTGCGGAGACAGGGCTTTCCGCTCGATCTCGGCGATCTTGCTGCCGACGTCCGGAAGCACGAAGAAGTCCGCGTCGCCCGTGGCGCTGGCCAGCAGGTCGAAACCCTTGTCGGTCAGGTCCACGCTGTGCTGCTGCTCGTTGATGACGAAGAACAGCGGATCGGTCACGACGTGCATCTCGCGCTCGTTGTCCTGCATGTAGAAGTTCTCGGCCTTCTGCATGATGACCTTGATGCCCGGCTCGCTGAGGTACTTGATCAGCGGCTGGTATTTCGGCAGGCCCTTGTGGCAGCGGAGCAGCAGTTTGCCACCCTCGGCCTCGTCCTGGTTAGCAATGGCCTTCTTCGCATCGTTGAGCGTCTGGGTCACGAACTGGCGCTGCAAGCCGTAGAGCCGCTCGACATACGGGCGGAACTCCATGAACTGGTCGTCGCTCTGGGTCTTCTGGACCGGACCGGAGATGATGAGCGGGGTACGGGCGTCGTCGATGAGGACGGAGTCCACCTCGTCCACAATGGCGTAATGGTGCTTGCGCTGGACCAGGTCGGCCATGCCGATGGCCATGTTGTCACGCAGGTAGTCGAAACCGAATTCGTTGTTGGTACCGAAGGTGATGTCGCAGTTGTAGGCCTTGCGGCGGGCGTCGCTGTTCGGCTCGTGCTTGTCGATGCAGTCGACCGACAGGCCGTGGAACATGTACAGCGGGCCCATCCACTCGGAGTCACGCTTGGACAGGTAGTCGTTGACCGTGACCACATGGACACCCTTGCCCGCGAGGGCGTTCAGGAAGACCGGAAGCGTGGCAACGAGGGTCTTGCCTTCGCCGGTCGCCATTTCCGCGATCTTGCCCTGGTGCAGGACGGTACCGCCGATGAGCTGGACATCGTAATGGATCATGTCCCAGGTCACCTCGTTGCCGCCGGCGATCCAGTGGTTCTGGTAGATGGCCACATCCTTGCCGCCATGGACACCGTCACCCAGGTCGACACCGCCCCGGTGCTCGATACGGACGAAATCGTGGTTGGTGCTGAGGTCGCGGTCGAAATCCGTCGCCGTCACCTCGATCTCCGCGTTCTGCGCAAAACGGCGGGCGGTGGATTTCATGATGGAGAACGCCTCCGGGAGGATCTCGTCGAGGCATTTCTCGATGGCCTCGTCCTCGTCCTTGACCAGTTTGTCAGACTCGGTGGCCAGTTCTTCCTTCTTCTTGACAGGGATATCTTTTTCGAGCTCCGCCTTGATCTCGGCGATCCGCTTCTCGAAGGGATCCTCCACGAGGCGGATCTTCTCCTTCAGGGCCTCGGTCCGGGCACGGAGTTCATCGTTGGACAATTTATCGATAGCAGGATAGGCGGCAAGGATCTTGTCCAGATACGGACGGACCTGCTTCATATCCCGGTCGGCCTTGGAGCCGAAAATTTTCTTCAGAATACCGGCAACTGCCATTTCTTTCTCTCCTTTTCTTGTTTTTGGGTATTCAATCGCAGGTTATTAACAAAGTTATCAACCAAGCGACCGCCAAATAGGCATAATAACTTACAAATATACGGATATTCCCGTATAAATCAAAAACAAGACCAGGCTATTTCTGCCACTTTTCCCGCGCCCAGAGACTGACAGAATGGCGCTCCCACGGGAACATGCCAAGCCCGAAAACGGCGGCGCAGGACACGAGGAAAGTCAGTGCGATTCCGCCCAGACGGGCCGCCAGGCCCATGTCCGCCGGCATCACGGCACGGTACAGAAGCAGCCACGCCACCATGACAGCCACGACTGCCAACGGACGCAGATAGGCGGTTTTCAGATAGTCTCCGATGCGGAATCCGATCATCCGGCGGAGCAGCACCAGTTCCACGATCCGATAGACCACGGTATAGGCGATGTAGATATAGAGGATCGTTACCGGAGCGGCTCCCAGCCGGTAGAACACCCATCCTATCGGCAGACAGGCCAGCGACATCACGCTGCCCAGGATCTGGAACCATTTGATCCGGCCTGTCGCCTGCTCCAGCACGGCCGTTCCGCCCGTAAAGGCACGCACCAGGGCGCTGACCAGGGTCCACTGGCAGTAAAGCAAGGCGCCCGGAGGGACTTCCTTGAGCCAGAGATCCAGCACGAAGCCCAGTTCGACGAGACCGCAGAACACGATGACGGTCATCAGCAAGGCGCTGAAACGGGAGATCTTGTAGACCAGGTCGAGCGAGCGGTCCGCATTGCCGCCGCCGTAATTCTGGGTGATCTGGGGTGCGGCGGCATTGGAGATGCGGAGGACGGCCATGTAGGCGAAATTCTCCAGT
>JBGUXJ010000066.1:0-4355 GCA_045222055.1 Candidatus Cryptobacteroides sp. | reverse complement strand
CCCGCGCTGCCCCTCGACTTGCATGTGTTAAGCCTGCCGCTAGCGTTCATCCTGAGCCAGGATCAAACTCTTCTTTGTATATACACTATAATTCTTAGCTTGATTCCTTAACGCTCTATACTTTCAATATAGAATTGACGCTCTCGATCTTTTAAGTTCGGTACTTGCTTCTTGTACTTAAGTCTTTCAGTATTTTCAATGAACTACCGTTTTGTTTCAAACGGACTGCAAAGATACGCACTTTTTCTTTCCTCGCAAATTTTTTAGGGAAATTTTTCGAAAAATTTCCGTTTTTGAAGCGGTCGGCGTACCTTTGTAAACGTATAACAGGTAGAATAATGGTATCTTTGTTCAAGATCATGCGGGTTTTCGCCAAAATCGGCGCCTTCACCATCGGTGGCGGTTATGCGATGATCCCCCTCATCGAGAACGAGATGGACCGCCGGGGCTGGATCAAGACCGAAGAACTCCCGGACATCATCGCCCTGGCCCAGAGCGCCCCGGGCGTACTGGCCGTCAACGTGTCCATCTTCGCCGGCTACAAGCTCCGCGGCGTCAAGGGCAGCATCGCCGCCACGTTCGGCACCGTCCTGCCCTCCTTCCTGATCATCCTGGCCATCGCCATGTTCATGACCAGTTTCCAGGACAACCCCGTCGTCATCCGCATCTTCAACGGCATCCGGCCCGTGGTCGTGTCCCTCATCGCCGTTCCCATGATCAACATGGCCCGCAAGGCGAACAAGACCTGGTGGGCCTGGGCCATCACCGCCATCTCCCTGATCCTCGTGGCCTTCCTCAAGGTCTCACCCATCTATATCCTGCTCGTCGTCATCGTCCTGGCGCTCGCCTTCACGATGTGGCGGGAGCAACGGCACAAGGAGGGCCGCCGGCCATGATCGACGGTCTGCTCCTCTTCGTCCAGCTGTTCACGACCTTCTTCCTTATCGGGGTCTTCACCTTCGGCGGCGGTTATGCCATGCTCTCGCTGATCCAGACCCAGGTCGTCGTCGCCCACCACTGGCTCAGCGAAAGCACGTTCACCAACATCGTGGCCATCTCCCAGATGACCCCCGGCCCGATCGGCGTCAACTGTGCGACCTATACCGGATATGAAGTCCTGACCAACGCGGGCGCCTCCCACGCGGTCGCCGTCCTCGGCTCCGCCACGGCCACCTTCGCCCTCATCCTGCCCTCGTTCTTCATCGTGCTGACGATGGTCAAGTTCTATGAGAAATTCATGGGAAACCGCCTGTTCGAAGGCGTCATGAGCTGGCTCCGCCCCGCCGTGGTCGGCCTGATCGGCGCCGCCGCCGTCATCCTGACGGTCGATACGTCCTGGACCGGCCTCATGCCGCATTTTTCCATCGTGGCGGAGAACTTCATCGACTGGAAGAGCTGGGTTCTCTTCGCCGCCGCCATGGTCGCCTCCCTCGGATTCAAGGTCAATCCGATCTACATCATCATCGCCGGCGGCGTCGCCGGACTTCTCCTGTACTGAAAAGGGCCGGTCCGAAGACCAGCCCTGACGCTTACCAATCCCATTTGTTTTCCGACCGGTACTGCTCGAGTTCTTCCGGCGTTCGGACCGGATGCTCGTCTCCGGGCATGCCGGCCGTCCCCAGCGCATACTTGCACCAGGTGTAGCCCCGGGCATCCAGGATCTCGCCGGTGTGCGGCAGGGAGGCGAGGAAGCGGTCGTAATCCCGTTCCTGGCACCACTGGACCTCGCTGAGCGCGCACATGCGCGGCAGCAGCATGTATTCCAGATGCTCCGGCGTAGCGATGTACTCGGTCCAGAGGTTCGCCTGGGCACCCAGGATATGCGGCTTGGCTTCTTCGGTCAGCTGGTCGTACGGATCGAAGGAATAAACCCGCTCCAGGGAGACGTAACCGCCGATGCCGAACGGCTCGCGGTCGCGTTCCTGGCTCTGATAATAGTCGAAATAGAAATGGGAGTTCGGGGTCATGATGACATCGAAACCACGGTTGGCCGCTTCGATGCCGCCGGCGGCGCCCCGCCAGGACATGACCGTGGCGCCCGGGGCCAGTTCGCCTTCCAGGATCTCGTCCCAGCCGATGATCTTGCGGCCATGGCGGCCCAGGAAGTCCTGCATGCGGGCAGTCACGTAGTTCTGGAGCAACTGTTCCTTGGTGTGTCCTTTCCCGTCCCTGAGGCCGAGCGCGCGGATACGGGCCTGGCAGCGCGGGCAATTCTCCCAACGGACCTTCGGGCTCTCGTCGCCGCCGATATGGATATACTCGGACGGGAAGAGATCCATGATCTCCGTCAGGACGCCTTCGAGGAAGTCGAAGGTCTTGTCCTGCCCGACGCAGAGTACGTCTTCCGACACGCCCCAGATCGTCCACACGTCATAGGGACCGCCGGTGCAGCCCAGTTCGGGATAGGCGGCGAGGGCGGCCAGCATGTGGCCGGGAAGGTCGATTTCCGGAATAATCGTTATCCCCAGATCTTCCGCATAGGCGACCACGTCACGGATCTCATCCTGCGTGTAGAAACCACCATAGGGCTGTCCGTCACCGACATACGGGTCGAAATTCTTCTTTACCATGGTCTCCTTGCGCTGGGAGCCCACTTCGGTCAGGCGCGGATACTTCTTGATCTCGACACGCCATCCCTGGTCGTCGGTCAGGTGCCAGTGCAGGCGGTTGAGCTTGTATGCAGCCATGACGTCCAGGTACTTCTTGACCTCGTCCACGCTCCAGAAATGGCGGGAGACATCCATGTGCATGCCACGGTAGGCAAACCGCGGAGCGTCGCTGATTTGTGCGCAGGGGAGCACCCAGTCGGCCTTGGCTTTCACTTCACCGTAGAAAGCAGCCGGCAGCATCTGTCCAAGCGTCTGGATGGCATACAGGATGCCGTTGAAACCGGCGGCCGCGACCTTGACGGCCTTGGTGCTGATGTCGATCGTATAGGCTTCGGGGGCCAGGGTCGGATCCAGGGCAAAAGAGAAACCGGTTTCCTGCAGGGTCTCGGACACCAGGCTCGGCTTGCCGGTGACGACGGTCAGGCGGGTCGCGAAGTTCTGGATCTGCTTCCTGGAACGGGCGTCCACTCCCTCGTAACTGACGGGAGCGCCGCTGACCTTGAAGACACCGGGAAGGACCGTCACTTGCTGCGGCTGGGGAATGACATGGATTTCAGGAACCTTGGGAGAAGAACAGGAAAGGGCGGCGGCCATGGACAGGATCAGCGCCAAGAAGCGGAAATGCATTTCGTATTCGTGTTTTAGAGTTATTTCTCCTACAAAAATAAACAATTTTAAGTACATTTGTAGTCTCGCGTGAACAAATGTCAAAACCGTATAACATGAAAATCTATCTGAAAACCCTCGCCTGCCTCGGCATGGCGGCGATGATGATGGCCTGCGGCAACAACAAGGCCAAGAAGGCCGAAGCGGAAGCTGCGGAAAAAGCCCGCCTCGACTCCATCGAACTTGCCCAAACCCAACAGAAAATGAAAGAAGCTGAAACCCTGATCCCGCTCCTCCCGGAGGAGCCCGTCTTCATCGTCGAGACCAATCTCGGCACCATGAAGATCAAGCTTTACAGCAAGACCCCCAAGCACCGCGAGAATTTCGAGAAACTCGCCCTCACCGGCTTCTACAACGGCCTGCTTTTCCACCGCGTCATCGACGGATTCATGATCCAGGGCGGCGACCCGCTGACCCGCGACGAAACCGCTGCCGCCCAGTATGGTACCGGCGGTCCGGGCTATACCATCCCCGCCGAATTCGTTCCTGAATACAAGCACAAGAAAGGCGCTCTCGCCGCCGCCCGCCGGGGCGATGCCGCCAACCCGATGAAAGAATCTTCCGGCTCCCAGTTCTACCTGGTCCAGGACGAGCGCGCCTGCGCATCCCTTGACGGTGACTATACCGTCTTCGGCGAGACTGTCGAAGGCCTCGACGTCATCGACAAGATCGCGAAGGTCTCCACCAACAACCGCGACCTCCCGCTGAGCCCGGTCAAGATCGTCAAAATCACCCTTGACCCCGCTTCTCAGCCCGCCGCTCCGGAGGCAGAAGCCGAAAAGACCGAATAACGATTTAAATAATCCGACCTTTTGACCGAAATTTCAACCTTTCTGTTTCCGCATTGGCACAGACCTTGCAATAGAAACAGTCGAATAGTTTTTTCATAGGTTAAGTTTTAGGTTAGAATTGCGAACGCCTTCCGATGGGAATCGGGAGGCGTTCATCTTTTCTGTGGGCTACGGCGATTCCGCCATCCGCTATGGATGCTCGATTTTTTTAAACTGGGGCGCGGTTTCAAGGTCCACCTCAATAAGTGTCAGCGTATTCCCGTCATCTGATAACAGATATTTTTCACTA
>JBGUXJ010000065.1:0-3808 GCA_045222055.1 Candidatus Cryptobacteroides sp. | reverse complement strand
GCGCGACGTGAACGCCACTTGGCTGGGCGTGCCCGGATCGGCCCTGCAGACGTATGACTTCCTGAAGCGCGGCAGCGAGAACGGCGTCTCGTTCTATACGCCGTACGAATCCTGGACCTACTCGCCCTCCACCCTGCCGCTGTACAACACCAAGACCCCGTACACGGAACTCGCCTACTGGGGCACCAACTTCGCGAACACCGAACGGGAAGAATCCGAACTGCACATCCTCACGACGCAGAACATTTTCCCGTCGCTCAACCTGATGCTGGAATATGACCGGTTCGGCGCCAACGGCATGTTCGAAAGCGAGAATGCGGACAACCGCACCTTCGTCGCCGCCGCCAACTTCCTCGGCAAACGCTACCAGGCCCACGGCGGCTACATCTACAACAAGATCGAAAAAGCCGAGAACGGCGGCATCACCGACAATTTCTGGATCCGTGACACCACGGTCAATTCCCGGGAAATCGCCGTCAACCTGACCGACGCCGACACGAAGGTCGTCAAGAACACCGTCTTCCTCGACCAGACCTACCGTATCCCGCTGACATTCATCAAGAACCTGCTTCACAAGAAGGACACCGTCGCCGCCCCGGCCCCGGAAGGCCTCGACACCGACGTCACGACCTTCTTCATCGGCCACAGCAGCGAGTTCTCCACCTTCCGGAAGATCTATACCGACAACATCGCCGCCACCGACGAGGTCGGCCGCAATTTCTACCACGGCAACTTCTTCCTCAACCCGACCCAGAGCAACGACTCCATCCGCGTCATGCGCCTGGAGAACCGCATCTTCGCCAAGCTGCAACCCTGGGCCGCCGACGCCTTCGTCTCCACCCTCGACGTCGGCATCGGCAACAGGATCCAGAAGCACTATCTCTTCACGCCGGACACGTACCTGACCGGCCCGTCCAACACGACCTGGAACTCCACGTATCTCTATGGCGGCGTCGGCGGCCAGCTGCGCAACGCCGTCCACTGGAACGCCCAGGGCGACTTCACCTTCCTCGGCCAGGAACTCGGTGACATGGGCATCCGGGCCGACGCCCGGCTCGACCTCTACCCGTTCCGGCGCCACCGCAAGAGCCCCATCAGTCTGAGCGCGCACTTCGAGACCAGTCTGGACGAACCGGACTTCTACGTCCAGCACATGTACGCCAACCACTACAAGTGGGAGAACGACTTCGGAAAGATTTCCACGACCAAGATCGAAGGGAAACTGGCCATTCCGCACCTGGACTTCGAACTGGCGGCGGGCTATGCCCTCCTCGACAAGAACATCTATTACGACACCCTCGGCGTCGTCCGGCAGAACACGACGCCGATGAGCGTCGCGAAAGTCTCGCTCACGAAGAATTTCCGCCTGTGGAAGTTCCACTTTGACAACCGGATCCTCGCGCAGGTCTCCTCCAACGAGGACGTCATGCCCCTGCCGCTGGTGGCCGCCAACCTGCGCTGGTACCTGCAGTTCGACATCGTCAGCAAGGACGTGATGCAGATGCAGATCGGTGCCAATGTCACCGGAACGACAAAGTGGTATGCCCCGGCCTACAGCCCGGCCCTCGGACAGTTCCACAACCAGAAGAAAGAACAATACGGCATGAGCCCGTACATCGACGCCTTCATCAACGTCCAGTGGAAACGGGCGACCATCTTCGTCAAACTGGTCAATGCCGGCATGGGCTGGCCGCTTGAATCCGCGGACTACTTCAGCGCCCACGGTTTCATCCGGCCGCAGCGCGCCCTCAAGTTCGGAATCTGGTGGCCGTTCTATCTCCAGCCGCACAGGAACCAGAGCGCCAGCAACCGCGCCGGATCCAGCAGCGGCTCTTCCTCCGGTAACGGCGGTGCGGGTGCCGGAAGCGGCATCGGCAACCTCCGCAACGGGCTCGGCGGCATCGGTGGCGGCATGGGCGGCGCCAACGGCTTCTAACCCGACCCGTCATGTCCTTCCGGCAGTTCTTCCGATACCTGGCCCTGTCCATCGTGGCGCTTCCCGTTCCCGGTTTCCTGCAGCGGGTACAGCAGGAGCGTACGCCGCCGGCGGAAACGGAATACGTCCGCTGCGCCCTCGCCCTCAGGGGCTGGACCTCCCCCACCATGACGTACAGCGCCGGATTCAACTATGAACTCCTCGAGAACCTCGGCGAAGGAACCCCCTGCATTCCGGACATCTTCCTGACCCGCCACGATTATCCCCTGGACAGTCTGATGGCAGACAGCGTCGACATGGTCATCCTGCCTTTCCGGGACTCCATCGTCATCCCTGAGACCTTCTTCTCCACGCCGGTCCTGCCCGACAGCACCGTCTGGATCATCCGGGACACCCGTGACGGACTGATCCGTACCGTCAACGTCTGGCTGGGACAGTTCCAGGGCACCAAGGCCTATACTTCTGCCTGTCAACGGTTCAAGCCCTCCTACGAGCCCTACAAGCGCGTTGAGGCCGGCCGTGTCGGGACACCGCTGAGCCCCTATGACGACCTTCTGCGGAAATACGCCGACACCATCGGCTGGGACTGGCGCATGCTGACGGCCCTCGTCTGGAACGAGTCCAAGTTCCACATCGAACTCCGGTCCCCCCGCGGCGCGGAAGGGCTGATGCAGATGATGCCGCATACCGCACGCAAGCACCACACCGACGACATGCTGGACCCGGAAGAGAACCTCCGGGCCGCCTGCGAATACCTGAAACGGCTGCAGAACATGTTTGACGGCGATGCGGCCGACCCGCAGGAACTGATGCGCTTCACCCTCGCCGCCTACAACGCCGGCGAAGGACGCCTGAAAGACATCCTCAACTACGCCGCGTACGCCGGAAAGCCGCATACGCGGTGGTCGGAACTGCTGGAGGTCATCCCGGACATGCGCGACGAGTCGATCCTGCAGGTCGATACGGTCAAGCTGGGCATGTTCCAAGGCTTCGAGACCATCCGGTACATCGAAGACATCGAATCCCTCTACGAAGCGTTCTGCACCCTGGCGCCGTAGTTATTGCGCGCGCACGGTCGTGGCGGGATCCACGCGGGAAATGAAGAGACAGGGAATCAGCAGGAGCAGCAGGATCACGGCGAAAGAGACCACGTCCGCCCCCACGATCAGCAACGGATTGACGTGCACCGGCACGAAAGAAACGAAATAATTGTCCGGATTGAGCCGGATCAGCCGGGTCGTTCCCTGCACCAGGCAGAACAGCAGGGCGATGGCGTTCCCGATCAGCATCCCTTTGAAAACCAGGTTAGCGGCCACACGGAGGAAGACCTCCGAGATGGCCCTGTCGGTCATGCCCATGGACTTGAGCGTACCGATGGTGGAGATGTTGCGGAACAGCAGGATCAGCAATCCGGAAATCATGTTGAACCCGGCCACGATGGTCATCAGGACTAGGATCATCACGACATTCAGGTCGATCAGGTCCAGCCAGGAGAAGATCGACGGATACTTGTGGATGGCGGAAGAAGCCAGCGGGGCATCCTCGTCTTCCGGCGTCGAGAGCAGGACCAGCGTTCCGACCCGGTCCGTCATCTCCTCCAGGGCCGCGTTGCGCTTGTCCGCAAGCGCAAGTTCGACGGCGGAAACCTCGTCGGAAGACCAGCCGTTCAGGCGCTGCATGTCGGACAGCCCGGCGAAGACCACCAGGTTTTCATCTCCGGACAGGATGCTCGGATAGATGTCCGTGACATGGAAATTGCGGACTTTCACCCGCTCCCCCACGAAATAGGTCAGCAGCCGGTCCCCGGCGGAAAGGCCCAGCATCCGCGCCAGCCGGGACGGAACCCGTACCCCGAGACTGTCCGGACCGTCC
>JBGUXJ010000064.1:0-4623 GCA_045222055.1 Candidatus Cryptobacteroides sp. | reverse complement strand
CAGCTCCGGGCCCTTGTCGGCCGCTACAGCAAACTGGGCGACAACGCGTTCTACAAACTCTACCTTCCGGTTGACGAGACGGTCCGCATCGCCCTGGACGCTCCCTCCAAAGTCGATCTGTAATCTTTTATCGCTGCGCGATGAACTGATAGACGATGTTGCCGGCCTGACGCGCCGGCGCTTTGGGATCGGAGGAGAACTTGGACATCCGGGCAGCCCGCACGGCGAATTCCCGGAGGCACTTGTCATCCGTTGAGCCATCCTCCTGAACCTTGGCCGCCATGACATTTCCGGCATTGTCTACGCTGATCAGCACCGTGACCATTCCGCCGCCATAGCAGCGATAGGCGGGAATCGGCAGTTTGCTGGCCTTACGGCCTTCCAGATAGTACGATACCACCGACGGACCGCTGTACTCCCGAACCTCCTTCCTGGCCGGCTCGGCAGGCTTGCTGACCGCAACATAATCCTGCTCCGGCTCATCCGGAACGATTCCGTCCCGGAGTTCCTGTGCCAGCCGCTCTGCATCCTCGTACAACTGCGCCGCATCCGTGCCCCGGTCGTCCTTGAGCTGTCCCCGGTCCGTGACGATGTTCCGGAAAGTCGTCGCGGACTGGCCTGCCAGGAGTTCCATGACCCGCCGGGTGATCTCTCCTTCGAAGTCCTCTTCCTCCTGTTTCTGCCGTTCAATCTCGGCGAGACGTTCTTCCTCTTCCTGCCGCGTGAAGTCCAGCACGAACGAATTCTCCCGCTGCAGCAGGGCTCCGATCTGTGTGAGCAGCAAAATAATAATCACCGTGAGATGCACGATCACGGTGATATACAATCCTGCCTTATCTTCTCCGGACAGTTTCATGGACGGTTATTTACGGGGTCCGAGGTACCGCTCGATGGTCGCGGACATGACCTCGATCGCCACCTTGTTGTGACCGCCCTGCGGAACGATGATATCGGCATACCGCTTGCTCGGTTCGATGAACTGCAGATGCATCGGCTTCACGGTCTCCGTATAATGCTCGATTGCCGTGGAGATGGTACGGCCGCGTTCTGCGATGTCCCGGACGATGATCCGCATCAGGCGGTCGTCGTCGTCCGCATCCACGAACACTTTCATGTTCATCTGGTCGCGGAGTTCCTTGCACGTGAAGATCAGGATCCCTTCCACGATGATGACATCGGCCGGCTCGACCGTCACGGTCTCGGTCTTGGACCGGGAGCAAGTCAGGTAGGAATATACCGGCTGCTGGACCGTCTTGCCCTGTTTGAGTTCACGGATCTGCTGGCAGAGCAGTTTCCAGTCAATGGCATCCGGATGGTCGAAGTTGATCTTGAGACGTTCCTCCATCGGCAGGTGGCTGCTGTCCTTGTAATAGGAGTCCTGCGGAATCACGACGACCCTGCCGTCGAGTTGCTTGGTGATGGCCTTGACGACCGTTGTCTTTCCTGAGCCGGACCCGCCGGCGATGCCGATAACTAACATAGGACGGATATTTTAGAATTCAGCGTTTTTCGGTGTGCGCGGGAAGGGGATGACGTCGCGGATGTTCGCCATGCCGGTCACGAAGAGCAACAACCGCTCGAAACCGAGGCCGAAGCCACTGTGCGGAACGGTACCGTAGCGGCGGGTGTCGATGTACCACTCGAGGTTCTTGCGGCTCATGCCGAGTTCCTCGATGCGCTTCTCGAGTTTCTCCAGGGAGGATTCACGCTCGCTGCCGCCGATGATCTCGCCGATCTTCGGGAAGAGCACATCCATGCCGCGGACGGTCCGGCCGTCTTCGTTCTGCTTCATGTAGAAGGCCTTGATGTCCTTCGGGAAATCGATCAGGATGACCGGCTTGCCGAAGTGCTTCTCGACCAGGTAACGCTCATGCTCGCTCTGGAAATCCGTGCCCCAGTGGACCGGATACTCGAACTGCTGGCCGTTCGCGACGGCCTGCTCGAGAATCTCCACGGCCTGGGTATAGGTGACACGCTGGAAGTCGATGCCCAGCACGCTCTGCAGGCGGGCGATGAGACCGTCGTCATACTTGTCGTTGAGGAACTGCAGGTCGTCCTTGCAATTGTCCAGCGCATACTGGACCAGGTATTTGACAAATTCCTCGGCGAGGACCATGTTGTCGTTGATGTCATAGAAAGCCATTTCCGGCTCGATCATCCAGAACTCCGCCAGGTGGCGCGGGGTGTTGGAATTCTCGGCGCGGAACGTCGGGCCGAAGGTGTAGATCTCACCGACGGCGGTGGCACCCAGTTCGCCTTCCAGCTGTCCGCTGACGGTCAGGCTGGTCTTCTTGCCGAAGAAGTCACGGGAGAAGTCCACGTTGCCCTTCTTGTCGAGCGGGATGTTCTTGAGGTCCATGGTGGTGACCTGGAACATATCGCCGGCGCCTTCTGCGTCAGATTCGGTGATCAGCGGGGTGTGCAGATAGACGAACCCCTTGTCGTTGAAGAATTTGTGGATGGCGAAAGCCATGGCGTGGCGGATGCGGAGCACGGCACCGAACGTATTGGTGCGCAGGCGCATGTGCGCGACCGTGCGGAGATATTCCAGGGAAGTGTCCTTCTTCTGCAGCGGGAAACGCATCGGATCGCATTCGCCGTAGACCTCGATGGACTTGGCCTGGATCTCCACCGCCTGGCCGCTTCCCACGGATGCGACGAGATAGCCGGTCACGCCGATGCTGGCACCGGTCGTAATCTTCTTGATGAGTTCCTCGTCGAAGAGTGAAGTGTCCGCGACGACCTGGATATTGTTAACGGTGGAACCGTCGTTAAGTGCGATGAATTTAACCTGTTTGTTTCCTCTCTTCGTCCTCACCCAACCTTTGGCGAGCACTTCCTGGCCGGGAGCTGCGCAGAGCAGATCCTTGACCTTCGTTCTGACGAGTTTCTCCATATTCCTGATGGTTCTTTCGAGATTATATACTGAATCATGCAAATATAGTCATTTTCCGTCGAAATCCCCATGGAAGCCCCTGGAATACATAAAAAAAGCAGTCCCCGAAGGAACTGCTTTTCTCATTTTGGCGCGGCAGCTTATTCTTCTGCCCTTCTGGCCTGGTACATGATCTTGAGGGCGGAGCAACGTCTGAGCTCCTGCTTCACATCCGTGATGATACCCATACGGACATCGGAGTCACCCTTGATAACAGTCGTCATGAACGCACGGTCACCTTCGCTCATCGCATCACGCTCGGCGGCGATGAAGTCGCGGATGTCGTCGACGGTCTTGAAAGAATCGTTCAGCTGGATACGGGCATCAGTACCGTACTGGGCCTGCAGAGCGCGGGTAGGCGGACCGATGTTGATGTAAGAAGCGAGGTCTTTTCTTTCAAGTTTCACAACTTCTGAAGCTTCAGGAAGCTTGACCATAACCTTGTTCTCAGTGTCTCGCATCTGGGTCGTAACCATGAAGAAGAACAGAAGCATGAACACGATATCAGAGAGGGAACCGGAGCTGATGCCCGGAGTCTCTTTCTTTGCACCTTGTTTGAATTTTGACATAGTTCTATCCTCCTATTATTTCTTGGTTACGTCCTTCGGCTCGGCTTCGGAGATGTTCTGCGGGATCGCTTTCTTCACGATGTCCTGCTTGTCCTCACTGAGACTGTTGAACGCTTTTCCATAATTGTTGCGGGAGAAGTCATCACGGAGTTCGTTGACGGCTTTGACAAGCTCGTTCTGAACGGCGATGTACGCCCGGTAGCTGGTACCACGGTCATTCTGCAGGGAGATGACACCCTTGGAGACCGGATACTGGCCGAAACCTTCGATGTCCTGCATCTCCTTTTCCGGGAGATTCGGGTCGTCGGCAGGGTTGGAAAGGAATTCCTTGATCTTGTCCTTAAGCTGGCTAACTTCGATAGGCTCACTACCGGCGAGAATCCTGTCAGCAGAGTTGATCTTCACAATGATGATATTGCGACGATTAACCTTCTGGTCCACCTGCTGCTGATTCTGATCAGGCATCGGCGGGAGACGGCGCGAAAGACCCGTCTGGGACCCCATGGTGGTAGTCATGAGGAAGTAGCAGAGCAGGAGGAACGCGATGTCCGCCGTGGAACTTGTATTTAACGCTGGTGTTGATTTCTTAGCCATATCCGATACTATTTGTTACGGATCGCGCTGAGGATTTCACCGACAACGATGGCAACGATCGCAAGACCGCCGGCGAGGTAGGTGAGATTCAGGATGGTGTCCGTAAGTTTGAGGGTAGAGGTAGAAGGCTGCTCGATAAGCAGGCCGACGGCCGGTTCACCCTTGGAAACAAGGTAGACGAGGAAGCAGATGGCAGCCACGGCGACGACGCCGATGCCGAGCTTCACAAGGCTCTTGGGATTGTTGACGGCTGCAATGGCGATTCCGAACACGACGATGCAGAAGATCGCGATGCCGAAGAGCGCATATGCCCAGTACAGGAGGGGATCGACCGTGCCGTTATCGGCGGACGGAGTTCCCGGATAACCCTTCATGAAACCCCATACGAGGATAGCAACACCGATGAGGATCAGCGCCAACATGAGCCATTTGAATATTTTATTCAGATTTTTCATTATTCAAAGGTTGGCTAAAGGGTCAATTATTTCTTGTTGTACTTGGAAAGGATGTCAACGAGGGAGATGG
>JBGUXJ010000063.1:0-6169 GCA_045222055.1 Candidatus Cryptobacteroides sp. | reverse complement strand
CGATCCGATGAACCGCGGCGGCGGACGTGCCAGTTTCCCGGAAAGCTTCCCGGATGTCATGAAGTATGTCGAGACCCACTATCGTGTCCTGACCGGTCCGAAGAACACCGCGATCTGCGGCCTGTCCATGGGTGGCGGCCATACCTTCCAGATCTCCAACCTGAATCCCGGCAAGTTCGGTTACATCGGCGTTTTCTCCGCTGCCCTCAGCGTTCCGAACGCCAATCCGCAGCCCGCAGCCCCGCGTCAGCAGCAGGCCGCTCCGGCCGGCGGAAACCGCCGTGCCCGTCCGAATGTGTATGACGGACTGAATAACAATCCGGAATATGCGGCCAGGATCAAGGCGGTCTTTGGTGCGAAGCCGAGCCTGTACTACATCGCCATCGGCAAGACCGACTTCCTGTATGACAGTTCGGCCCAGTACCGCCAGTGGCTCGATGCCAACAACTTCAAGTATGAGTACAACGAGACCCCCGGTGGCCATATCTGGCGCAACTGGCGGCTCTACCTGACCGACTTCGGCCAGAAGGTATTCAAATAGAATCTTTTCTTTGGAATCTGACGGGGTGCCGTCCGGCCTTAAATGGCGCTGGGCGGCACTCCGTATTTGTTCTTGAACGCGCGGGAGAGGCCGTTGAGGGTGGAGAATCCGACCTTGTAGGCGACTTCGCTGATGTTGAGCTCGTGCGTCAGGAGCAGTTCCCGGGCCCGGGCGAGGCGATATCCGGTCAGGAACTCCTGCGGAGACTGTCCGGTCAGGGCCTTGACCTTGGAGAAGAGTCCGCTGCGGCTCACGCCCATCATGCCGGCCAGGGAGGAGACGTTGAAATCTTCTTCCGAGATGTGTTCTTCGATCAATCCGTACAGTTTCTCCAGGAAGGCCTTGTCATGTGAGCCGACCGGCAGTTCCGGAAGGACGGATCCGAGTTGCTCGGCGGTCTTGTCTCCCAGGGTGGTCTGGATGCGTTGCCGGTTGTCCAGCAGGTTCTGGACCAGCGCCTGCAGATAGGCAGGATCGAAGGGCTTACCCAGATAGGCGTCGGCTCCGGCCCCGAGGCCTTCCAGGTGCTCCGTCGCTTCTGTTTTCGCGGTCAGCAGGATGACGGGCAGGTGGCAGTATTCCGGATTCTTCTTGAGTTCGCGGCACAACTGCAGGCCGTCCTTGTACGGCATCATGACATCGCTGATGACGATATCCGGTGCGCTGATCTGGATGAAACGGAGCGCTTCGTCGCCGTCGGAGGCGAGCATGACATTATAGTTTTCATGGAAAAGTTCATGCAGGTATGAGCGCATCTCGTCGTTATCCTCGACAATCAGCAGGGAGCGGTCTTTCCCGGAATTGACCATCGGGACGGCCTCTGAAATCTTTCCGGTGGCTTCAACCGGGACCTCGCGCCAGATATCGGCTCCCTCGTAAGCCTCTTTCTCTGCCGGGATGACAAAGGAGAACGTCGTTCCCTCCGGATAGTTCGGCCGGACGCTGATGGCGCCGCGGTGCAGCCCGATCTGGTACAAGACATGGTTGAGCCCGAGCCCGAGACCTTCGGGGACCTTGTCGCCCACCTTCTGGCCGAGCCGTTCATACCGCTGGAAGATCCGGTCGATCTTTTCCTGGTCGATACCGACGCCGGAATCGCTGACTGTAACTTCCGCGTAATTTCCTTCATATTCCGAGGCTGGCAGGTCATATCGTCCACGGACTTCGGCTGACGGGACGGACGCCAGGCGGATGTCGATGCTGCCGCCGTCCGGCGTGTATTTGACTGCGTTGCTGAGCAGGTTGAAGAAGATTTTCTCAATCTTGTCCCGGTCGCACCATACGTTGAAGTTGTCGGGCAGGTCCGAGCGGATTTCCAGGGAGCGCTGTTCCCGGATATAGTCGAAATTCTCCACGATCCGGGCGAGTTTTGCCCCCAGGTCGGTCTGCATGACGGCGAGATGGTCGGTGGACCGGGAGAATTTGTCGAAGTTGACGACCTGTTCGGTCAAGGTCATCATCTTCTCGGCGTTCCGTTCGATCAGGCGGACCAGATGTCGGTCGTGAGCGTCGAGATTGTTGTTGCGGGCGAGATCACGGGCGGGGCCGTAGATCAAGGAAAGCGGCGTCCGGTATTCATGGGAAATGTTCATGAAAAAGTCCGTCTTGTCACGGCTCATCTGTTCGCCGAGGACTTTTTCCATTTCCGCGCGTTCCGCCCGCTCCTTGTTGCGTCGTATGCGGCGGGCCTGTGTAATGGTCAGGACAAGGAGCGTCAGCCCCAGCAGGGCATAACCCAGTTTCGCCGGCCAGGAGAGCCAGGGGGCCGGATGGATCCGGATGCTGAGCAGTTCCTTCTCTTCCTGCCAGACGCCGTCCGGAGTCTGGACTTTGACCAGGAACTGGTATTTGCCGGGGTCCAGGTTGGAATAGAAGGCACGGAGGGAATGGCCGGCCTTGGCCCATTGATTGTCGTGTCCGACAAGTTTGTGCTCATAGGACAACTGGCTCCCTTGGTCGAAGTCCATGGCGGAATAATAGAAGACGACAAGGTTCTGTTTGTGGTCCAGTTCCAGTTCTCCTTCCGGTATCTCCATCGGCCGGTTGTTGACCAGCAATGCATCCAGGGATGCCGAAACCTTTTCGGACTGGACAATCCGGTCGGGATGTACGATGATGACCTGCTCGTTGGCTCCGAACAGGACGTCTCCGCCGGGCAGGCGCATGGCGGCATTGTTGACAAAGTCGATGGCCTCACCTTCGTCAGGCTTGTACCGGATGATGTCAGCCAGGTCATTGCCGATGAATGCGATTTCGTTCCGCATGCTGACCCAGACTCCGTATTCACTGGGCAGAATGGCACGGATGGCATTGTCGGGGAGACCGTCTTTGGTCGTGATTTCCGTCGCAGTCTGGTTCTGGGGATCATAGCAGACCAGTCCGGAATTGGAAGTGCCGATCCATAGACGGCCTTGTGTGTCTTCCGTAAGGGAGTTCGGTGCGGAAATGGAGACAGGGACATCAAGGAAAAGCCCGTCTTTCGTATATAGGTACGCCTTGTCTCTGTCCAGGAAGAATGTCTTACCCGTCCAGGTCGGCATGACCCGCCAATACTCTCCTGTACGACTGATGGGGCGGCTTGTCTGCACGCCGTCCCGGATCGTATGGATCCGCCCTTCCTGGATGAAACTCATGCTGCCGTCTTCATTTTCCCAGAGGGTACGGACACCGGTCAGCGGCCAGGAGGAAAGGGACTGCAGCCGGTCGGTCCCGATCCTGAATTTATACAAGGTCTCGAAATTGTAGATGACCCAGAGATTTCCCTGACGGTCTATCCAGGCCTGGTTGATGATTTTCTCGGAAGAAAAGAATGCCGGCGTGATATCCCGGGTGACTCCGGTCGCCGTGTTCATGAGCAGCAGTTTTTTCTGCGTTTGGACAAGCGTCATGCCTTCCTGCCAGCCGATCAGATGGGAGACGGCATCCTGTGGCGGCAGGTTCGGGATCCGGACTACCGTGGTGTTGCTGTTGCGAGACCGGTGGATCAGCCCTGACTGATCGGTCGCCAGCCAGATCGCCTCTTGATTAAGCAGGCAATCTGCCTTCCGGACTCCGGACAAGGAGAATTCGAACCAGTTCTGCTGGATTCGATGGTCTTCCAGGGAAATGTCATAGATTCCGTGATCCGAGACACCGACTATCAGATGGCTGGTGCGGGGGTCTGTTGCCAGGAAGACGACGAGCGGTTCGGCTGAACCGGTCGCTTTTTCAAGGAGCCGCCCCCATTCAGGAAGCCGTTCTCCTTCCGGAGACCAGGCCCGCAGTCCTTTGTCGGTTGCGACGAAAAGCGTCCCGTCCGGCCCCAAGGCCATCCCGTTGATATTTCCGGAGGCGGTTATGTCGAAATCCCGGATCGGTTCGAAATTCTGGTCCAGGACGGCGATTACGGGGCGGTTGCTGCGGCCGGCTACGATGACATTTCCCTCCGGAGTCTTGAGAAGGGCCTGGCTGTAGGTGAACCGGGGTGCGTCATAAACGGTGGAACTTTCACCGGTTTCCTTGTCATACAGGCAGACACCCAGCTGGCTTCCGAACAACAAGTGGTCGCGGTCATAATTGAGAATGCTCGTGACCGGATTGAATTTCGGAAAGGAGCGGCGGATGACTTTCGAGTCTTGGATCAGGTCGATACCGGCTTCCGTGCCGACCCACATGCGTCCGTCCGTATCCGGACAGAGGGAGAAAATGCGGTCCGAGGTAAGGGCTGTGCTGTCACCTTGATAGTATATTTTGAAAACGGAGCCGTTGAAGCGGTTCAGGCCACGCCGTGTGCCGACCCACAGGAAACCGTCCGTCCCTTGTGCAAGCGACGTGTGCATAGGATTGGACAGGGATGTAGAAACCGGGGGTGTCCACTCCTGGGCGGGGGATGTCAGCACGGCAGCCAGTGCGACGAGACAGGATAGCGACAGTTTTTTCATTCTTGAAGTTGCTGGTCAGCGGGATACAAAAATAGACAAAGTTTCAGGAATTCGGCAAGAAGAACAGGAAAAAGTATGCATTTGAACATTTGGTAGAGCTGCGTGGCGATTTCGCACGGTCGCTCAACGCGCGGGCGAACATTAAGCCCATTTCGGAGAAATGCTTAAAACGGTTTGGGATATTTTTGCATTCGTGATACTATCCGCAGAAAGACCAAAAACCAATAACGCAATGATGTTGAAAATCAGCAGATGGATGATCCCGGCCGTGCTGGCGGCGGGACTCTGCGCCTGTGGATCTCCTTCCGGAAAGAATACCGGCGGAATCGATCCGGATGCCCAGCAGTTATTCATCGGAGAGGATATCGCCATTGCCCCGACCCAGTATGGAAAAGTCCGGGGCTACATCCTCCGGAACGTCTATACTTTCCTCGGGATCCAGTATGGCGCTCCCGCTTCCGGCGAAAACCGCTTCCGCGCACCGCAGCCGCCCGAGCCGTGGGACGACGTCCGCCCCGCCGTTTACTACGGCAATTCCGCCCCGCAGAAAACGGCCGGCAAATATGGCAACACGTTCGGAACCTTCGCTGACCACTGGAACTATGACGACGTCAGCGAGGACTGCCTCCGGCTCAATGTCTGGACACCCGGCCTGGACGGATCGAAACGTCCGGTCCTTGTCTGGATCCACGGCGGCGGCTTCACCTCCGGCAACGGTATCGAGCAGGACGGATACAACGGCGAGAATCTGAGCCGTGACGGGAATGTCGTATTCGTCTCGCTCAACCACCGTCTCGGTCCTATCGGCTTCACGGATTTCTCCGCGGTCGATCCGGCTTTCGCCGATTCCGGTAACGCCGGTATCCTGGACATCGTGGCCGCACTCAAATGGGTCCGTGACAACATCGGGAACTTTGGCGGCGATCCTGCCAACGTGACCATCATGGGCCAGTCCGGCGGCGGCGCCAAGGTATGCACCCTGGTCGCCATGGCCGAGACCCAGGGCCTTTTCAAGCAGGCGGTCGCCCTGAGCGGCAACATCACGTCTGCCATCGATTCGAACTTCAGCGCCGAACTCGGCAAACTGATCGCCCGGAAGGCCGGCGGCATGGCGAAACTCCAGGCCATGCCCTGGATGGACTACATCGATCTCGCCAACGCCTGTGCGCAGGAATTCATGAAGGACCATAACAACGGTATGATGCGCGGCGCTTTCGGTCCCGTAGGCGACGGCTTCCACATCCCGATGGGGACCTTTTATCAGGATACTGAGACGCCTTCCAACAAAGTGCCGATGATCTTCTGCGCAACCAGCGGAGAACTTTCCGGCAGTGAACGGATGCGCCCGGCGGTCGAGGCCAAGAGCGGCCAGGACGCCCCGGTCTGGCTGGCCTGCTTCGGTTTCAATCCTCCGCTGTTCGACGGCAAAAAGGGCGCGTTCCACTGCCTGGACATCTGCTTCTGGTTCCGGAATACGGACCTGATGCTGACCCACACCGGCGGCGGCGCCCGTCCGCGCGCTTTGGCCGACAAGATGTCCGCCGCCCTGCTCGCCTTCATGCGTACGGGCAATCCGAATGTCGACTGCCTGCCGCAGTGGCCCGTCTACAAGAGCGGCGAGGGTGCGACGATGTACCTTGACGACGAATGCAAGGTCGTCATGGCTCCGGATGCGGAAACCCTCAAGACGCTGATTCCCTAGACAATC
>JBGUXJ010000062.1:0-2357 GCA_045222055.1 Candidatus Cryptobacteroides sp. | reverse complement strand
ACATGCAGGATGCGCGGGCCGCGCAGGGAGTGGAGCCGGCGCAGCGTATCCACGACCTGGGCGATGTCGTTCCCGTCGATGGGACCGAAATACCGGAAACCCAGGGATTCGAAGATGGCGCCGCCGGATTTGCGTACCAGGTTGGATTTGGTGTCCTTGGTGATTTTCTGGAGCCAGTCCCTGAACTTGCTTTCGCCGATGAGGTCCCATACCGCCGTCTTGAGCCGGTTGTATTTGCCGCTGGTCGTCACGCGGAGCAGGGATTCGTGGAGCGCGCCGATATTGGAGTCGATGGACTGGTTGTTGTCATTCAGGATGACCAGCAGGTCCGCGGCGCTGTCGCCGGCATTGTTGAGTCCTTCGAATGCCAGCCCTCCCGTCAGCGCACCGTCCCCGATCAGGGCGACGACCTTTTCCTTGCGGCCCTGCATCCGCGCCGCTTCGGCAAAGCCGAGGGCGGCGGAAATGGAGGTCGAGGAGTGCCCGGTCCCGAAGGCGTCGTATTCGCTTTCCGAGCGTTTCGGGAAACCGCTGATCCCGTCTTTCGTGCGGTTGCCACGGAAAGCTTCCCGCCGGCCGGTGATGATTTTGTGGGCATAGGCCTGGTGGCCGACGTCAAAGACCAGTTTGTCCGTGGGTGTGTCGTAGACATAATGCAGGCCGACAATGAGTTCCACGGCACCGAGACTGGATCCGAGGTGCCCGGGGTTGACGGCGCAGCAGCGAACCATGTAGTCCCGGATCTCAGCGCACAGCCGGCGGAGTCCGTCCATGTCGAGCCGCTTGATGTCGGCAGGGGAGTCGATATGGTCTAAGATTTCGTACATAAAACGGGACCACTAAGATACGGATTTCTTCCGAGATGGAAAAATTTTGGATAAAAATGGTTACCTTAGCGGACTGGATAGAATAATTGTAATAAACTATACTATGTCAGAAACCATCCAAAAAACGTTGCGTGATTCTGCAGCCATGCGCTGGACCGCCTTGCTTCTGCTGGCGCTGGCGATGTTCTGCTCATACATCTTCATGGATATCCTGTCCCCGATCAAGGACCTGATGCAGGAGACCCGCGGCTGGGACTCCACGGCCTTCGGCACGATGCAGGGATCCGAGGTGTTCCTCAATGTCTTCGTCTTCTTCCTGATCTTTGCGGGCATCATCCTCGACAAGATGGGCGTCCGCTTCACCGCCGTCCTTTCGGCCGCGGTGATGCTGGTCGGCGCCATCGTCAAATGGTATGCCGTCAGCACTTCTTTCATGGGAAGCGGGCTGGAGACCTGGTTCACGAATCATCTGAATTACATCCCCTTGTTTGACGAATTGGGCGTTTCTCCCTTCTACCGGGGCATGCCGGCGTCGGCGAAACTCGCCGCCTGCGGCTTCATGATCTTCGGCTGCGGCTGCGAAATGGCCGGCATCACGGTGAGCCGCGGTATCGTCAAATGGTTCAAGGGACATGAGATGGCGCTCGCGATGGGTTCCGAGATGGCCCTGGCTCGTCTCGGCGTGGCGACCTGCATGATCTTCTCGCCGTTCTTCGCCAAGCTCGGCGGACACGTGGACGTCTCCCGTTCCGTCGCCTTCGGCGTCGTGCTCCTCTGCATCGCCCTGATCATGTGCATCGTCTATTTCTTCATGGACAAGAAACTGGACGAGCAGACCGGCGAAGCCGAAGAGAAGGACGACCCGTTCAAGGTCAGTGACATCGGCCGGATCCTCAGGGACGGCGGTTTCTGGATCGTCGCCCTGCTCTGCGTCCTCTATTACAGCGCGATCTTCCCGTTCCAGAAATATGCCGTGAACATGCTCCAGTGCAACCTGACCCTGACGGAACCGGGTGCCGATTCCTTCTGGGCCGGATCCAGCGTGACCATCGTCCAGTATATCATCATGCTCGTGGTGGCAGCCGCCGGTTTCATCAGCAATTTCCAGAAGCAGAAGACCCGCAAATATGTCTTCCTCGGGATTTCGATCGTCGCGCTGGTCGTCTACTGCTACATGGGTTACATGCGCCAGAGCGCCGAATCGATTTTCGCCGTGTTCCCGCTGCTGGCCGTCCTGATCACCCCGATCCTCGGCAACTACCTGGATCATAAGGGCAGGGGCGCCTCGATGCTGGTGCTGGGCTCCATCCTGCTGATCGCCTGCCACCTGACTTTCGCCTTCGTGCTTCCCGCTTTCAAGGGCAATGCCATCGGCGGTGCCATCGTGGCTTATGTGACCATCCTCGTCCTCGGCGCCAGTTTCTCGCTGGTCCCCGCCGCCCTGTGGCCGTCCGTCCCGAAACTGGTCGATTCCAAGGTTATCGGTTCCGCCTATGCGTTGATTTTCTGGATCCAGAACATCGGCCTGTG
>JBGUXJ010000061.1:0-6034 GCA_045222055.1 Candidatus Cryptobacteroides sp. | reverse complement strand
ATACTTTCCTGGCCGTCGACTGCGGAGCGACTTCCGGCCGCGGGATCCTGGCGACGTTTGCGGACGGCTCCTTCCGGATGGAGGAGGTGTGCCGCTTCCAGAACCAGATCCTTGAGATCGGCGGGAGATATTACTGGAATGTCTATTCCATCTATGAGCATTTTCTGGAGTGCCTCTCCAACATATCGCATAATGGACTGAAAATCAATTCAATTGGGATTGATACCTGGGGAGTGGATTTCGGTTGTGTCGCTCCGGACGGGACACTGCTGGGACTTCCGCGCGCGTACCGTGACCCGTATACGGCCGGCATTCCGGAGAAAGTCTTCGAGACCCTTCCGCGTGAGGAACTGTATGCCGCGACCGGCATCCAGATCATGGACTTCAACACCATCTTCCAACTGTATGCGCAGACGCGCGAGGGGTTCGCTCCGCTTGCCGGCGCCCAGGAGATCCTGTTCATGCCGGATCTCCTGTCCTGGATGCTGACAGGAAACGAAGTCTGCGAGTATACGGATGCTTCCACCTCCGGACTCATGGACCAGCGGAGCCGGCAGTTTGACAAGTCTATCCTCGGCCGGATCGGGGTCCGCGGCGACGTGCTGCTGCCCGTCGTCCAGCCGGGAACCGTGGTCGGCACGCTCCGGAAAGCCATCGCAGATGCGACCGGAATCGGGGAAGTCCCGGTGGTCGCCGTCGCGGGCCATGACACGGCTTCGGCCATCGCCGCCGTTCCGGCCTCGGACGAACGGTTCGCGTATCTGAGCAGCGGGACCTGGAGCCTGATGGGGATCGAGACCCCGGCACCGGTCATCAATGCGGAGTCCGCCCGCCTGAATTTCACCAATGAAGGCGGTATAGAGGGCACGACACGTTTCCTGAAGAATATCACCGGCATGTGGCTGCTGGAACAGTGCCGCAAGTCGTGGAAGGCCCAGGGACGGGAGTATACCTATTCCATGCTGACGGACATGGCCCGATCCGCGGCGGCGTTTCCCGGACGCATCGATCCGGACGACCCCCGTTTCGCCAATCCCGCCGACATGGACCAGGAAATCAAGGCCGCCCTCGCCGGATCCGGACAGCCCGTTCCGGAGAACGACGCGGAAATGGTCAGCTGCATCTACCACAGTCTGGCCCGCCGGTACAAGGAAGTCCTGGACATGCTCCGGGACTTTGCACCGTTCCGGATTGAAAAACTCCATGTCATCGGCGGCGGTTCCGCCAACGATTACCTGAACCAGCTGACGGCGGATACCCTCGGGATCCCGGTCGTGGCCGGTCCGACCGAGGCGACCGCCATCGGCAATGTCATGGTCCAGGCCAAGGCGGCCGGGCTGGTCAGGGACCGCTGGGAAATGCGCCGGATGATCGCGGATGCGTTCTCTGTCAGGACTTTTTATCCGACAAATAGTTAACAACATAGTATCATGACTGAAAAACAGATTCTCAAATCGTACGAAATCGCGAAGGAACGCTATGCGGCCCTGGGCGTGGATACCGACAAAGCCGTCGCGACCCTGGAAAAGACCCCGATATCCCTGCATTGCTGGCAGACAGACGACGTGATCGGCTTCGAAAGCAAGGCCGGGCTCTCCGGCGGCATCCAGACCACCGGCAACTACCCGGGACGTGCCCGTGACATCGACGAGGTACGTGCGGACGTGAAGTTCGCCAAAAGCCTGCTGGCCGGTACCCAGCGGCTCAACCTGCATGAGATCTACGGCGACTTCGGCGGGAAGTTCGTGGACCGCGACCAGTGCGGCGTCGAACATTTCCAAAGCTGGATCGAGTGGGCGAAGGAAAACGACATGAAACTGGATTTCAACTCCACGTCCTTCGGCCATCCCAAGAGCGGCGACCTGAGTCTGGCAAGCCCGGATCCGGCCATCCGCGAATTCTGGATCGAGCACACCAGGCGCTGCCGCCGCATCGCCGACGCGATGGGCAAGGCGCAAGGCGATCCCTGCATCATGAACATCTGGGTCCACGACGGCTCCAAGGACCTGACGGTCGAGCGCATGCGCTATCGCCGGATCTTCGCCGAATCCCTCGACGAAATCCTCAAGGAGGACCTCCCGGGGATGAAAACCTGCCTGGAAGCCAAGTTGTTCGGCATCGGCCTGGAGAGTTATACCGTCGGCAGCCATGATTTCGTCGCCGGCTACTGCGCTACGCGCAAACTGATGTACACCCTCGATACCGGCCATTACGAGCAGACCGAGAATGTCTCGGACATGGTGGCTTCGCTGCTGCTCTTCGTCCCGGAACTGATGCTCCATGTCAGCCGCCCGGTCCGCTGGGACTCCGACCATGTCACCATCATGAACGACCAGACCCTCGACCTCTTCAAGGAAATGGTCCGTGCGGATGCCCTGGACCGCTGCCACATCGGCCTGGACTATTTCGACGCCGCCATCAACCGCATCGGCGCCTATGTGATCGGCACCCGTGCCACCCAGAAGTGCGTCCTCAGCGCCTTGCTCGAACCGCTGGCTAAACTGCGTGAATACGAAGATACCGGCCGCGGATTCCAGCGCCTGGCCCTCCTCGAGGAGGCCAAGACGCTGCCGTTCGGCGCC
Source organism: Candidatus Cryptobacteroides sp. (assembly GCA_045222055.1). Lineage (GTDB taxonomy): Bacteria > Bacteroidota > Bacteroidia > Bacteroidales > UBA932 > Cryptobacteroides. Next base: position 3,452 of record JBGUXJ010000061.1, on the reverse strand, counting down.
GTGTTCGATTATTTCAACTACAAGAACGGCGTGCCGGTGGGCGAGGATTTCATCCCTGAGATCGAGCGCTATGAGCGCGAGGTAACCTCCAAACGGTAAGCTGCCATGGAAATTTTCATCGGACTGCTGATCATCGCGGTCGGCGCCTTCTGCCAGTCCAGCAGCTACGTGCCGATCAACAAGATCCGTGACTGGAGCTGGGAGAGTTACTGGATCGTCCAGGGCGTGTTCGCCTGGCTGGTTTTCCCGCTGCTGGGCGCCTTGCTGGCCGTGCCGGCAGGGGAGTCCCTCTTCGGACTGTTCGCGGCGAATCCCAAGGAAACGCTGCTGACCATGTTCTTCGGCGTGCTGTGGGGCGTGGGCGGCCTGACGTTCGGCCTGTCGATGCGCTACCTGGGCGTGGCGCTCGGCCAGAGCATCGCACTGGGAACCTGCGCCGGACTCGGCACCATCCTGACGCCGGTGTTCACGGGCAAGACCGGTGACCTGACCGGTCCCGTGATCGTGGGGGTCGTCGTAACGCTTCTCGGCATCGCCGTCATCGGCTGGGCGGGTGCCCGGAAAGCGGCAGAGGCGGGGGAGGACGCGAAGTCCGCCGTCAAGGATTTCAATTTCGGGAAAGGCATCCTGGTGGCCCTGCTTGCCGGTTTCATGAGCGCCTGCTTCGCCATCGGCCTGGGCTTCGGCGAGAAACTGACCTGGGGTGCGACGCCGGAAATCTTCAAGACCCTGCCGGCTACGTTCCTGGTGACCTTGGGCGGCTTCCTGACCAACGCCTGCTACTGCTTCTACCAGAACAGCCGCAACAAGACCTGGGGTGACTACAAGCGCAAGGATTTGTATGTCAATAACCTGCTGTTCTGCTGCCTGGCCGGCCTGCTGTGGTACAGCCAGTTCTTCGGCCTCGCCCTGGGCAAGGGCTTCCTGGCCGGGTCGGCCGTGCTCCTGGCCTTCTCCTGGTGCATCCTCCAGTCCCTGAACGTGACCTTCAGCAATGTCTGGGGCATCCTTCTCAAGGAATGGAAAGGTTGTTCGAAAAAGACCATCGCCATCCTGGTGGCGGGTCTGCTGGTCCTGATCGTTTCCTCTTTCCTGCCGCAGCTGCTCTAGCGCTGCCCGGAAAACAAACCATTCGCTGCCATGAAAAAAAGCATACTGGATAACTATCCCGCGCTGAAGTCCGAGATCGACAAGGTCGCGGAGGTGGCCGGATATCTCTGGCAAAAGGGCTGGGCCGAACGGAACGGCGGCAACATCACCGTCAACATCACGGAATATGCCGACGATGCGATGCGGGCCCTTCCCGCCATCAGCGGTCCCCGTCCTATCGGCACTGTCCTGCCGGCCCTGAAGGGCTGCTGGTTCTACTGCAAGGGGACGCAGAAGCGGATGCGCGACCTTGCCCGCGACCCGATGGGGAACGGTTCCATCATCCGGATCCTGGACGACTGCGCCTCCTATGAGATCGTGGCGGACCTTCCCGTGGCGCCGACTTCCGAGTTGCCGTCCCATTTGAGCGTGCATAATTATTTACTTACGAATAATTACCCATACAAGGCCTCCCTGCATACCCATCCCATCGAACTGGTGGCCATGACGCATGCGGGAAAGTTCCTGGAGAAGGACGTTGCGACCCGTCTGCTGTGGTCCATGATCCCGGAGACCAAGGCCTTCTGCCCGCGGGGGCTGGGCATGGTCCCGTACATGCTGCCGTCCAGCGTGGAACTGGCCGAGGCGACCATAAAGGCCATTTCGGATGATTATGACGTGGTTATGTGGGAAAAGCACGGTGTTTTTGCGGTCGACAGGGACATTATGGACGCTTTCGACCAGGTCGATGTGCTCAACAAGGCCGCCCAGATCTACCTCGCAGGAAAGGGCATGGGCTTCGAGCCGGAGGGCATGACGGATGCCCAGATGGCGGAATTGTCCCGAGTTTTCGGACTACCTAAGTAGGAAATCCGGTTACGTACGTAAAAATACTTTCATTTTTTAACCGCTTTCTTTGGAAGGCGGTTGCTTTTTTGGATATTATTTCGTATTGTTGCATACGGCGAAGAAGCGAGCATACGTGACGCGAGAGAATAGCCAGATCGTGAACCCCTAATCCTTCAGGTTATGCCAACCGATCAAGCCTCCGTACTGGACCAGTTCTTCCTCAAACTGGGAACCCTTCTGACCATGACCAAGGACGCGCTCCTTGAGGATTTCCTCGGAGACATGCCGTCCTATTTTGCCACCGCCGCCGATGAGTTGGACAAACTCAAGACGGTGGACGACCTGAGGAATTATCTCATCCCGGACAAGAATGACAAGGCGTCCGCCTTGCAGAAGTTCATCGAGCATGTGTTCGAGCGTCTGGGCTATGATTTGTCCCATTTCGAAAAGAACCAGGAACTCTATGACCTGATCGCTTCCGTCTTCTCTACGGTGGACGCGATCGGGGATGCGTTGGAGGAGCTCGCCGACGAGGGCATTGACTGGGAGGATGTCAAGGTCCAGGCCGCGGGAGACGGGAAAAATGCGAAACTGTCGGTCGGGGAACTGTTCTATGTCTCCGGCGGGGACGAGCATGTCTTCTCCTATTCAAAGGGCGGTTTCTCCGCATCGCTTTCGTTCGGCGACATCGGTATCCTCGGCAAGCTGGAACCGCTCTTCAAGCTGATCAACAACCTGTTCAAGCTGATCGGGAAGTTCCGCGACATGGAGTGGGAGGCACTTGGCGAGGAGTATCCTGCGTTCGGCGACTACATGGCGGACACCTATCTCAACAAGGAGTTCGCGGAACGGATCTTCGACCATATCCTGGTCGTGCTGCTCCGCAATGCCAAGACCGTCTTCGATGAGGAACTGCGGGAACTGGCCCGTCAGAAGGAGAAGGTCGAGGCCCTGATCAAGCAGGTGAAGGAAGAGGTCCGCGCCCAGATTGCGCAGGAGATCGAGAAGATCCGGAAGGAACTGGATGAACTGGAGAAGCAGCTCCTGAATGCGGCGACGGCCGCCCGGGACGAACTGCTGGCACGTTACAACCAGCTCCGCCGCGAACTGGACCGGCTGATGCGAGAGGCCCTGGGCGAATTCGGCAAGGTGGGGGACATCCTGGACAAGATCTACAAGGTCCTGGATTTCCTGGGCCTGATCCAGACGCAGACCATCGAGGTCGCGAAATTCATCCCGAATCCGGGGAGCGTGCCGACTCCGTCGCTGGAGGAAGTCAGCAAGGAACTGGCGAAGGCCTATCAGGACAATGTCGACAGCGCCGTGGCGGACGTCAACGCCGCGATCAAGTCGGCTGTCGCACAGGTCAAGGGCGCCTGCCCTACAGTGGAGATCTATGTGCTCCGCTGGTCCAAGATCGCCCAGATGTTCACGGATCCGGAAGCCTATGTCAAAGAGCAGTTCCCGGTCGACGACTATGACGATGCCGCCGCCCTGGTCAGCAAGATATACAC
>JBGUXJ010000060.1:0-15829 GCA_045222055.1 Candidatus Cryptobacteroides sp. | reverse complement strand
GCGCCGAGGTGCTGGACCGGTGGAAGAAGATGCATGCTTTCGAGAAGTCTCTCGAAATCAGGGAGGGAGCGCCGGAATTCATATTCTTCGAGGGCCCGCCTTCCGCGAACGGCATGCCGGGTATCCATCATGTCATGGCCCGCTCCATCAAGGACGCCATCTGCCGCTACAAGACCCAGACCGGGTACAAGGTCGCCCGCAGGGCGGGTTGGGACACCCACGGACTGCCGGTCGAACTGGGCGTCGAGAAGAAACTGGGGATCACGAAGGCCGACATCGGCACCAAGATCTCCGTGGCCGAATACAACGAGACCTGCCGCAAGGAGGTCATGAAATATACCGCCGAGTGGGTGACGATGACCGAGCGCATCGGTTACTGGGTAGACATGAACGACCCGTACATCACCTACGACAACCGCTACATCGAAACGCTCTGGTACCTGCTGCGCCGCATCTATGACAAGGGCCTGCTCTACAAGGGCTACACGATCCAGCCGTATTCGCCGACCGACGGCACGGGCCTGAGTTCCCACGAACTCAACCAGCCCGGCTGCTACAAGGATGTCACCGATACGACGGCGACGGTCCAGTTCGAAGTGATCAAGGACGAGAACTCCCAGATCCTGTACGGCACGGAGACCCTGCCGGTGTATTTCCTGGCATGGACGACGACGCCCTGGACCCTGCCTTCCAATACGGCGCTCTGCGTCGGACCCGACATCGACTATGTCCGGGTGCGGAGTTTCAATCCCTACACCGGATCCGAGGTCATCTATGTCTGCGCCCGGGCGCTGGTCGGCTCCCTGTTCAACCCGAAGGCCGCCGACGCTCCGCTGGAAGACTACAAGCCCGGTGACAAACTCATCCCTTACCGCGTTCTGGACGGCACGTTCAAAGGTTCTGAACTGGCCGGCATCCGTTACCGCCAGCTGATTCCGTGGTTCCGCCCGGACGGAGACGCCTTCCGTGTCATCACGGGCGACTATGTCACCACCGAGGACGGTACGGGCATCGTGCACATCGCGCCGACCTTCGGCGCCGACGACAAGCGGGTCGCCGCCGCGGCCGGCATCGTCGGGATCATGCCGCTGGACAAGGACGGCAATCCGCAGGCGCAGGTTGACCGCCAGGGCCGTTTCTTCCGCATCGAGGACATGGATCCGGCCTACGTGGCCGCTTCCGTGGATCCTTCCTACAGACCGTTCTCCGGCCGGTACGTCAAGTCCGGCTTCGTGAAATATTTCGAAGGACATGAAGAGGAGACCTCCCTGGACGTGGACCTCTGCCTGATGATGAAGGCGGACGGCCGTCTCTTCAAGATGCAGAAACATGTCCACAGTTATCCGCACAGCTGGCGCACCGACCTGCCTGTCCTCTATTATCCGCTGGATTCCTGGTTCATCAAGGCCTCCGCGGTGAAGGACGAGATGGTCGCGCTCAACAAGCAGATCACCTGGAAACCTGCCTCCACCGGAACAGGCCGTTTCGGTCAGTGGCTCGAGAACATCCAGGACTGGAACCTCAGCCGCAGCCGCTACTGGGGCACGCCGCTGCCGATCTGGCGGACGGAAGACGCCCGCGAAGAGAAGTGCATCGGTTCCGTTGCGGAACTGTATGCCGAGGTCGAAAAGGCGGTCGCTGCCGGCATCATGGCTTCGAATCCATTGAAAGACAATGGCTTCGATCCCGCTGACATGAGTCTGGAGAATTACAACAGGATCGACCTGCACCGGCCGTATGTCGACAATATCTTCCTGGTGTCCGATACGGGACGGAAGATGATCCGCGAAAGCGACCTGATCGACGTATGGTTCGATTCCGGCGCCATGCCGTATGCCCAGGAGGGCCTGCGGAACCTCGGCAGCCCGGCTTTCGGCTGCACGGCCGATTTCATCGCCGAAGGCGTCGACCAGACCCGCGGCTGGTTCTATACCTTGCACGCCATCCATACCATGGTCAGCGGCACCCCTGCTTTCAAACGGGTGATTTCCAACGGCCTGGTCCTCGACAAGAACGGCAACAAGATGTCCAAGCGACTGGGCAACGCCGTGGATCCGTTCTACGCGCTCGATACCTACGGCCCGGACGCCCTGCGCTGGTACATGCTGACCAACGCCCAGCCGTGGGACAACCTCAAGTTTGACGAGGACGGCGTCGACGAGATCCGCCGCAAGTTCTTCGGCACGCTGTACAACACCTATTCCTTCTTCGCGCTCTATGCGAATGTCGACGGTTTCGACCCGGCGACGGAGCAGGTGCCCTATGCGGCGCGTCCGGAGATCGACCGCTGGATCATCTCCCTGCTGAACACCCTGATCGGCGAAGTCCGTGCCGCCTATGAGGACTACGACCTCACCCTGGCCGGCCGCCTGATCCAGGATTTTGTCTGCGACCACCTCAGCAACTGGTATGTCCGCCTGAACCGCAAGCGTTTCTGGGGCGGCGAGAAGGGCGCCGACAAGCAGGCCGCCTACCAGACCCTGTACGAAGTGCTGAAAGACGTGGCCGTGCTGGCCGCGCCGATCGCACCGTTCTACATGGACCAGCTCTGGCTGGACCTTGTCCCGTCTTCCGCCAGCGTCCATTTCGAACTGATGCCCGAAGCGGACCGTTCCCTGGTCGACAAGGACCTCGAGGAACGGATGGCCCTGGCCCAGAAAGCCACGTCCATGATCCTGGCCCTCCGCAAGAAGAGCCGCCTCAACGTCCGCCAGCCGCTGGCGAAGGTCCTGATCCCGGTGATCTCCGAGAAGGTCCGCGGCCAGCTCGAGCAGGTCAAGGAACTGATCCTCGGCGAGGTCAATGTCAAGGAAGCTGAATTCATCACCGATACCACCGGCCTGATCACCAAGAAGATCAAGCCGAACTTCAAGACCCTGGGCAAGGCCTACGGCAAGCAGATGAAGGAAATCGCCGCCGCGTTCGGCACCTTCGACCAGGCGACCATCACCGCGATCCAGGATGCCGAAACGGCCGGGAAGGCGTATGCCCTCGCCCTGCCGGGCGGCGAGGTCCTGCTGAATCCGGGGGACTACCAGATTTCCTCCGAGGACATGCCGGGCTGGCTCGTCGCGACGGAAGGTCAGCTGACCATCGCCCTGGACATCGCCGTGACGGAAGAACTCCGGAAAGAAGGTTTGGCGCGCGAATTGATAAACCGCATCCAGAACGCCCGCAAGGACGGCGGATTTGCCGTGACTGACCGGGTGCTGGTGGAAATCTGGGCGGAAGGGGACGACTTCTTCGAAATCGCCGCCGCCGTGGACGACCACTATGAGTACGTAACGTCGCAGACCCTGTCCGAGATCGATTCCGTCAGTGCGGATCCGGCTCCGGCAGATGCGGTGGAAGCGGAATGGAACGAAGGCGTGATCCGGCTTCGCATTACAAAGAATAACTAAAAAAATCGTGAAAGATATGGCAGAAGAAACCAACAAAACGCGTTACAGCGACGAGGAATTGGAAGAATTCCGCGGCATCATCAACGGGATGCTGGAGAAGGCGCGGGGCGAGTATGACACCTTGCGCAAGATCATCATGCACAACGGAACGAACGACATCGAGGACACCACTCCTTCGTTCAAGACCGTCGAGGATGACGGTGCCATGCAGCTTTCCAAGGAGGAAGCCAGCCAGTTGGCCCAGCGTCAGTACAAGTTCATCCAGAACCTAGAGAACGCCCTCATCCGGATCGAGAACAAGACCTACGGTGTCTGCCGTGTGACCGGGAAACTGATCCCGAAGGAGCGGCTCCGTCTCGTTCCGCACGCTACCACGACCGTGGAAGGCAAGGCCATCCTGGAAAAGCACGGCAAGCGGTAGACGGCATGAAGATCGCGAAAGGGAAGCAGCTGCTTATTCTCGGAATCCTGCTGGTGGTCATTGACCAGGTCATCAAGGTCCTGGTCAAGACCAACATGTCGATCGGAGAACATTTCAATGTCCTGGGGAACTGGTTCCAGATCCTGTTCATCGAGAACGAGGGCATGGCTTTCGGCATGAAATTCGGCGGGGCTGTCGGCAAACTGCTGCTTTCGCTCTTCCGCATCGGCCTGTGTGCCGTACTGTGCTGGTGGATCACCCGCCTGGTCCGCAAAGGAACGGCTCCGACCGGCGTGCTGGTCGGGCTGACGCTGATCACGGCCGGCGCATTCGGCAACATCATCGACTGCCTGTTCTACGGAATGGTCTTCTCGGCCTCCGCACCGGGCGTCGTGGCAGAACTGGGCGGCCATTATGCTCCGTTCCTGTTCGGCCGGGTGGTGGACATGTTCTATTTCCCGCTGTGGCATTGGCCGGACTGGGTACCGCTGATCGGGGGAGATGTCTTCTTCGAACCGGTATTCAATTTCGCAGACAGCTGCGTGACCGTCGGTGCCATCTATCTCATCCTCTTCCAATACAAATTCTTCGCGGCAGAGGACAAGAAATAGGTATCCGTTTTTTGGAAATCAGACTCAGGCTTCTTCGAGCAGGTGCTGACCCGCACGCTCGCCGATGGCCTGGGTCTTGTTCATTACGGTCGTCAGCATCAGCATGTTGGCGGCAATCTCCTTGACCGTCTGGTCGGTGCTGACCTTGAGGGCGTACCAGTTCTTGTCGCGGTGCTCCTCGATGGAGTCGACGAAATCGACCTTGTCTCCGAACCGTCCCTTGATGCTGTCGTGCAGGGCGGCGGTATACTGGTCGCAGAGGGCGGTCACTTCCTCCTCCATGCTGGCCTTGACCCCTTCCGCCTGGGCGGCGCGGTACTGTTCCTTGAGGTCGTCATAGACCTTGTCCTGCCGGATTTCCAGTTTTTCGCCGGTGACCTTGAGGATTTCGCAGCGGTCGATGTCTTCCCGGTCGGGCAGGAGTTCGCTGCTGATGTCATGGAGTTTCTCGAAGCGGACGCCGTAGAAGAGGGCGGTCCCGCCGTCGTAGGAATACATGATCTTGCTGAAGTCGATTCCCAGCGAGACCTTGTAATAGAACTTGTGGATATACAGCAGTTTGCGGATGCCGGGATCTCGCATGATGTTCTCTTCCCACATGGCCTCGAGGAACTTTTTGTCGGGGACGTTGAACCGTTCCTTGTCCAGGTTGCCGAGTTCTTCTTCCTTGACGACGTAGCCGGTCTTGGCATATTCCATCTGCTCGACCTTGAACGTATATCCGATATTGGCCGGCAGCGCACCGGTCTGGGACCGGGTGTCCAGCTTGTCCGACAGAAGGCGGTTCTCTTGTTCGAGGATCTCGACCTTCCTTTCGAGTTCCCGGTCCTTCTCCAGTTTCTCGATCAGTTCTTGCTGGCGTTCCAGCAGGTTGTCCTGCAGCCAGCCGTTGAGGGGCTTGAAGGCCAGGAAAGTCAGGATCAGCGTGATGACGTTGGAGAGGATGATCGAGACCGGGGACAACAGCCGGGGGAACAGCATGAAAAAGGCGATATTGATGCCGATGAGAAGAAAGCATGCGGCAATCCAGAGGGCGTTGCGGGTTTTTCCGGCCTTGCCCAGCGCCTTGTCCAAGAGTTGTTTTCTGAATGAGTTCATAGTCCTGCCATGGGTTTGGAACAAGGGGGAGTCTGCAATTTCTGCGCCGAAATGAAGGAAATCGCATCAGCGCCGTGCCGGGAGGGATTCCGCTGCGCGACCTTCGGTCGCTTGCGCTATCCCTTGTTGGGGGTCCTTGCAAAGCATGGAATGCAGCTGTAGGCCCTTCGGGCCAACTGGCTGTTTTCGTCTTTCAACGTCACCCAAGCAAGCTTGGCTGCCGCCGGAAGCCAAAAACAGCTGGTCGCTTGTGCGACCAGCTGCATTCCGCTTTGCGGAGGCGGAGGGATTCGAACCCCCGGGACGTTGCCGCCCAACAGTTTTCAAGACTGCCGCCATCGACCACTCGGCCACACCTCCTTGATTTGAGCGTGCAAATATACACACTTTTTCCGGGACTTTCACTTCTTGTAGCCGTCTTTCGTGACAATCGGCTTGCCCTCGGAGTCGAGAAGGGGAGTGAGCCCGCCGCCGTAACCGCGGCAGACATAGAGATAGTTCACGCCGGTTTCCTTGTCGATGATCACGACGGCATCGGTCATCAGGCTGATGCCTTCCCTTTCTTTGATGTCAAATCTGTCTTTTGCCATTGTCTACAACAATTATAGTTCAGTTTTCTTTTCCTGTATGCAAATATATGCGATATGCCGGATAAAACCTTATATTTGTAGAAGAACGTATAATTACTAAAGATAACTGACGAATTATGAAAAAACAGGATTACTCATCATTATAACTTTCATGAGTCTTGGTCTTTTTGCACAGCCGTTGCGCATCGGTGTCGCCGGTGTGACGCATGACCACCTGGGCGGCGTCAGCCCTGCCCTGAGAAGCGGAGATGTCGAAGTCGTCGGCGTCTGGGAAGCGGACGCCCGCTACCGGCAGGACAACAACCTGACGCGCCGTGTTCCCGCGGACCGTTTCTATGCCGACCTGGACGAGATGCTGGACCGCACCCGTCCCGAGGCCGTCGTCGCCTACGGATCCATCAAGGATCATCTCGCCGTCGTGAAGGCCTGTGCCCCGCGCGGCATTCATGTCATGGTGGAGAAGCAGTTGGGAGCGACCTTGGAGGACGCGCTCGAGATGGCGTTCCTGGCCCGGAAACATGGGATTCATCTGCTTACCAATTATGAAACTACCTGGTATGCCAGCAATGCCTATGTGAAGCAGCAGCTGGAGGCCGGTACGTTGGGCAAGGTGTTCCGGATCGACGTGTATGACGGACACGAGGGCCCGGCCGAGATCGGCTGCAGCCAGAAGTTCCTGGACTGGCTCACGGATCCCGTCCAGAACGGTGGCGGCGCCGTCACGGATTTCGGCTGCTATGGCGCCAACCTGGCGACCTGGTTCCTGAACGGAGAACTCCCGGAGTCGGTTTTCGCCGTACTTCGCCAGAACAAGCCGGATGTCTATCCCAAGGTGGACGACGATGCGGAGATCATGCTCAAATACAGCGGAACGACCGTCCATATCGGCGCGTCCTGGTGCTGGCCCACCGGCCGCAAGGACATGTATGTCTACGGCGTGAACGGGAACCTCTACCAGCGCACGCCCGTGCTGGTCAGCGGCATGCTCCGCGGAGAGGCGATCCCTGAATTCGAAGCCCCGAAACTTGCCGCGCCGTATGACAATTCCTTCCGTTACCTGAAGGCCGTCGTCCGTGGTGAAATCGAGGTAGCGCCGACGGATTTGAGCGCGCTGGAAAACAACCTGACCGTCATGCGCATCCTGGATGCCGCCATCCGCAGCGCACGTTCCGGCCTGTCTGTAAGTCCTAGATAAACAAGATGAAAAAAGAACTGATCGCACTTGCCGACACGTACCGCCAGGCGGGAGATGCCATCCACGATGCCATCCGGGACAGCATCCGGGCCGCCGGGGGCTTTGTCAACTGCTCCAACAACCGCGGGGAGAAGAAAGACATGCTTGCGCTTGTCTATGATTCCAAAAAGGGCTATTCCGAGTCCTTCCCGATCCGTGCGATCCGGGTTGACGGAGACGGCAGCGTTCAGGTCTATGTGGGAACGACCGGTACGATCTATACCGACAAATACCTGCGGGGAAAGATGTCCGAGGAGCATTGGATGCCCCTGAAAGGATCGAACATCCTGTTCTATCAGACCATCCTGTCCATCGCGGGGGCGATCGACGATTATCTTTCAACGGATTAATACGAAAAGCGATGAAGAAGCTTCTCTTGCTGCTGACCGCGCTGCTGGTCATGGCCGCCTGCCGGGAAAAACCTGCCGGCCCCGGGTATATCGTCCAGGTCTCGCTGGGCGGCTGGCATTCGCCGGATTATACGGCGGAGCAGATCATCTCCCGGATCGATTCGGTCTCCCTGCTGATCCCTGTGGAGAAGGTCATCATCGGCTGGAGCCTGGACAAGGAGATCTACCGCACGGTCGGGACACATCTGCACCAGAAAGGTATCAAGATGCTGCTCTGGCTTCCGGTGTTCGCCGAGACGGAGGAGATGATTGACAATACCCCCGCCGTGGATCTCTGGGGAAACCTTCCGGACCATTACGACCTGGCGGCAGGGGAGGGCTTCCGTTTCAACTGTCCGTCCGACCCCCGGAACGCGGAACAGGTCGTGGGTATCTATGACCGGTATTTCAGCGACTGCGGGTTCGACGGCGCCTTCCTCGACCGCATCCGCACGCAGTCTTTCGTCGGCGGATACAGCGGTGTGCTTAGTTGCGGCTGCCCGGAATGCCGGAAGCATTACGCGGCGGAGGGCGTGGACCTGGAGCAGGTGAAAGCGGAGTGGGAAGCCTGCGGGGATGATTTCCTGTCGGTGACGGGATATGCCCCCGGGACCGGTTTCTCGTTCGCGAATCCGGTGGCGGCCGCCTTTTTCAAGGCCAAGGGCCATATCGTCAGCGGGGCCGTGGGTGCGGTTGCGGATGCCCTCCGGAGCCGGGGCCTGGAAATCGGAATGGACCTGTATGCGCCTTTCATGGCACCGTTCGTGGGACAGGACTACAAGATCCTGGCTCCCCATGCCGATTTCATCAAGCCGATGCTGTATCGCATGACCTTCGCTCCGGCGGGGATGGGGTTTGAATATGACCTGCTGAAGAAAGCGGTTCCCGGCGCCTCCGGCTATCCGTCCTTTGACATGGATGTCGCTTTCCTGGAATCCCAGCTGGAAGCGATGGCCGGCAGTCCCTGCCTCATCTATCCCGGCATCGAGATCAATTATCGGAAAGACATCGTCCCGACGTCTCCCGCCTATGTGACGGAGTCGCTGGATGCCGTCATGCGGTATCACTACGCGGGTGCCGTCCTGTCCTGGAACATCATGGAAGCCCCGGACTCCCATATCGCCTGTCTGGGAAAATAAGATATCAATTTGATTATGAGACGCTTTGGTATTTTTACGGCAGTCGCCGCAGTGTTTTGTCTGGTCATATCCTGCGGGATTGACAAGACGGCCGGGACCGTGGGGGAGGGCAATCCCGACAAGCCCGTGGTCTCCTCCGGCAAACTTGATTTCTATGCGGATTTCGAGTCTCCTTCCGGACTCGTGACACCGCGCAACGTCTATGTCTGGGTTCCGGACAATTACTCGAAACATAAGAAATATGCCGTCATCTACATGAGCGACGGCCAGAACCTTTTCGATGCCGAGAAGATGTTCAACCACCAGGAATGGCAGGTTGACGAGGTCATCGGCGGCCTGCTGGCCGAAGGGAAGATCCGGGACTGCATCGTCGTCGGCGTGGCCAACGGCGGCCGGCTGAGAAGCCGGGAATACTTCCCCCAGGATGTCTTCGACCGCTATCCCGCGGAGGTCAAGGAGTATGCTGAAAGCCGGCGGATGGGAGCGGACAACCTGTTGGCCAACGACTACCTGAAGTTCGTCGTCGAGGAGTTGAAGCCCTTCATCGACGCGACCTATTCGACCCGCAAGGACAAGGACAACACCTTCCACATGGGCTCCAGCATGGGCGGCCTGATCTCCTCCTATGCGGTGGCCAAGTACCCGGAAGTGTTCGGCGGTGCCGGCTGTATTTCAACGCATTCCATCCTCTATACCGCCCGGTCGGAAGAAGAGCAGGCCTTCATCGACACTGCGAACCAGTGCTATGTGGACTACCTCCGGGAGACCCTGGAGCCCAACGGCTGCAAGATGTACATGGACCGGGGCGACCAGACGCTCGACGCCTCGTATCCCAAATACCAGGACCGGCTGGACAAGATGTTCAAGGAGGCCGGCTGGGATGACGCCCATTTCGTGAGCAAGGTGTACCCTGGGCATGCCCACGAGGAAAACTCCTGGGCCGCGCGCCTCGATGTTCCCGTCCTTTATTTCTTGGGTAAATAAGGCCATGATGAAAAGATTGATTCTCGGAGCGATGCTCCTTGCGGCGTTGTCTTTCCGTGCCGTCGCTCAGCCGCAGCAGCCGTCCGTCACGTTCAAGGCCGACAAGGAAACGGTCCCGTTCGTCGTCCGTGACGGCAGACCCATCCTGATGGACATCTATCAGTTCAAGGACCGGAAGACGGAAGGGAAACGGCCGGTGTTCATCTATTCCTTCGGCGGCGCCTGGGCCATGGGATCGCGGGAGGATGCGCTCTGCAATCCGTTGTATGACCATCTCTGCGAAAAGGACTGGGTCTGTGTCGCGATCGACTACCGCCTGGGCCTTGCCCGCGACAAGGACCGAAAACCGCTTGTCACGCCGCCGGAGGGCTATAATTCCTTCCAGTACGCCATTGACATCGGCGTCGAGGACCTCTATGCCGCGACGGCCTGGCTGATCCGGCATGCGGACGAATACGGCATCGACCCGGACAAGATCGTGATCAGCGGCAGCAGCGCCGGTGCCATCAACAGCATGAATGCCGAGTATTATATCTGCTCCGGCCACCGGCTCGCCAAGGAAAATCTCCCCGACGGGTTCAATTATGCCGGCGTGATGCCGATGGCCGGTGCGGTCTATCTGACCGGCAAGGACGAGACGGAACTCAAATGGGACAAGAAACCCTGCCCCATGTGTTTCTTCCATGGTTCGGCCGACCCGACCGTGACCTTTGACATGGAGCGGGGCGTCATGAACCGTCAGGGTTTCGGTCCCTACTATGTGAGCCGGCAGCTCTATGCCATGGACGTTCCCTATATCCTGAACGAGTATGTCGGGGGAGACCACGTCATGGCCCTTCTTCCGTTGAAATGGTTCTGGAACGAGATCGATTCCTTCCTTGACCGTATCGTCCTGGAAGGCCAGAACATCAAAGTCCATTCGATCGAAAGATCTCCGAAGCCCCGCACCGACGCCAACTGGCTCTCAACGGTGCGCCCGGCTCCCCAACGCTGAAATCGTTACCTGCTATGAAAAAGGCCTTACTTACCTTGTTCGGCGTATCCCTTTTCCTCCTTTCCTGCATGGAGAGGGGGACTGCGCCGGTCGCCGTCGCTCCGCGTATTCCCGTGGCTCCCTATGCCGCTTTCTCTGAAGGACTTATCTCCGACATCACCCCGGAGGGCTGGGTCAGGGAAATCCTGCAGCGACAGAAAGACGGTCTCACGGGTCATCCGGAAGCGATGTCCTATCCTTTCGACAGTTGCTGCTGGGCCGGCAATCTCGAGATGAGCAAGAACCCGCATTACTGGGGCTCCGACTGGTGGCGCTTCGAGCAGTCCGCCTATTATGTGGACGGCTTCAGCAAACTGGGCTATATCCTTCGCGACGACGGGCTCATGGCCAAGGGAAAGGCCAACGTGGACTATGTCCTCGACCATCCGCTTCCTCCGAAACCGGGGTATGTCTATGATGAATCCACCTTCTCGAGTTTCTTCCCGGTATCCCCGGCGGTGCGGAAAGCACAGGTCGAAAAACGGAAGATCATCGCCGCGGCCGGCCGCCCCGAGGGCCGTCTCGGCCGGGAAGGCGAACAGATGGGCTGGCCTTTCGCCGTATTCTTCCGGACAATGAAGACCTACTACGAGGCGACGGGCGATCCGAGGGTGCCGGTGGCGCTCGAGAAGAACTACCTCACCTACACGCCGGAAGAACTCAGCGAGGGCCGTTATATCATCAATATCGAGGGTATCCTCTGGACCTATGCCCTGACCGGGAATCCCCGGCTCCTTGAACTCGCGGAAGCGGTCTGGGCGCTGGTCCCGGGCAATATGGAGCAGTATCTGAGCGACCGGCCCATGACGGGCCACGGCGTCACCGTCTGCGAGACCCTCAAGCTCCCCATGCTCCTGTACGCGTTCACGGGCAAGGAGATCTACAAGGAAGCGGCCTTGAAGGGAGACTGGAAGATGGAGGACAAGAACCTGCTCATCGACGGTGTCATCTCCAGTTCGGAAGGACTCGCCGGCGTCGAGTCCCTGGCCACCCATGAGACCTGTGACATCTCCGACTTCACCTGGACCCTGGGGTACTTCCTGATGGTTACCGGAGACGCGTCGTTCGCCGACCGCCTGGAGAGGGCCATCTACAACGCCGGCTTCGGCGCGGTGACCAAGGACTTCAAGGCCATGCAGTATTTCTCCTGCCCCAACCAGTTCCTCTGTACCGGCTCTTCCAACCACAACGAGTACAAGAAAGCCAAGACCTGGATGGCATACCGTTCCGCGCATGAGGTCGAATGCTGCATCGGCAACCTCCACCGGTACTTCCCGAATTTCGCCTCCCGGATGTGGATGAAAGACAAGAACGGCCAGCCGGTTGCGGCCCTCTACGGACCGTCCTCGGTCGTGTATGATCTCGGTGACGGTGTCACGGTCCGGATCGAGGAGATCACCAACTATCCTTTCGAGGAGGATATCCGGTTCAAGTTCACTTTCTTCGAAGGTGGAAAAATCTCGAAAAAACCGCACCAGATGGACTTCACCTACCGGGTGCCCGGCTGGTGCAAGACTACCGGCGAGAAAGGGTTCCAGACCGTCAGCAAGACCTGGAAGAGCGGTGAGAAATTCGACGTGAACTTCCCCATGGAGATCGAGTTCGTGAAGAATGCGGTCCAGGGCGAAAGCGTGGTCCTCGGCCCGCTGACCTTCACCTATGCGATCCCTGCCGACTGGGAAGTGGACACGAAGGTCTATGACTACCTGGCCGGCAAGCAGTCCAAGAATCCCGACTTCGTCAACTGGAGCATTACTCCTGCCGCCAAGTGGAACTACGCCATCCGCAACAAGGATCTTGACAAGGTCAAGCTCATCAGGACCCACGCGAAAGGATTCCCGTTCGAACTCGGGAACGTTCCGCTGAAGATCCGGATTCCCGTGACGGGCGTCAAGGACTGGGACCTCGACGTCGTCCCGAGCCGGCCGTATGACGGCATCCGCTTCACCCAGCGGACGGACGAACCGCTCTTTGACAAGAACGGCAGGCCTGCCGCAGACGGCGGGTATGTCAAGTTCAACGGGCAGCTCCTGCCGTTGCGACAGGCGGGAGCCGTGAAGTATTATGAGAATCCCGACGGCAATTACGGCCGTGTCCGCGATGCGTACAACGAGTTGTTCGAGAAGGATGGCAAGATGTATTGCAGCTGGGAAATGGAAGATGCCCTGGTCACGCCTCCGCTCCCGAAGACCGTCGTCCCTGAGGAAGGCAGCGACACCTTCATCGAACTCGTTCCCTATGGCGCCTCGACGATCCGTCTGACCGTTTTCCCTGAAATCTAGATGGTTATGAAGAACAGAATCATTTGCCTGTGTGTCCTGCTCCTGTTCCCGGCCTGCGTATTCGCCCAGTCGGAAAAGGTCCGTTTATATGAAGGAAAGGCTCCCGGATCCGAGAATTGGACACAGCCGGAATACCTTTTTGACTATACTACATCCCTGTATCCAGGGGAGACCGGACAGTGCATCCTGAACGTGGTGGATCCCGAGTTGTGGGTGTACCTGCCGGCAAAGGGAACGGAAACGGGAGCGGCCGTGGTCGTGTGCCCGGGCGGGGGATTCACGGCGCTGTCCTGGAGCCAGGAAGGCCCGGATGTCGCCAAATGGCTCTCCGCGCACGGGATCGCCGCCTTTGTCCTGAAGTACCGGATTGCCTATTCCGGCGCCGATTATGAGGAGGCGCGGTACATCGCCGACCATTCCTATGGCAACCAGGGACGGGACGCACGCTTCCGGGAACTGAGCGAGAAGCACGCCAAGATCGCGGAGGAGCAGGGGTATGACAGGAAGATGGCGTGGGATGACGGCCGGGCCGCCATCGCCCATGTCCGGAAGAATGCCGGCAAGTACGGTGTCAATCCCAAGGCCATCGGCATCATCGGATTCTCGGCAGGCGGCAACATCGTGTGGGATGTATCCCTCCATCACGACGAGATGAGCCGTCCTGATTTCGTGGGGATGATCTATCCGGCATGGTTCACGGCCGAGGTGCCGGCGGACCCGATGCCGCTGTTCATCGCCGCGAGCCAGGGCGAGGCGGCTTCCACGAACGGCCTGGGCGACACGCCGGCCCTCTACACGGCTTGGAACAGCACGCGCCAGCCCTGCGAGATCCACTCTTTCACGAAGGCCATGCACGGCTTCGGGTACCGGGACAACGGGAAGTCCGTGAACATCTGGACGACCCTGTTCTACAATTTCCTCGACAACTGCGACCTGCTGAACAAGTAGGGAATTCGTGTAGTTGGACGCTACTTCTTGAATAGCCGCTGTACCTCGTCGCGCAGGTTCAGTTTCCACGTATACCATGTGTGGCCTTCCCCCACTTCCTGGTATTCGTATTTCAGGCCGACCTCGTCGAAGAGTTTGTTGGCACGTTCACCCGAGATATAGGTGATATCGGTCCGTCCGCCCTGGGTCATCACGAACTCCTTGCAGTTTTTGTTGATGATGGCGGCATTCTGCTTGACATGCAGCCGTTCCGCCTCTTTCGCGATGTCGACGCCGGGGTTGAATCCGCCGGAAAGGCACCAGACATAACCGAACTTGTCCGGATTCTGGAAAATGACCTCGAGGGTCTCGATGCCGCCCATGGACAGGCCGGAGACCGCCCGGTGATCCTTGTCCGCAAGGACCCTGTAATTGCTCTCGATGAAGGGAATGATATCATTCATCAGGTCTTTCTCGAACAGGGAAATGTCAATGGCGCCGTTGGGCATGACGACGATCATCGGGACCATCTTGCCTTCCGCGAGCATGTTGTCGAGAATGTCTCCCGCGCATCCCGCCGTCGGCCAGGACACGTCCGTGTCGCCACCGCCGTGGATCAGGTAGAGTACCGGAAGTTTCGTCTTGCCCGCCTCATATCCGGCGGGGGTCCATACCCGCATCGTCCTTGACTTTCCAACGGTCTTGCTCCAGTAGGAACGGACCGCCATCGCGCCGTGCGGGATGTCAGGATTGTAGGAGAAGAATTCCTTTCCGTTCGGTTCTACGACGGCCAGCGCCGTGTTCTGCGTGGTCGTGGGGCTCTTCGGATCATATACCTGGACACCGTCTACGACGAAGTGATACCGATACACGCCCGGCTTGACATTCGGGACGCGGAAGGACCAGACGCCGTCTTTCTCGACCGGGACCAGCGGCTGTCCCCACGGCACGGCATCGCCGGCAAGACTTACGGTCCTCGCCTTGGGCGCATAGATGCTGAAGATCGTCGTTCCGTCGGCGAGGACCCTGACACTCTTCAGGGTGTCGTTGGGTGTCATTCTTCGCTGCGGCTGCGCGAAAACTATGCTGGAAACCAGGAGGGCCGCCAGGGCGGCGGAAAGGGCAAGAAACTTTTTCATATCGTCAGGTGTTTGTTTTTTCGTGACAGGACAAATATACGGATTATTTCCTATCTTTGTCGAAAGCATCAAGAGTCCCCCTTGAGGGGCGCCAACCGAGCAGGCCAGATGCCACGGTGGCAAAACGATGCGGATTGTTCAATCAAAAACAAATCTGATCTATGTCACAGATCCCATCTCAGACGGCGGAGCAGCGCCGTCAGCAATTGGATTTCGCGGCCTCCATCGCGAAACTGTATTTCCGTCATGCATCCGTCCTGTTCGCACATTTTGACATGTGGAAGGACAACGATGCCTTCTATTTCATCGAGTTACGCCTCGACATGGCCTATGTCTCCACAGCCTTCACCGCCAGGATCGCGGACCCTCCTTATTCCCTCGGCACCATCGTCCGGAACTCCCTGGAGCATTCGGATCTGTTCGGATGCAAGTGCCCGGAGGGCCACCAGGCCTATGCTTACACGTACAGCGGATCGCCCTTGTCGGGACGCGTCTCCCAGGCGATGGCATGCCCTGAATGTGGCTGGAACAAATGGACCGAACGCCTGGGCTGGCATGTGCGGAGCAGGGCGCTCAAGGGA
>JBGUXJ010000059.1:0-2851 GCA_045222055.1 Candidatus Cryptobacteroides sp. | reverse complement strand
ACCCCGTGGCCGCCATGCGATACACCGAGGCCAAACTCGAGAAGATGTCCGAGGACGTCCTCGCCGACATGGACGAGGATACCGTGGACATGACCAACAATTTCGACGACACCCTCCAGGAACCGACGGTCCTTCCCACGAAGGCTCCGCTGCTGCTCCTGAACGGTGCGTCCGGCATCGCCGTCGGCATGGCTACGAACATGGCCCCGCACAACCTCGGCGAATGCTGCGACGCCATCTGCGCCTATATCGACAATCCCGATATCGATACGGACGGTTTGATGCAGTACATCAAGGGACCGGATTTCCCGACGGGCGGTATCATCCGCGGTATTTCCGGTATCAAGGAAGCCTACGAAACGGGCCGCGGCCGCGTGGTGATCCGTGCCAAGACGGAAATCGAGGTGGCCGACAACGGACGTGAGACCATCGTGGTGACGGAAATCCCGTACATGGTGAACAAGAAGGAGATGATTGAGAAGATCGGCCAGATGGTCGAGGACAAGCGTCTCGAAGGCATTACTTACATTAATGATGAGACCTCCCGTGAGGGTGTCCGCGTGGTGCTCCGCGTCAAGCAGGGGTGCAACTCGAACGTGGTGCTGAATACCTTGTTCAAATATACCGCTCTCCAGTCCAGCTTTGCCATCAACAACGTGGCCCTGGTGAAGGGCCGTCCGCAGACGCTTTCGCTGAAGGACCTGATTGCCAATTTCGTCGAGTTCCGCCATGAGGTCGTGGTGCGCCGGACCAAGTTTGAACTGGACAAGGCCCAGAAGCGTGCCCACATCCTGGAAGGCTTGCTGAAAGCCATCGACGTCATTGACGAGATCATCAAGATTATCCGTCATTCCGAGAGTGTGGATGCGGCCAAGGCTTCCCTCATGGAGCGGTTCGGCTTTACCGATGTCCAGGCCGGCGCCATCGTCGAGATGCGTCTGCGTCAGCTCACCGGTTTGGAGCGCGAGAAACTGCAGGCCGAATACGACGACCTGGAGAAATTCATCGCCCGCTGCAACGAGATCCTCGGCAGCACGGAGAAGCAGATGGAGGTCATCAAGACCGAAACCCAGGCCCTCAAGGCCAAGTATGGCGATCCTCGCCGGACCGAAATCGTCCCGGACGAGGGCGAATTCAACCCCGAGGACTTCTATGCCAATGAGGATGTGGTCATTACCATTTCCCACTTCGGCTATATCAAGCGCACGCCGCTTACCGAATTCCGCCTGCAGAACCGCGGCGGCGTCGGCATGAAGGCCAGCGCGACCCGCGACGAGGACTTTATCGACCACATCTTCGTGGCCAACATGCATTCGACCATGCTCTTCTTTACGCAGGCCGGCCGCTGCTACTGGCTCAAGGTGTATGAGATTCCGGAAGGCTCCCGTACTTCGAAGGGCCGGGCCATCCAGAATGTCCTCAGCATTCCGGACGACAAGATCAAGGCCTTCCTGAACGTGCAGACGCTCAAGGATCCCGACTATATCAACAATACCTTCATCATGCTGGTGACCAAGCGGGGTATCATCAAGAAGACTTCGCTGGAGGCTTATTCCCGTCCGCGTGTGGGTGGTGTGAACGCTGTCACCGTGCGCGATGGAGATGAATTGTTGGATGCCATCCTGACCAACGGCAAGAGCCAGGTCTTCCTGGCCGCCCGCGAAGGCCGTTGCGTGCGTTTCGAAGAGACCGACGCCCGTCCGATGGGACGTACCGCTTCGGGTGTCCGCGGCATCAATATCGACGGGGATAACGAGGTGGTGGGAGCCCTTTGCTACAATCCGGAATCGGAAGACAAGGATGCCCATACGATCCTGGTTGTGAGCGAGAACGGCTTCGGCAAGCGGTCCGATTTCGACGAGTACCGCCTGACCGCCCGCGGCAGCAAGGGTGTGAAGACCATCAACATCACCGAGAAGACTGGCAAACTTATTGCAATCAAGAATGTGACGGATGAGAACGACCTGATGATCATCACCAAATCCGGGCTTACGATCCGGATGGCGGTGTCCGATATCAAAGTGGCCGGCCGGGCTACCCAGGGCGTGAAACTCATCAATATCAAGGACGGCGACGCGATTGCAGCCGTATCTGTCGTAAACAAGACGGAAGAAGAGCAGCCGCAAGACCAGGAACCGGTTGAGGAACAAAAAGAACAAACAGATAATGAACAAATTTAATTCGCGTATGAAAAAGTTAATGATCGCTCTGGCAATCTTCGCTTCCCTGCAGATTGCTGACGCCCAGGTGAAATCCGCTTCTGCGGCTAAGAGCGCGGTCGAGAAGGCCGTCGTGGATGCCGGCAACCCCAAGAAGGCTGCGAAGGTGGCTACCTGGATCAATGTGGCCAAGGCCTACAAGGATGCCTATGATTCTCCGATGGGGAATGCCATTCTGGGCCAGTCCAAGCAGGAATTGGATCTGGTGATGTCTTCCGAGAAGCCCCTCTCTACCGAAGAGGTGGTCGTGGGAGAGAATCCGTACATCAAGGTTACCTATGATAACAAGGAACTCTATTATGACGGTGCCCAGCGCCTGAACATGATTGTGGTGACCAAGCCGGTCCTGGAAGGCGTTGACCCCCTGGCCAAAGCGCTGGAAGCCTATGCCAAGGCCTATGAGGTCGATGTCAAGAAGTCGAAAGAGAAAGACATCGCCGCTGCCATCGAGCAGATCTCCGGTGCGTATATGAACGATGCCGTGGCCAAGTATAACTTTGGCGACTACCAGGCATCTTCCGACCTGTTCGAGCTGGCTTACCAGGCTTCCGCCCAGCTCCCTTGCAAGAACATCGACACCAGCGCCCTGTACAACGTGGCGTTCACCGCGATGATGACCCAGAATTACGAGC
>JBGUXJ010000058.1:0-4245 GCA_045222055.1 Candidatus Cryptobacteroides sp. | reverse complement strand
CTCCGATTTCTGGAAGGGGCGTTGGAGATTCAGAGGTTTATAGATTATTGCGAAAAAGGCGATTAACATTTTGTTATTAACATATTGTTAATTATCTTTGCGAAAAAGATACGGCCATGCTTGAGAATCCCTTCATCTTGGAACCTTTTAAATCCAAGGCCTATTTCTGCGACAGAGAGAAAGAAACGGAGGAAATTATCCGCAATATTACAAACGGGCGGAATACGACGCTTATCTCTCCCCGAAGACTGGGAAAAACCGGCCTCATTTTCCGGGTGTTTGATGAGATGAAAGAAAGAAAACTGCCCTATGAAACCATCTATTGCGACATTAGCGATACCCTTTCCATCGAAGCGTTCATCAAGGTGATTTCCGAAGCAGTCGTCGGTAAACTCGGGAAACAGCAGAAGATCACTGCTTTTTTCAAGACACTGAAGAGCGTCCGTCCTTTGCTTGGCATCGACCCGTTGACCGGTTCTCCTCAAGTGTCGTTTACTTTTGCGGATGACAACCAAAAGCAAAGTACCCTTAAAGAGGTCTTGGGCTACCTTGAGAGTTATCCGCAGATGGTCGTGCTGGCCATCGACGAGTTTCAGCAAATCCGGGAATACGGAGATGTAAATATGGAAGCGATTCTGCGGAAGCATATCCAGCACCTGCATAATGTCCGTTTCATTTTTTGCGGAAGCAAGAAACACACGATGACCGATATGTTTACCAACGCCAAGAAACCGTTCTACGAAAGTACGGCCTTTTTATATCTTTCAAAGTTGCCTATACAGGTTTATTCGGCTTTCATCAAGGAGAAATTCGCATTGGCAGGGAAAACCATCGACGATGATTCCATCGGCTTTATCATTGAATGGACCAAAGATCATACTTATTATACGCAACGCTTGTGTAATGAGGTCTTTTCCTTATCCGGGGAAGCCATTGGCCGGAAAGATATCGTGACGGCCATCCAAACGATTCTGGACTCTGAGAGAGATCGCTTTCAGGAAATCCGCCGGCTGGTTACCCGATCCCAATGGAAGATGTTGGCGGCCATTGCCATGGAAGACAGCGTCTCGCAGATTACCTCCGCCGCTTTCCTTTCCAAGTACAAGATCTCTTCCGGGCCAACAGCGTTAAGAAACATCAAGGCCCTGATAGACAAGGAGCTGGTATTGGCGACAACTACTGAAAACGGAACCGGGTACTCAGTCTATAATGTCTTCTTGTCCCGTTTTCTTGCGAATAACATTCAACACTTCCGGCCATGAGTTATAAGTCTCTATTGTCTTCTGTGTGTCTTATAATCCTCTTTGTGGCATGCAGTGTGCGTGAATCCTGGCCGCCTAAGACAACAGGACCCAATCTTCCTGTCCGTTATTGTGATATCAATAAGGAAGACAAGGACAAAACGATTATCGGTTATGCCTTGGTGGATACCTCAGCCGTGAATTGGTTGGTATCAATCTGGGTGGAAGGTGCCTGTGTTTACACCCCGGTCTTATCTGATATTCGAAAGACTGAACGGATCCTTCAACGAGCGTATCCGTCTGTTCAAGAACACGCCTATCACAAAGATGGTCACTTGTTTGAAGAGGGCGGTCTGAGAAACTTCGCACGACAATATGTTTTTATGAAAAGCCCTGAGGGAAAGAAGTTCGTTTATGTGAACTTTGTCCTTCTACGTTGGTCCGACCTGGAAGATAAGGAGGCCCCTTTTTATGATCCGAATGACATGGACACTCCTCCGCCACCGCCGCCAACCCGTTTTGCACTCAGCCGTAATTGGCTTCGTGTTGATGATGGCGGAGATGGTTTTTGGCGCGCTATGCTGGACCTGGAAGATGGGATAGTAGAGAGGTTATTTATCAATGGACCGTAATCCTGTTTGGCGTAAAAAACATCATTACCTAAAAAGCAGAAGAAGGCAACTCACTTTTGAGTCACCTTCTTCTGCTTCGTAGCGGGGGGAGGACTCGAACCTCCGACCTCCGGGTTATGAGCCCGACGAGCTACCAACTGCTCTACCCCGCGGTGTTTTAGGACTGCAAATATACGGACATTTTCCGAATCTGCAAAATTTTTCTGCTTGAAACGCCTTCCGGCGGCCTTTTCTTAGGAAAAAACCGCCGGAATAAGTCAGAATAAAGCGACTATTTCAGGAATTCCAGGATGCCGGAAAGGTCGTCCTTGAGGAACTGGCGCTGGTCTCCGGTCTCCAGGTTCTTGATGCCGATGGTTCCGGCGGCCGCCTCGTCCGTCCCGTTGATCGAGATGAACGGAATCGCCTTCCGGTCCGCATAGTCGAACTGTTTCTTGAGTTTGCCGGCGTCCGGGTAGATCTCGCAGGCGACACCCGCTTCGCGCAGCGCGCGGGCGACCGGGATCAGGTACGGAAGCACGGATGCATCCATGTTGGCGAAGAGCAGCCGCGTGGAAGAGCGCAGGCCGGCCGGGAACTTGTCCAGCCCCTTCAGGACATCGTAGATACGGTCGGCGCCGAAGGAAATGCCCACGCCCGACATGTCGGGCAGGCCGAAGATGCCGGTCAGGTTGTCATAGCGCCCGCCGCCGCAGATACTGCCGATGGCGAAATCCAGCGCCTTGACCTCGAAGATCGCGCCGGTATAGTAGTTCAGGCCACGGGCCAGTGACAGGTCGATCTCGACCGCCTGGCGGACGCCCGCCGCCTCGATGTAGCCGAACAGTTCCTCCAGTTCGTCCAGGCCCTTCAGGCCCGTCTCGGACACCAGTCCGGAAGCGGAGCCGCCGTTCATCAAGGCACGCATGGTCGAGAGTTTCTCCGCCGTCGTTCCCTCCAGCAGGAGGATCGGTTCGATGACCGCCACCGCCTCCTGCGACAGGCCTTTCGCGAGCATCTCTTCCTTGACGGCATCCAGTCCGATCTTGTCCAGTTTGTCAATCGCCACGGTGATGTCCACCACCTTGTCCGGGCAGCCGGCGATCTCCGCGAATCCCGTCAGGACCTTGCGGTTGTTGATCTTGAGCAGGACCCGGATGCCGAGTTTTCCGAAGACGGCGTCCACGATCTGAACCAGTTCCAATTCGTTGAGTTGGGACTTGCTGCCGATCACGTCCGCGTCACACTGGTAGAATTCGCGGTAACGGCCCTTCTGGGGACGGTCCGCCCGCCAGACCGGCTGGATCTGGAACCGGCGGAACGGGAAGGAAATCTCATTCTGGTGCTGGACGACATAGCGCGCGAACGGGACGGTCAGGTCATACCGCAAACCCTTCTCGCACACGGCCTTGACAAGACCGGCATCGTCCGTTCCCGCCTCGCCGAGGTACGACGCGACATCGACCTTCGAGAAAGGCTCGCCGGAATTGATGATCCGGAACAGCAGTTTGTCCCCTTCATCCCCGTACTTGCCCAGCAGCGTGGACAGGTTCTCCATCGCAGGGGTCTCGATCTGGGCGTAGCCATAGGTACGGAACACGCTGCGGATGGTATCGAAGATATAGTTGCGCTCGGCCATTTCTTGTGTGCCGAAGTCGCGGGTTCCCTTGGGGATGGAAGGTTTCTGTGCCATGTAAGAATGATTAACGGTACAAATATAGGAAAAATCCATATATTTGTAGGATAGAAAATACAACTGACGCTATATGAAAGAATTTGCCAAAATGGTTTGCGCCGTAATCTGCGGCCTGATTATCATGAGTTTTCTCGGGTTCTTCATGTTTGTCGGCTGCGCCGGCAGCATGGCCCTTGCCGGCAAGGGCAGCGAACCCGTCATGCCTCGTTCCGGCGTCCTGAAGATGGACATGTCCACCATCGCCATCTCCGAGCAGGGCGGTTCCGACCTGTCCTTCGATCCGACGTCCCTCCTGATGGGCGGCGGGAGCATGGGTACCCCGGTCGGCCTGTGGGATGCCGTCCAGGCGATCAACAAGGCCGCGGCTGACCCGGCCGTCAAATTCATCTACCTCAAGCCGGAAAGCGCCGCCATGGGAATGGCCCAGATGGAAGAACTCCGCCAGGCCCTCCTCAACTTCCGCCAGAGCGGGAAAGCCGTCATCGCGTGGCTGGAAGGCCCGTCGACCGGCAGTTACTACCTGGCCTCCGCCGCCGACAAGGTCTATATGAGCGCCAACGCCGGCGCCAGCCCGATGATCACCGGTGTCGGAACGCAGCTGATCTACTTCGGCGACTTGCTGAAGGAACTGGGCGTCAACGTCCAGCTGATCCGCCACGGCAAATACAAATCAGCCGGTGAAGTGTACATCAAGGGT
>JBGUXJ010000057.1:0-18741 GCA_045222055.1 Candidatus Cryptobacteroides sp. | reverse complement strand
TTGGCCGGGAATACCTGCTCGGTAATGACGCTATAGCCCAGACCGCCCGCGCTGACGATACCCCAGTACCGCATGCCGCGGATGGGGAATTCCGTACCGCCACTGAGTGTGACAGTGAGACCTGTCATTTCGGCGCTGGTGTCGGACTTGAGTTCGATCTCGCCGATCGGGAAGCTTCCACCGACACGGGAGACATTCCCATTATACAAGATGGTCGCCTGCAGGGTGAACTTAAGGGCGCCATACGTGCCGTCCTCCCATTCGTCAATAACCTGACCGCTCATGATGGAGAGTTTGCCCGTGGCAGGATCGAAGGTGGCAGTCGCACCCTTGTCATTGCCCATCCAGTCCGGGTCGGCACCGCAGATGCCCTGGATCTTGACACTGGCGTCTTCCTCGATCTCGGAGATGATCCATTCGTCGGTATTGCCGTCGCCGCGCGGAACGGTCCACGTTCCAAGCCACTTCTCATACGGAGTCTTCTCACGGTCGATCGTGAACTCCAGCGTCTGATACCAGCCGCTGGTAAGGTTCTGGTCGTTGAAGCCGACGGCAAAGGCGATGTACTTGCCATTGTCAAACTTCGGGAAGTAGAAATGGTGGGTCTCGGTGAATCTTTCGTCACCCACGATTACCGGTGCGATGGTGGTGACGATGAAGTCATCCAACGGAAGACCGGAGGCCTCGTACTCGCTGGCCGGGACGACGGCGAAGGAATACTTGCCGGTATCTTCTTCTCCGACCGTCACGAGCAGGTCATCCTTGGACTTGCCATCAACCTTGGTAATACCTTCATAGGTGATGGTCCAGTTGTCGTTGGTGACCATGGCGCCGGCCTGGCTGACGTTGATGGTACCGGTATAGGAGCCGGCGGCATAGGAGACGACTCCGCTGCGCGGATCGACGGTCTCGTTGGCGGTCAGGGCGATACGAAGCGTATCAACATGGGTTTCCACGCCCTTGATGATACTCGGAGTGATCCAGTCGACATCGGCCGTAGCCGTCATCTCGGCGTTGGAGACGAACGGGAAGTCATACTGGCAGGGCTTGCTGGCCGCAGAGATGTCGGAAGGATTGAACTCCTTTACCTGGACACCGCTCTGCTGGACGGTCAGGTCGCAAGTTTCTGCCCCGGCCTTGAGGGTGATCTTCGCATAACGGGATTCGTTGGAAGACCACGCAGGGACCGTGACGGAAACGGAAGAACCGGACACGGCGACGGCCGCCCAGGAGGAGCCGGACGTTGCCGAAACCGGATTCAAGGATTCGACCGTGATGGTATTGGTACCGCCTTGCGGGCCGAACAACAGATTGGCATCGACGACCTTAAGTTCCTTGTTGCCGAAAGAGATCACGTCACCTTCCCCGTCCTCGCATGCGGAAAACGCAGCGAGGGCCAGGGCGGCAGTAAGCATGTAAAATATCTTTTTCATGAGGCAGTTCTATTTTCGGGTGAGACTATAGACAAACGGCAGGGCACGCGATCCGACGACGTTGCCGTCCGCATCCTTGGCTCCGGTGTTGAAGAAGAGACCGGATGCCGCCTCCAACGCGCCGTAGTCGGCGGAAGCGGAGGAGCCGGTAGCGGTCTTCCAGGCATGGAGGTAGAAGCCATCCGGGAGATGCAGCTCCATGGCTCCGCTGAGGATGGCCCAGCCGTTATGGCTGCCGATGCTGAAGTTCGGTTTGTTCTGGTCGGCTTCATCCCAGGTAATCTCCAGGAAGACATTTGCGGAGGTGCGGTAGTAGAAGTGGTTCCTGGTGGAGAAGTAGCCCTGTCCATCCTCGTCTTCCAGCATGTAGGCACTGTCTGCAAAGCAGAAACGGGCGAATCCGTTCTGGTTGGTCGAAACCTGGCCGAGATTCTTGGCGCCTGCGATCTTTGCCGTACCCTTCCATTCGTCATAATCGAGCGGAATGTCGTACTTCTCGTTCAGGCCCTTCAGGATCAGGTTGCCTGCTTCGTCCTGGGCGATGGACACGTCCATGGTCTTGGCCTGCAAGGACGGATAATCATCGGACTTGTTGTAAGTCAAGGTATAATTGCCGACGAACTTATCCTTGGGCAGGTAGTTGAACGGGTGCCCCCAGGTGATTTCCTTGTTGTCCAGGACGACGATGTCGTTGGTCTTGGGATTGAGGGTGAATTCCTGGAAAGACTGTTCCCCGATCTGCATGGGCTCATACAGGCGGCAACGGTCCGGAAGGATGGTGAAGGGGATCTTGATCCGCTCATCATTGTCATCGATGATTCCGTCTTCGCCAGGGAGCGTGATACGGAGGTAGCGGGACGACGATGCGCTTCCGTTCGTCTCATTCAGGTAGCCTTCCACTTTCTCCCCGGCGAACGTGACACCATACGTGATGCCCTGCAGGGTAGTTTTCTGGCGCAGGATGCTCTTCAGATACGATTCGAAGTCATCGGTCGGAAGCGGGAACATCTCCGCCTGGATCTTCCAGCGTTTGCCGGTCATCCGGATATACTCCGGGCTGGCTTCGGCGATGACGAATTCGAAGTCGCCGCCCCGGCCTTCATACAGGGAAGAAGACCCTCCCGGAGTAGACCAGTAATGGAGAACTTCATTATATGTATCGAACGACAGGACCGGGCCCTCGTCGTCGGTGATCTTGTAGGTGGACTCCGCGACGGTGAACACCGTATCCCGGGTCGTGTAGTCGCGCTCGCTCATCGCCGTCACTTTCCCGTCGCTGAACTTGAGCGTGTACGCGTATCCGCAGTTCATGGCATCATGCGGGCTGTCCACGGAATATACCGAAGGAGTGACCGGGTAGAGCAGCATCACCCACCCGTTCTGGGAAGCTTCCAGGTACTTGGCCGCATCCTTGATCCGGTTCTGCAAGCGCTCGGAAGCAGACTCCTCGAAGACGTCGGCTTGTTCCTTCAGGCAGGACTGCAACGGAAGGAAAAGAACGGCCGCCGCCAGAAGTGCTATGGTATTTCTTCTTTTCATACGTTTTTCCATTTAATGATTACTCAACGACGAGGGATGTCAGGTCCACGCGGCCGGCGACAACCTCATCCTGACGGCGCAGGATGGTGTTGCGGAGGACGTCGATGTCGATGTCGAAGCCCGTCTGCATGTAATTGCGGACGATATCCAGCTTGGCCAGGATGGTTTCAGCACCGTCACCGGCCTGGGTCATCCAGGTGTTCCACTGCGCTTCCGAGTTGGTGATATAGGTCGAGAGCATCTCGGCGAAGTCTTCTGTGTCGGAGTGCTGGGAATACTGGGTGATGAAACCCTTCTGGAGCCAGCCGCCCGTATCGCTCCACTCGTCAGCGATGTACTCGGATCCGCTGATCTCCTTGAAGTCGGCCGGATAAGCCAGCGTCTGGTTCAGGATGTGGGTGAACTCGTGGTGGATCGTCTTGATGTAGTAGTAGTTGAGCGCTTCGGCGGAGCCCAGGTGCTGGTCCAGGAAGTTGATGCCGGCCAGAAGGATCTTCTTGCCGCCTTCCGCAGTACCCAGGATGTACGTGCCGTTGTTACGGTACTCCCATACACCGATCAGGAAGAACATCTTCGGGAAATATTTCCGGGTGAAGCTGATGCCGGCCACCTCATCGTACGTATCGACACAGAGGTACTTGACCAGATGGGCCATCTTGATGGAGTTCTCCATCTTGGCAGGGACCGTGAAGTAGTTCACATCGGACTCGTTCAGCTCGTAGCGATACTTGAATTCGATGTTGTAAGGATTGACGTAATTGGCTTCCAGCCACTTGTCAAAGTCGTTCTGCTCCTGGATCGGATCCGCGATGACGCTGATATTCGTATCCGGGTTGTCCTGCCGGCAGGATGCGGCGAGCAGCAGGGCTGTAAAGACAGCAGTAAGATATACGATATGCTTTTTCATGTTGCTTGCAATTAGTCATTAAAGATACGCGAGCCTTCCTTGTCCTCAGCCGCACGCGGGTTAGGCGTATATTCAGCATCGATCACCTTCTGCGGAATCTGGACGGCACGGCGCTCGTCATCGAGCGTCAGCACATCGACAAGCCTGGACGGATTGCCGCTTGCATCCATCTCACGGCGCCAGATTTCGATACCGTAGCGCTTGACATCAAACCAGCGCTGGCCGAGCTGCATGGTCTCGATGCGCTTCATGTGAAGGATGAACTGGAGGAGATTCTCCTGGTCGGAGCCTTCGGCACCGATGGCAAAGGCCGGATGGAGATGCTTTTTCGGAGTGGAAGCGTTCCAGGTCGCGTACTCGTACCCGTTGTAGTAAGCATTGATGAGGTCCTGGGTGATTTCAATCTTGGTGGAACTGATGTTGTGGACCCAGATGTTCATGTCATCGATGGCGCCCTGGAGGTCACCCTTGATGGCTTTGGCCTCTGCGCGGATGAGCAAGGTTTCGTCCGCGGTGAAGAGTGTCATGACGGTATGGGCATAACCGGTACGGGCCACCGGATCGGTATACTCGAACAGGTACGGAAGTTTGTAGAAGATCGCAAAGTCAAAACCAGACCCTTTGTAACTGTTCAAGCCGCTATACCAGGCGGCATTTCCCCAGACTTGGGTTACGTTGCCGTCCTCGTGATCGGCCAGATAGCTTCCATGCATGAAGCGCTTGAGATATCCATAGGGACCGAAAACCACGCCGATTTCAGAATAAGCGGTGCTCAACAGCAGGTTGCACTTGTGCGAGGCATCGATATAGTTGCGGGTAAGAACCTCGAAATCCGTGGAAAGATCCCTGTATGCCTGCCAGTCGCGGAGCAAACTCCTCGGAGAGGACCCCAGGCAGAGGTCGGCATACTTGATGGCCTCGTCCCACTTCTCGTAGAAGAGGAAGAACTTGGCTGCGAAAGCATAGGCGGCCTTCTGGTTAAAGTGATAACTCGGAACGGTGTAGTTCAGGTCGCCGACATTCGGAAGCGCTTCGAGAAGATCCTTCTCGATGAGTTCATATACTTCGGCGACGGAGTTGCGTTCGTATTTCGGAGCGAGGGTCGTCTCGGACTTGGTCATGTAGGTGATACCCAGGTCCGTGGAACTGGTCTTCGGGTTGTAGTTCTTCGCGAAGATGTTGACGAGCAGGAAATGGTGATAGGCGCGGGAGACGAGCGCTTCCGCCCTGGCCTGCTTGAGGGCTTCGGTCGTGGCTCCTCCCATCTCTTCGATGGCTGCGAGGGCCTCGTTGGCATTGGCGATGGCATTGTATGCCCCGCTCCAGACACCTTCGGGATCGCTGTAGTCAGACTCCGTCACATCCTGCCAGTAATACAGCTGCTCGGTGAAACGGCTCGTGTATGAGCTGGTGGTATAGTCATCCGCGTTATCGGACAAGAGTTCCGTCATGAGAAGATAGTCATTGTTCGAATAGGCGGAGGTCAGCAATTTGATGACCTTGTCTTCGGAATCAATCGTCGCACGGTTGTCCGGGTTCACATCCAGGAACTTGTCGCAAGCGGTAACGCCCAGGAGCAGGGCCGTCGCCGTTAAAACTATGTTGCTGATTTTCATTTTCATATATCGTTCCTCCATTGATTAGAAACCGACCCTCAGGGTAAGGGTGAACTGCTTCGGGACCGGAACGGCCACACCGCCGGTGTTGAAGAACTCAGGATCCTGGCCGTTGAGCTTCTTGTCTGCGTAGAGCAGGAAGAGGTTGGTACCCTGGAGTTTGAGGGAAAGGGCGCTGAGCTTGATCGGATCGAGCCACTTCTTCGGGAAATCATAGCTCAGGGAAATCTCCTTCATGCGGATGAAGTCGCCCTTTGCGATGCGCTCGGTGGAGTAGTTGTATGCATTGTAAGCGTAGGAAAGGCCTTCGCTGTTCTGGCGATACCAGCGGTTCTGCATATAGCTGGCGATAACCGGGATGGTCGTGTACTGCTCATCACCCGGGGCAACCCAGCGGTTCCGGAATTCCTTCGGCATGGAATCGAGGTCGTTGTACTGATCGTCAAAAACGGGATCCAGACGGATCACATTGCCGAAGCTGTAGGTCAGGAAGACGTTCAGGCGGAAGTTCTTCCACTGGAAGGTGTTGCCGAGGGAACCGACGTCGGTCGGATCCACGCTGCCGGAATACTTCAGGAAGTCAGACTTCTCGTCCATACGGGTCTGGAAATAGACATCGTCCACCGTGACCTCCTTGTCCTGGTTCAGGAAGGTCGGGAGACCTTCACCGTTCAGGCCCATGAACTGGATGGAGAACAGGGAACGTACCGGATAAC
Source organism: Candidatus Cryptobacteroides sp. (assembly GCA_045222055.1). Classification (GTDB taxonomy): domain Bacteria; phylum Bacteroidota; class Bacteroidia; order Bacteroidales; family UBA932; genus Cryptobacteroides. Next base: position 12,530 of record JBGUXJ010000057.1, on the reverse strand, counting down.
CTTCCATGGTGAAACCGGTACCGGCGATCAGGTCAATCATGCGGGTGGTGTTCTTCAGGAGGGTCACCTCGTTGTGGGAGTGGGAATAGATGAAGTTCGTGGTCCAGGAAAAGTCGCGGGTCTTGATGTTCGTCGTAGTGAGGGAAACCTCGAATCCGTTGGAATCCATGGCGGCGACATTACCGTACTTCTGGACTTCACCGCCGAGGCCCTGGGTATTGATGATACCGATCAGGTCGTAGTTCTTACGGGTGTACCAGTCGAAGGTCAGGTTGATCCGGTTGTCCAGGAGACCTGCCTCGAGGCCGAGGTTGAGTTCCTTCTTCTTCTCATAGGTCAGTTCCTCGTTGGCGAGACTATCGATGAAAAGGGCGGATTCGCGGGTACCGGCGCTCGGACGCCAAGGAGTCCCGGAGGAGATCTTGACCAGGGAGTTGTCGACCCATGCCGGACCACGGTCTGCGGTCAGGGAGTAGGAGGCCTTCAGGGAAAGGTGGGAAAGGGTCGGATAGAGTCCCTTCATGAAGTCTTCCTCATGGGCGTTCCACGCTGCGGAAACGTTCCAGGTCGGAAGCCAGCGGGCGGTACGGCTCTTGCCGAGTTTGTTGGTACCCTCATAGCGGACCGTTCCGTTCAAGGTATAGCGTCCCTTATAGGAATAGGTGCCATTGGCAAAGAAGGCCGCGCTGCGGTCACGGGTGTTGCCGAGGGTGTAATACTGGGTGTTCTCCTCGTTGCCGCGCTTGAAGACCTTGTAGTTGTAGTTGGCGATCTCGCCCATGTCATACTGCATGCCCCAGCCGCGGAACCAGGTCGAGTGACGGTCGCTGGAGTTGACTTCCATACCACCGTAGAGGTTGACGATATGGTCGCCGCCAAAGGTATCATTGTAGTTGGCCGTCGCACGGAAGTCGAATCCGTTCATGCTGTTGTCGCTGCGCTGGAAGATACCGCCGTTCTCCATGATGGAGATCGGGAACTCATACGGCTTGTCCGGGTCGTTGTAGAGGAAGGAGTTGGCATCCCGGATGGTCGCGGTCTGCATGGCACGGTAGGCCATGGCCTGGTTGGAGGAGTCAAGGATATAGTGCTCGTTGGTCGTCGCCGTACGCTTGTAGGCGCCGAGGGCGGTGAGTTCGAGCTGCTTGACCGGCTTCCAGGAAAGTTCGCCCTGCACGCGGAAATCAGTCACATTCAAGTCCATGTAGTTGTTTTCCAACTCATGCATGATGTTGAACGGAGCGTAGTTGCGGGTGTAGAACTCGTCCGGGTCCAGCGCACGGGAGGTGTTGAGGGCGTAGGAGTACGGGTTGATGTCGAAGTCACGCTTGACCTCGCCGAAGACCAGGTCGACCGCGGATCCGAGGGTTCCCGGAGCGCGCTGCTTGCGGTAGGAAGCGTTGCTGATCATGTTCAGCGACAGGTTCGGGAGGATCTTGTGCGTCACGTTGAGGTTGGCGGTGTAACGCTGGACCTTGCTCTGGAGCGTCCAACCCGGGTCGTCCATGACGGACAGGGAAGCATAGTAGTTGCTCTTCTCGGTACCGCCGGAGATGGAGACGGAGTGGTTGTGCTGGATGGACGTCGAGAACAGGCGGTTGAACCAGTTGGTGTTGCGGTACTCGGCGGCACGCAGGTAGGCGGCCCGGGCGGCCTCCGTGTTCGGAAGGCCGAACTGTCCGCTGGTCTCGTCGTACTCGCTCAGGAGCTGGTACATCTTGCCATAGATACCACTGGACGAAGCGTTGGCGGTTCCGGCATAGTCGAGCCAGCCCTTCTGCTCAAGTTCCTGGTAAATGGACATCTGGTCCTGGGAGTTCATGATGTTGAACGTCGAATACATCGGCTTCAGACGCATGGTGTATTCGCCCGTATAGGAGATATGGCTTTGGCCGGCACGGCCTTTCTTGGTCGTGATGACGATAACGCCGGCCATCGCGCGCGCACCGTAGATGGAGGTCGCGGAACCGTCCTTCAGGATGTCGAAGGACTCGATGTCGTCGGAGTTCAGACCGGCGATTGCGGAGGAGATCAGGGTATTCGCGTCACCGGAGGAGAGGTCGTCCGCAGAGACGTCCACGACGTCCTGCATGATGACGCCGTCCACGACCCACAGCGGCTTGGAGGAACCGTAGATGGAGGTCGCACCGCGGACGCGGATCTTCGGGGCGGTACCGAACGTACCGGAGACGTTCTGCACGGAGACGCCGGCGACCTTCCCTTCCAGGGAACGGGAGATGTCGGCCATACCGTCGAGCTTGGCTTCGGAGGCGTCCACCTTGGCGGCGGAACCGGTGAAGAGCCGGCGGTCCATCTTCTGCATACCGGTCACGACGACGCCCTCGAGGACTTCGGCGTCATCCTCCAGCTGGAAATTGACGACAGCGGCAATCGGAGCTTTCACTTCCTTGTAGCCCATGAACGTCACGACGAGGTTTCCGGCACTGGCCGGCACGTTGTCGAGGGCATAGTTGCCGTCGAGGTCCGTGATGGTACCCAGTTTGGTACCCTCAACCTGGACATACGCACCGATCACCGGCTGACCGTCCGCCTTGGCTGTCACCGTACCCTTGACCGAACGGGTCTGGGCCGATGCGATGCCCAAGGAGGCCATCACCAGCAATGCCGTGAGAAAAAATCTGATTTTTTCCATAAGCGATGATTTAGTTGATACGATATAAAATGAGTTTAATCTATTGATTCAAGGCAGAATAACCTCAAGGAGAAAATTAGTTGTCAGAATTTGTCAATTGTCATACTAAAAACGTCTCTTCAGTTTTAGGAAGAATCGGTTCATAAACAAAAGGGTACAATCTACCCTGTCAAACAACAAAATAAGCAATTCCTGTCCATTTTTCCAAATAGTCGGAAGGCATGGCATGTTAATATTCTAAATCGTTTTTTGCCAACCTTTTGTTATTTGTTCGACTTGCGGTGGCTACTTGCCTTTCAATTTGTTTTGAAACGGGGGCAAGCCCTTTCAATTTGTTCCACCGATCCCGCAAATAAAAATCGGTTTAAGCATGCTGAAAAGTGTTTTTTTATTCGTTTTCACCCCCTCGTATTTTGGGTGTCCGGCCCATCCTGACGCGTCTTCAATCTTTTCATGGGTGCTTGCTGAATCAGAGATAGTTGTGGACGTAAAGACCGGAAAATTAATCCTTTAGAGTGCTTGTCAAACCGTCAACGTCCAAGGCACCAGGCCTGTCCAAAGCATGTTGTACTACGTCCTCCTGAGTACCGGCAGCGCACTTTCCTACAACGCCAATACTCCGCAGAACTTCCCGGCCAACCTGACCAAGAGCGCCACTTCTTCCGTTTCTCCGAAACAGAGAAGCGTCCGCGTCCCGTTCCGTCTGGAAGAAGCCCCTCTCGTGCTTTCCATCCAGTAGGACGATAACGATCCTTTGTCATGAAAAGGTCCGATCCGTCAAAAGATCGGACCTTTTCATATTGTATGAACAGGGGTTATTCCCTATATTTGTAATAACAACAAGAATGACCATGCGCTTCAGACTGATCCTGCCTCTCCTGCTGCTGCCCCTGCTCGGGGCGGCCCAGCAGCCAGATCCCCAGGCCCTGTATCTCCAACAGGCCGGCTGGGACATGCCGCTGTACCGGGGGCGGGTCGCCACCAGCTACACCTTCAGTTATAATGGTACTTACCTGTGGGACCGCAGCGGATTCCGGCAAGGAGACCTGTCCTATGCCGGGAAGACGTACCAGGGTCTGGAAATGGATGTCAACGCCCATCTCCAGCACCTGCTGCTCCGCTATCCCGGCTCCTACAATGTCATGGACCTGGGCAATGACGCCGTCGACTGGTTCACCCTTGGGGAAGACCGTTTCGTCAACCTGCGCCGCAGGGGCGTCGATGTGCCGGAGGGGTTCTACAAAGTCGTATATGAAGGAGAAGCGGCTGTCTATGAGCGCATTGATAAGGAATTCCGCCGGGATATCTCCAGCAGCAACGACGGACAGATCGGCTACATGGACCCTGCCTGGAAAGAGGGCGTCTTCGAACTGTTCGTCCAGCAGAAGAACTGGTATTACGTGGACCGTGACGGGAAAGCGTCCCGGTTCAAGAAACAGAATTTCCTGCTGCGGACCCATCCCGAGAAACGGCGGGAAGCCACGCGGCATCTGAAAGAAACCGGCATGGCCAAGGCGGAGTTCTCCCGCTGGTGCCAGGCCTACATGAATTTCGTGGAACATGGGGAATAGACGCTATTTGTTGCGGTTCGTCCTTGCCGGGATGGCAGGGCTGGCCTGCCGGGTGGCGTCCGCCCAGGAAGTCTCTGTCCGGATGGTCTCCGCCGATTCGCTGGTCTCGGTCATGCGCCGGACCTCCGGGAACCGGATCTACCTGGCCCACGGCGAGCAGGACGAGAGTTTCTATACCGTGACCGCCCCGGCCTCCGGATTCCTGGATGCAGCCCTGGCCAAAATGCGGACCAACGGCTATACCGCCACGGAATTCGAAGGCGTACTTTACCTGGTCCGCGGCCGGACCATCCCTACTTCCCTTCCCCCCACCTGGTTCTCCCGTCTGGGAGGAAGCGGTGAAGAAGCGGCCCGGGAGGAAGAGGTGCTGACGGCCACCTATCTGAACAAAGTCTATGAGATCGGCGACGAGCGTCAGGCCCGCTCCGGCATGGCGACCATCCATGGCAAGATCCGGGATGCCGCCAGCGGTGAGCCGGTCCCCGGAATCACCGTGGCCGACCGCAACGGACGATATGCGACCTCAGACATATACGGAGACTGGAAACTACAACTCCCGACCGGGAGGAACACGCTGACATTCAGCGGCTACCCGATGGAGGAGACCGCACTGGAAGTCATCATCCACGAGGATGGCGGACTCGACCTCAACATGAAAGAGAAGGTCACCTCCCTCCAGGCAGCGGCCATCTCCGCGGAAAGCGTTTCCAACCACCGGGACACCCGTCTGGGCCTGGAACGCATCCAACTGGAGCGCATCAAACGGATCCCGTCTGCGTTCGGCGAGACCGACCTGATCAAGGCTGTTCTCGCCCTGCCGGGCGTGCAGACCGTCGGCGAGGCCTCTTCGGGCTACAATGTCCGCGGCGGTTCGGTGGACCAGAACCTCATCCTCTTCAACGGAGGCACGGTTTTCAATCCCAACCACATGTTCGGCATCTTCTCGTCCTTCAATGCCGATGTCATCAGCGATGCCGAACTGTACAAGAGTTCCATCCCGGCCTCCCTGGGCGGGCGCATCTCATCCGTGCTGGACATCCGAACCCGGGAAGGCAATGCCAAGAACATCACCGGTTCGCTCGGCCTCGGCCTGCTGACCAGCCGTCTCCACCTCGAAGGGCCTGTCATCAAGGACCGTACGACTTTCATCCTGGGCGCCCGGACCACCTATTCCGACTGGATGCTGAAACTCCTTCCCAAAGACAGCAACTACCACGGCGGAAAGACCTCTTTCCAGGATGTGAACGCCGGCCTGACCCATAAGATCAACGACAGGAACACCATCTATCTCAACGGCTATTACTCCGGCGACCGGTTCTCCTTCTCCTCCGACACGACCTTCCGCTATGCCAACCTGGACATCTCCGCCAAATGGCACAGTCTGCTCACCCCGCGCGTAACTCTAGACCTGACCGTCGGCACGGACCGCTACCACAACTCCGTCGAGGCCGACCGCAACTGGGAATTCGGGACCTACCGCTACCAGGCCGTCATCCGGCAGGATTTCGCAAAACTGGACCTGCGCCATGCCCTCTCCCCGGAACATTCCCTATACTACGGCCTCCATCTCCTGCACGACGACCTGATGCCGGGCAAGATGGATCCGGTCGGGGAGAAATCCTTGATAAAACCCCGGGAACTGGACCGCAAACAGGCCTGGGAACCCGCCCTCTACCTGGGCGACGCCTGGTCGCCCGACGACCGGTTCGGACTGGATGCGGGCATCCGCCTCAACGCCTTCGTCTCCCCTGCCGACAAAGGCCGGTACATCGGTCCCGAGTTCCGCATTTCCGGGAAATATTCCTTCCTGGACAACCTGACCCTCAAGGCGGGATTCAACACGATGCGGCAGAACATCCACTTGATTACCAATACTTCGACCATCTCTCCGATGGACGTCTGGACCCTGTCTGACGCCCGGATCCGGCCGCAATACGGCTACCAGGCCGCCGGCGGCCTGTACTGGACGGTCGCCTCGTCGGTCGACCTGAGTCTGGAAGGTTACTGGAAACGCCACTACAACAGTCTGGACTACCTGTCCGGCGCCACCCTGGTCATGAATCCTGACCTGCCTTCCGACCTGGTCCGCACGGAAGGAAAGGCCTACGGCGTGGAATTCATGGTCCGCAAGCAGCTGGGCAAACTCAACGGCTGGATCTCCTACACCTGGTCCCGCGCCTTCCTGCGCGAAACCCAGGAAGACGACCCGTATCCGATCAACCAGGGCCGCTGGTATGCCGCTCCGCATGACAAGCCGCACAGTCTGAAAGTCGCCGCGAACTACAAGTTCACGCACCGGTACAGTCTGTCTGCCAACCTCGATTACTCCACCGGACGGCCCATCACGGTACCGATCGGCTACTTCTCCTACGGCGGCGAACGCCGGCTGGCCTATTCGGACCGCAATGCCTACCGCGTCCCGGATTACTTCCGGCTGGACCTCGCCGTCAACGTCGAACCGGGCCACTACCTGCGCCGACTCGCCCACCTCTCCTTCACCCTCGGCGTCTACAACGTCACCGGACGGAAAAACGTCTACTCCGTCTATTATACCATGGAAGAAGGATCTCCCGTGCCCAAGGGCTACATGATTTCCGTCTTCGCGACCCAGATTCCCTATATCAACCTCAACCTGAAATTCTGATGAGAACGACCATTCACCTGTTGCTTTCCGCCGCGCTGGCCCTGCTGGCCGCGAGCTGCACCTATCCGTTCCAGGCTGAGATCGAAGAGATGGGAGACGTCCTGGTCGTGGAGGGAAACATCGTCATCGGAGCGCGGACGACCATCGTACTCAGCAAGATGGTGCCGATGGACAATTCCGGAGCGGAGAATCCTTTATATCCGGAAGATCCGACCACATACCAGAGAGCATCCCTGCAGAATTTCTCCGCCTGGATCGAAGGCGAAGACGGAATCCGCCTGGACGGAACCGGCAGCAATCCCTACTACTTCGACACCGAAGGCCTCCGTCCCGACCAGCGGTACCGGCTCTGCCTTTCCGACGGGGGCAGCAATGCTGCGTACGAATCGGACTGGATTGAAGTCCTCGGCGCCCCGGTCATCGATGACATCTCCTGGCAGATAACGGGCGGTTCGCTGAACGTCACCGCCACCATGCACTCCGACGAAAGTCCCTATTTCTCCATCAGTTACGACGAACTGTGGGAATACCATGCCTGGACCTGGACCGACTGGGTCTACGAAGCCGAAGGTTATACGGACGAAGGAGAGGAAACGGGGCCGACCATCTCTTATTCCAATGAGCATCGGTTCTTCCGCTGCTGGGACCATTCCGACTTCTCCCGTTCACGGACCATGTCCGCCGAGGCCTACGAGGGTAACCGGCTGGTGGATTACCCGATCCTCTCTTTCGGCCAGCACGACCCGCGCATCTCGGTCATGTACAACCTCCAGCTGCGCGCCTGCCTGATCTCGCCGGACAGTTACCGTTACTGGCAGAACATGGACAAGATATCCAAGCCCAACGGAGACCTCTTCACGCCGATTCCCAGCAGCATGCGGGGCAACCTGCACAAGGTAGGCGACGAATCCGCCCAGGTCCTGGGCTTCATCAGCGCCTCCACGGCAACCGCCACCTCCTGCTTCATCGACAACGACGACACCCGTTTCTATGTCGCCCCGCGTGAGCAGCAGCAGAATGTCCTGACGATGCGTACCCAGTCCGGGATGAATCCGAATGAATGGGCCCGTTTGTACTACAATGGGTACCGGCCGTTCATGCCGACTTCGAATGACAAAGGCGAGATCATCGGCTATGTCTGGATTGCCCAGGAATGCGTGGACTGCCGCAAGCAGGGAGGAAGCATCAACCGTCCGTCCAACTGGCCGGAATAATACAATCGCTTCGTATGAATAAGTGGATCACACTCTTGCTGACAATACCGTTCATCCTGGGACAGGCCCTCGCCCAGGAACGTGTCTATATTTCGACGGACCGGCCGTATTACGCTGCCGGAGAGGCCGTCTGCTGCTCTGTGTTCTGCCTGGATCCGGACGCCGTTCTCTCCGGGATCAGCGCCATCGCCTACCTGGAACTGTACTCCGCCGACGGCGTCGCCGCCACCGCCAAGGTCGGCCTGGCACAGGGTCGTGGCGCCGGCACCCTGCGGATTCCCGCCGACCTTCCCACCGGCAATTACAAACTGGCCGCATTTACGGCATTGGAGCGCAATTCCGAGCATTTCGACCCGGACAAGGGGTCCAGGGTCATCTCGGTCTATAACACCCGCCAGTCGGCCAAATCCGAAGCAAATATCGAATGGGCGGAGTCCTTTCCCGCCCCCGCCGCCCTGAAGACATCCGGACCGGTGGAAATCGTATCCCGGGACGGACGATGGGTGCTCCGGTGCTCCGAACCCGCCACCTTCTCCCTGTCTGTGTTCCGGGATGAAGGCCTCCCCGGTTATGACCCGCAGGACGCATCCGCTTTCCTGGCCGCCCTGCGTGAAAGACCGGCCGCCAAGACGGAGCACACGCCCGAGTATGACGGCGAAATCCTACGCGCCCGGGTAACGGACGGGGAAGGGAATGTCATGCCCGCCCTGGCCGGGACCGACATCTACCTGGGCTGCCCTGGTAACGACGCGGACATCTATGCCGCTTCGCTTGGGGAAGACGGCAGCGCCACGTTCTATACGGCCAACATCTACGGAGACAAGGAGATGGCGATCACTCTGAAAGAGAAGCCCGCGGACTGGCAGATCCAGTTCGAGTCCCCTTTCATTCCCATTGAAGCAGGCGACATGCCCAAGATGGTCCTGGCTCCCTCCATGGAACCCGCCCTCACCCGGCTCGGCTTCTCCGCCCAGGTGACCGGCGCCTTCGAAGCCGACACGCTCTATCCGGTGTACCCCTTCCGGCAACTCTCCTTCACCGGTGACGACCGCGTCCGCTACCGGCTGGACGACTTCACCCGCCTGCAGTCCATGCGCGAGATCTTCACCGAGTATCTCCGCGAAATGCGCGCCCGCCGGAATGACGACGGAGCCGCGGAAATCCAGGTCCGCTGCCAGACCCGCTTCAATCAGGTCCCGGTATTCCAGGACAGGCCTTCCCTGATGCTGCTGGACGGCGTACCGGTACCGGACCACCAGACCCTGCTGGAATATGACCCCCTGCTGGTCAAGTACATCGACGTTTACCCGTATGAATACGCCTTTGGCATCACCCGCTATGCCGGTGTCGCCAACTTCGTCACCTACCGCGGCGACATGCCCTCCGCCCGGCTTGGAGGAAGTGTCAAGATCATCGACTTCCAGGGTGTCTCCTACCCTGTCGCCATCACCGAGGCCTCGTTCCCCGAAGGATATCCCCGCGTCCGGCAGACCCTCCTCTGGGAGCCCCTCGTCAGCCTGGACGCCACGACCGGAAAGACCGTCGACATCCCCCTGCCCGAGTCCCCCGGGACCTTCCGCATCCAGGTTGAAGGCTTCACCGCCGCCGGGAAGCCTGTCTTCCAGCAGATTTCCGTACGCATTCCGTAGAAATTTTTGGGCGTTTCAAAAAATCTTTCTACATTTGCAGTCCATTCTTCCAGCCGGAAGGACGCAAATCGATTGGAGAGATGCTCGAGTGGCTGAAGAGGCACGCCTGGAAAGCGTGTGTACCCCAAAAGGGTATCGCGAGTTCGAATCTCGCTCTCTCCGCTGAAATGCCCTGCAGAACGTTCTGCAGGGCATTTTCCGTTAATAGTGGCCCAAATAATGCCCCAAAAATCGAGATTCTGCAATTAAAAAAGTTACTCGAAGACGGGCAACTATAAACGCACAATCACTTCTTTTTCTTGGGTTGCGTTTTGTATATCCGAGAGCCATCTTTTTTAGTCTCGACCAGAATGACCCCATTTTCCCAACCGATATACCCCTTGATATCAATATCATCACGGCTACCGTCTTTAATGACCGTAATGCTCTTGATGCCATTCGGATCCAACTGCTCAAATACAGATTTGGGAACTTGCTTTCCATCAATAACATAAGCAAAAAGGGCCTCAGTTACAATCGTATGTACCCTCAGTATCTTTCCGGCAGATGATTTCGTCGAGACTTTATAGGAAGTAATTTTCTTGCCTTCAAGTTGCGAGCCGTCAAAATTGTTTATTACCTTACTGTCGATAATATACTGGTGAAGGGTGTCGGTAACAGCCGTCGGAGCTGCCTGCAGGATCATGCTATTAACAGACTGTGCGACCAGCAATGCCAAAATCAGGGAAAGATGTTTCATAAAAACCTTCATTTTAGATTTGTTGCAGAAAGGGCCAGAGAAGTTCCTTCTCCATTGTAAGTCAATATGTAAGAGCAAGTGCTTCCGTCTTTAAGCCGGGCAGTTAAGATAGCATAAGCACCCTTTGGCGTCGCCTCAACGGATTTGATGTCTTCGATATCCAGCAGCATAATTTGCTGGATACCTTCTGCAATCTGTATGGGTGTCAACGTGCTCTCTGGATATGATCGTGGATTAGTGAGCATTAGTAGAATGGCCACTGCCGCTGCAACGGCACCCCCGACCAGAGAAACCCTGCGGATTATCACTCTATGCTTCTTATTCTCTGCCGACGCCAGAATCCGGTCAAATTCAGCCTCCGTTTCATCAGTTTCCGAAAGATTATCTCCACAAGGAGCTGACAGACGGATAAGCATGGCATCAGCCCACTCATCCCGGTCAACCTGATGGGTTTCATACCATTCCCGAAGTTCCCGTTCCTCCCGTGGAGAGGTCTCGCCTTCAAGATAGCGTCCAATCAACACTTTGCGCATTTCTTTATCCATAGTCATCTCATTTTCCTTAATTCTTCGAGCATCTTCTTACGTGCCATGGAAAGGGAAACTTTTATACTGGCTTTCGGCCGGCCCGTAACTGCAGCCATCTCATCAAGAGACAATCCAAAATCCCTCCGCAAGGTAAGTAAACGTATCTCGCTCTCTGTCAAGTCCCGCTGCACAATGCCACGTATCGTATCCATATCCATCTGGTCAGTCCCAGAAGAAGCAGGGGCAATGGGAATAGCAAACCGGTCGGTAATCGGCTCATAGCGGATGTGTCTCCGGCGGTATTTTTCAACGCATCGGGTCTTCGTAATCTTGACGGCGAGCGCTTCCGGATCCTTGACCGGATATCCCTTCTCCAATAATTGCCAGAGAGTCATCAAGGCTTCCTGGACGATATCCTCCTCGTCGCCGTCCCACTCGGAAGCATAGTTGAAACGCCGGGCTAAAGCAATCAGCTTACCCCGGACCCCAATGGAAAAATGTTCGAATTCCTGCTTCGTCATGGTCATTATGTAAAGGTAGCAGAATCCGACAAAAAGTTAATGAAAACTTCTAATTAACTATATACCGAAATACGCTACCTATAATATAAACAATTAATCTCAGTAATCATGAAAAAGACTCGTATCACAACAGCATGCATCTGCCTGACGTTGGCGATAACCTTTTCAGCGTATGCACAAAACAAGGAAGCGATACGCAAGAGTGCCCCCCTATACGAATGCATCTATAGTTATACAATTAATTGCGAAGTTCAGGAGGCGTATTCTATCGTCTTACAGATAGGTAAGGACTTTAGCAGGTTTTATGACTACACTGCCTATGCTGTTGACTCTCTTTCTGCCGTTCCTGGTGTTTCCGAAGATGAAAAAAACAAACTTGAAGAAAGACGTGTCACCTCAATGTTTTATTTTGACGCTGAGATATGGCAAAACGTGCCTGAAGGCGCCATGACCGTGACAATGGAGGTCTCTCCCAATTTCATGAGCTATGAGGAGGACCTCAATGGGATGAGATGGACACTGGAAGAAGGTTCCGAGACCATATGCGGCTACCTTTGCAACAAGGCAACCACTACGTATGGAGGGCGGGAATGGACAGTTTGGTATGCGCCGGACATCCCATCCACGGCAGGGCCCTGGAAATTTAATGGTTTACCGGGACTTATCATGGCAGCAAAGGACAGCGATTCTCTTCATGAATTCAAGGCCATATCATTCCGAAAAGGTGATCTCCCTGTATCGAAAGCGGATGATACGACTGTTTACCACTCCACGCGGGACAAAGTGCTCAATGCAAAACTCGCGGCGGAAAAAGATATTCAGAGTGGCAAAATGCCTGGGGTCTCTGAGGTGAGATATATCAGTATACACAAGACCTTGGACGGTAATTCCATCATTTATATCAACGGCGTCGCACGTCGCCCACGCCCGAACGGATATCAGCCATTGGAACTTGAGTGATGGAATCTTCCCAGTGGACAGCCACGTTTTTACTTTTTATCCATTTTGACTA
>JBGUXJ010000056.1:0-6884 GCA_045222055.1 Candidatus Cryptobacteroides sp. | reverse complement strand
CTTGACATCCTGCATGTTGCAGAGCGGCTGAAGGATACCTTGCGGCATTGCACGACTTCCAAAAGGAGGCCGGAAAGCGTCGCGGAGCACAGTTGGCGGGTCAGCCTGATGGCCTTCCTGCTCACCCATGAATTCCCAGGACTGGACATGGACAAGGTCGTCCGGATGTGCCTGATCCATGATCTGGGAGAGTGTTTCACGGGCGACATTCCCGTTTTCAACAAGACGGAGCAGGACCGTGCCGTGGAAGATTCCTTGCTGGACGGATGGGTCCGTTCCCTTCCGGAAGGCCCCGCCGGGGACATCCAGGCCCTGCTGCAGGAAATGGATGCGCAGCGGACGCCGGAAGCCCGGCTGTACAAGGCGCTGGACAAACTCGAGGCCCTGATCCAGCACAACGAATCGCCCATCGACACCTGGGCGGATCATGAATATGAACTGAACAAGACCTACGCGTTCGATGCCGTCGCCTTCTCCGGCTGGCTCACCCGCCTGCGTCAGGAAATCCTGCAGGACACATTGAATAAAATCGCCGACGAAAAGAAGTAGTCCGAAGAATAGAAAATCCGATAATCGAAAAGAGGACCAACCTAGAGCAGAAAGACCAAAGAATAGAAAATCGAGAACACTAGACCAAAACAAGAACCAACCGAGAAAAACCAATCCGCGAATAGAAAACCGCGATAAACAAGAAGCAGAAACCCCGAAGCCATGAGCATTACCCCGAAACGATATCTTTCCGAACTGGCACGCAACCTGCGCGAACGGATCCCGGCCAAGAGCCCCCTGCGCGGCCTGCTGGCCCTCAGCCCGCTGGTCGTCTTCCTGGCGCTGTACCTGGTCTCCTCGCTGATTGCCAAGGACTTCTACAAGATCCCCGTGGCCTCGGCCTTCCTGCTGGCCTCCATCTACGCCATCCTGGTCAGCCGTGGCGGAAAACTGGAAAGGAAGATCGCCGTATTCTCCCGCGGCGCCGGTGACAAGAACGTGCTCCTGATGATCTGGATCTTCGTTCTGGCCGGAGCGTTCGCCAGTACCGCCAAGGCCATCGGCAGCATCGAAGCCACCGTCAGCCTGACCCTGATGATCCTGCCGGGCAAACTCATCCTGGCCGGACTCTTCCTGGCCGCCTGCTTCATCTCGATGGCCATCGGGACCAGTGTCGGTACCATCGTCGCCCTCGTTCCTATCGCCGCCGGCATCGCCGGCCAGACCGGCATCAGCCTGCCGATGACCACCGCACTGATCGTCGGCGGCGCATTCTTCGGAGACAACCTGTCCTTCATCTCGGATACGACCATCGCGGCGACCCGCACCCAGGGATGCTCCATGGCGGACAAGTTCAAGGCCAACATCTGGCTCGCCGGACCGGCCGCCCTGGTCGTGACCGTCATCTATATATTCATGGGGATGCACCTGGACATCGCGCCTGCCGTCGAACAACTCCAGTGGATCAAACTGATTCCCTACCTCACCGTCATCATCCTCGCCCTGTGCGGCGTCAACGTGCTGAGCGTCCTGACCATCGGCCTCTGCCTCAACGCCATCCTGGGTTTCAGTCTCGGAGAAATCGGCTGGACGGACTTCCTGCAGGCGGTCGGGGAAGGCATCGCCGGGATGGGTGACCTGATCATCGTGACCATGCTGGCAGGCGGCATGCTCGAAGTCATCCGCTACAACGGCGGCATCGACTGGATCATCCGTGTCCTGACCAAGGGCATCCGGGGCAAACGCGGGGCGGAATTCTCCATCGCCGGCCTCGTCGCCCTTGCCAACCTCTGCACGGCCAACAACACCATCGCCATCATCACCACCGGCAGCATCGCCAAGGACATCACGGACCGGTTCGGGCTCGATCCCCGCAAGACCGCCAGCATCCTGGACACTTTCTCCTGCATCGTCCAGGGGGCCATACCCTACGGAGCCCAGTTGCTCATGGCATCCGGGCTCGCAGGCATTTCCGCCGCATCGATTATCGGCTATCTGTATTATCCGCTCGTCCTGCTGGGCATCGCGCTGCTGTCCATCCTGCTGCGCCTGCCCCGCCGCTACGCGTAGGCGTGCATGCCGCCGAGGATCAGATTGACCCCGAAATAGGTGATCAGCACCGACAGGAACGCCAAGATGGCGTAGATGTGGAAGAACGTCGGATTGCGGAAGACCTTCAGCGATCCGCCATGCAGGGCGAAGGAATAGACCAGGATGGTGATCAACGCCCATGTCTCTTTCGGATCCCAGGCCCAGTAACTCCCCCAGGAGATATTGGCCCAGACCGCACCCAGGAACGTCCCGAAGATCAACAGGAAAACGCCCGGATACAGCACCACCAGACTGACATCCCGCAGTGTCTGCCGTCCGGCCGGGACGAACAGTCCCATCACACCGTTCAGTGCAGCAAGGCCGAAAAGCGTATAGGACATCATCATGCTGAGTACATGGATGCTCAGCAGCGGCGACTGCAGCACCGGCATCAGGTGGGTGATCTGCGGGTTGGCGCTGGACAGGGAGGCCATCAGCATCGTGAAGCCGGCCAGCAGGAAACCTAGCGGCTGGACCAGCGGGAACTTCCTGTACAGCAGCAGCATCGCCAGCGAGGAGAACCAGGCCATCAGCAGCATGACACAGTAGGAACCGGAGAACGGCATGTGCCCGGAGACATACCAGCGCAGCCCCAGCACCAGGGTCAGGTAGACCAGCAGGATCCCCGACAAGACAGCGAGGACGGTCTGCAGCCCCCGGGGTGTCCGGCGGCCTTTTGACAGCCAGATTCCGCTCAGGACAAACAGGATCAAACCCAGGGTGATGGAGGCCATGAACGGGACCATGGGCCGGGAAATCCGGTTGTAGAAACGCTCCGCCCGGATATGCCTCGGCGAAGGCAGGACACCTGCCGCCGTCTTTTCCTGATATGCCTTGATCTTGCCTACGATCCGGTCGACTTCCGCCCAGTCTTCCGCCCGGACGGATTCCGCGACCAGGTCAAGTACCCGGCGGATGAAAACCCACTGGTCATAGTCCTCGAACAACGCTTCCGGAAGCGGCTCGTCACAGTTATACCAGTTGACGGAGACCGAACCCGTCGTATCCGTAACGGCCACCGGGAACAGTTTCAAGGCGTCGCCGGAAGCGGTATTCTCGAAAATCCGGTGCTTTTCCTGCTCCTTGTCCGTACCCCGGTCCTTCGCTTTCACCTTGAACGGGACCGCCTTCCACCAGTCAGGGTAGAACAGCCATCCTGTCAGCACCTGCTCGGCGGAATAACTGCCCCAATGTGCCTTTCCATACGCCTTCAGACAATATTCGCGGGCCTGGGTCTGGAGCGGCGCGATGCGGTTGTTGTAATAGACATACAGTTCGCCGAAATGCGCCGCGACCTCCTTGGGAAGCACTTTCGGATCCTCCGTCCGGGCAGCGGCACGGGCGTTCTGCGGCAGCAGGACCAGCAGCAGGATGGCGGTCGCGGCCAGACGGGCCAGCGCGGCACGGAATCCGGAACTCCGCTGGAAGAAGAAGCCGATCATCGACACCAGCAGCAACAGATAGCCGGCATAGGTGATGCCCACGCCCCAGGGATCATGGCTGACGGCCAGGATGGATCCCTGCATGTCCGGGTCGAAATCCGCCTGGTAAAAGCGGTAGCCCCGGTGCTTGAAGATATGGTTCATGGAAATCTCCACGTCCTCCCGGGCATTCCCGTCGAGACAGACCAGTTCCGAAGCGTAATCGGAAGGCATTTTCGATCCTTTGTAGAACTCCATCCGGAATTGTTTCAGTTCCAGGGAGAACGGCAGTTCCACGGTCCGTCCGTCCTCCAGTTCATAGACCGAGGAAGGTTCGCCGCTGCGCAGGTGGATCTCGCCGGAACGGCCCCACAGGAACGTAACCAGGGCGCCGAGCAGGATGACCGCCAGCGATGCATGCAGCAGCAAGGTGAAGAAATGCTTCTGCACCTTGCGGTTCAGCAGCCAGCACAGCCCGGAGACTACCAGGACAGCCCAGATGGCGATGAAAAGCGGATTGTGATAAACCAGCCGGAAGGCCTGGTCCGTACCCTGCAGCCGTTCAAGGATCGTGGCAGCCATCATCATCACGATGAGGACTGCCAGGGATCCGAATGCCAAGTATTTGACAAAAGGTTTCTTCATTAAATCGAATCGATGAATTTCACGACGGCGTCGCGGTCCTGCTTGGACAGGTTATAGAACTGTTCCGCGCTCTTGTAGGCGTCGCTGTCCTTGCTGTAGGCATGCCACATGATGGCTTCGACCACATCGCGCGCACGGCAGTCATGCAGCCGGTCGGAACGGCCGGTATGGATGGCGGAAAGGCCGCGACCCCACAGCGGGGTGGTGCGGCACCAGGTGCCGTGGATGTCGTTCTTCATGTACAGGCGGTGCTGGATGAAGTCCGTATACGGATAAATCTTCTGGTTGGCATAGCGCGGGAGCGGTTTCCCCTCGTTCATGGCCGGAGACCAGTAATTGTCATCCTTGGTCGTCCAGGAAGGACGGTGGCAGGAGGCGCAGCCCATGCTCATGAAGAGTTCCTTGCCGCGCTGGGTGTCCTTCTCGTGAAGGTCACGGGCACGCGGAATGGCCAGGCCGCGGTGCCAGACCATGAAATCATAGAAATCATCCGCGCTCATCTCCGGCTCGAAGTTGTGGTAGGCATTGTCGAACTGGTTGGTCGAAGGGCTGAGCAGGGCAAGGACCGCCTCGGCGATTTCCTCGTCCGTCACCGTTCCGTTGCCGTCGACATCCACATAATACGGAGAAGATTCGCCCGCCGCCTTGATCTCGGCGATCACCTGCGGGTTCTTCGACATCGCCGTCGCCCAGGCCACGGTCGTATAGAGGAACGGCCGGTCCGGACGGGAGACATTGGTGATGTTCCAGATCGCGTTGGCACCGGCACCGTCCTGCAGGGAGGCGCGGGTCATCGCATAGGTGAAGCGCTTGAGGGCTTTCCCGCCCTTGTACGCATCCCGCTCCAGGTAGTTGCCGTCGGCATCATAGCCGGCCCCATAGACGCCTTTCTGCCAGTTGTGGTAGTACGCAGACGCCGCAAAGTCGTCGGCCGCCTTGTCCCAGAATGCCGGATTCAACTCGACATGCTTCGCTTCCGCCCGGTATTGCTCCCGGATATCGTCCTGGTCGACGGCATCCAGCAGACCGGCGCCGATCACGCCGATGGTGGATTCCAGGCGGAACGCCAGGTTGGTCGGGACCGGATCCGTATTGAAGGCGGAAGCCGGGATGTTGACCTCGGGATAGATCAGTTCGTATTTCTCGCCGTCCTTGAACTGCATCGGCAGACCGCTTTCCATGGCCGTGACCTTGTTCCAGACAATGGAAATCTGGTCCTCGTCGATCGGGGGAAGGAAAGGCGCGGCCGCCATGGTCTGCGGCATGCCGGTCACCTCACCGATGTACGGGCCGTCGTTGCTTCCCGGAGCCGTCGGATGGTAGACCACCAGCAGGTAGCCGTTGCCGTTGGAGCGGGAGCCGTTCGCGATATAACTCGGCTGCCATTCTCCATGGCCGTAATTCGGGTGGCAGTCCAGGCAGGACTTGCGGACCGAGGCCGGGCCGAGGCCCTTGAAGGGGCCCGTGTTCAGGGTCACGTTGCGCTCAAAGAACATTTCGCCATGGTTGAAGGCGACATCCAGGCCCTGCGCGGAAACGGCCGGAGCAGGATCCTCATAGCAGCCCTCCGTCACGTTCAGGGTCGTACCCAACTGGCCGCCCGCATACCACTCGTCCGCCTCGAAGTTTCCGACCGCCTGTCCGACATATTTCGCATCGGACTCATGGGGCGTAGGCGCATCCGCCTTGTTCTCACGGCAAGCGGCGGCCCCAAGGGCCACCACTCCCGCCAAAAGAAGAAATCTATTGATTTTCATACCGTTCGGTTAAAGTGTCAGAACATAATTGGAAGCATCGTTCAATTCATCGTCCAACTTGCTGATGGCCTCCATCGCCTTTTCAGCGACCGTTGCCGTCGGATTATCCACGAAAGCGACACCGCTGTTCACGCAGGCGTCCAGCGCCGCCACGGCAGCCTTGAGCGCCGACTCCAGGGAATTCGCCCGGGAAGGATTGTACTCCTTGAGCATGGACATGATGGAAGCGCTGTGCGGAGCGGTTGCGTCCAGCGCGCCGTACAGACTGTACTGGATGCTGTAGATGTTGTCGCGGAAATCGATATAGGAACGCTTTGAATACGGGGATTCGATGTAGTCGGCATCCTCCTGGGTCTTGTGATAATAGGCGGAACCAATCTTGGTATCGGCGACCTCGGCGGCGATGTTGGAACAGCCCGCCACCAGGATCGTGGAGACAGCCGCCTGCCAGGAACGGAAGGTACTTCCGGCCTCGGCGGCGCTCAGCAGGTTTTCACCGAAGGACAGTCCGTTGTCCAGGGTTGTGTTCAGTTCGAGTTCATCCTCGACGAGGGCGCGGCGGTCGGCCGGAGCGTCCGGATTCCAGGCCACCTGCAGTTCAAAGCAGTAGCCCATCAGGTCTTCCGCCACGGCCGCGGCGAAGATGAGTTCGGTCTGGCCGGTCACGTTCATGCCGGAGAAAGCTTCGTCTTTCTCCGTGCCTTTGAGATCCGAAACGGAACGGTTCTTTCCATCCCGGAACAGGATGAATTCGATGCCATGGAAACCGAGGGCGGACTCTCCCACCTGGCCCACGGCCGCACCGCCGTCCGCATCAAGGGCAGCGATGACCTTGGCATTGCTCAGGTTATTGGCCAGGGCCGTCTTGTCCAGCGGCCAGGAGTCGATGTGCGGGTCGATCTTGAACTGGGAAGCCGCACCGAAGAGGAAGGCCTCGCTCTTCTCCCAATAGGAACGGGCGTTCTTGAAGGTCGTGCAGGCC
>JBGUXJ010000055.1:0-5698 GCA_045222055.1 Candidatus Cryptobacteroides sp. | reverse complement strand
GAGATGGAGAACGGCCGCACGAGTCTGGAGAGTCTCCGGCGCGAACTGGCTGCAGGGGATGTCGCCGGCGTCATCCTCCCTGCCGTGAACCGTTATGGCATCGTCGAGGACTATACCGGCTTTGCCGAAGCGGTGCATGAGGCGAAGGGCATCGTGGTAGAATACTGCGATCCTTCCGCCCTGGCCGTGATCAAGACCCCGGGTGAATGGGACTTCGACGTGGCGGTCGGCGACGGCCAGCCGCTGGGCATTCCGCTGTGCTACGGCGGTCCCTACGTGGGCTTCATGGCCTGTCGCAAGGATTATGTCCGCAAGATGCCGGGCCGCATCGTCGGCCAGACCACGGACGCGGAAGGGAAGCGCTGCTATGTGCTTACCCTGCAGGCTCGTGAGCAGCACATCCGCCGCGAGAAGGCGACCAGCAACATCTGCTCCAACGAGAGTCTCATGGCTCTCTTCGTGACCATCTATGCCTCCCTGATGGGACCTGACGGGCTCAGGAAAGTCAACTGCCTGAGTTACGGCGGCGCCCATTACCTGCATAACGAACTGCTGAAAACCGGCAAGTTCGAGGAAGTCTTCGACGCGCCGTTCCTCAAGGAATTCGTGCTCAAGCCGCTCGTTCCCGTGGAAAAACTGCAGCAGAAACTTCTCGACGGCGGTTTCTTCGCCGCCCTGCAGACGGAAGAAGGCTATGTCAGTTTCTGTGTGACGGAAAAACGCACCAAGGCCGAGATCGACGCCCTGGTCGCACTGGTAAAGGAGGTCTAGCTATGAAGTACTACGACAAACTTGTTTTCGAACTTTCGAAAGAAGGCAGAAGGGGATTCACCCTTCCGGAGAATCCGTACGGCCGCTGCGTCAAGGAACTGCCCGAGGGACTGCGCCGTGGTTCCGCCCCGGATCTCCCGCAGGTCAGCGAGATCGACGTGGTCCGTCACTACACGAACCTTTCCCAGATGAATTTCGGTGTGGACACCGGCTTCTACCCGCTCGGCAGCTGCACCATGAAATACAATCCGAAGATCAACGAAGAGATTGCGAACATGCCGGGCTTCCAGGCCTTGCATCCGTTGCAGCCTGCTTCGACCGTCGCTGGAGCACAAGCTGTCTATGACGGTATGGACAAGGCACTTGCGGCAATTACGGGCATGGCCCATTTCACCTTCCTGCCTTGCGCGGGCGCCCATGGTGAACTGACCGGCCTGATGATCATGCGGCAGTACCACATGAGCCGGGGTGACCTAGGTCGCACGAAGGTCATCGTCCCGGACAGCGCTCATGGCACGAATCCGGCCAGCGCCGCGGTCTGCGGCCTGGAGGTCGTCGAGGTCAAGTCCAATGCAATGGGCCTGGTCGACGTGGAGGCGCTCAAGCCGCTGCTCGGCAATGACATCGCCGGCATCATGATGACCAACCCGAACACGCTCGGACTCTTCGAGAAGGACATCCGCGAGATCGCCCGCCTCGTACACGAATGCGGCGGCCTGCTGTATTACGACGGTGCCAACATGAATCCGCTCCTGGGCATGGTCCGTCCGGGCGACATGGGATTCGACATCATGCACCTGAACCTGCACAAGACCTTCTCCACCCCGCACGGTGGCGGCGGTCCGGGCTCCGGTCCGGTCGGTGTCGCCGCGCATCTGGCGAAGTTCCTGCCGGAGACGGTCGTGTCCGGGTTCCATGGCAATTTCGGCGTGATCCTGCGTGCCTATGCCTACATCCTGATGCTGGGCCGGCAGCACATCAAACTGGCCGGAAAGTTCGCCACCCTCGCGGCCAACTATGTCAAGGAATCCCTGAAGGACTGCTACAAACTGCCCATTCCGACGGTCTGCAAGCACGAATTCGTGTATGACGGCCTGGTCAACGACGGTGCCGACAAGGCGGAAGACGGACATGGCGCCACGACGCTCGATGTGGCCAAGCGGCTGCTGGACTTCGGGTTCCATGCCCCGACGATCTACTTCCCGCTGCTCTTCCACCAGGCGCTCATGATCGAGCCGACGGAGACGGAGTCGAAGGAGACCATCGACGCTTTCATCGCGGTGATGCGGCAGATCGCCGCCGAGGCGGCTGAGGATCCGATGATCCTGCGAGGCGCCCCGCACAACGCCCCGATCCGCCGTCCCGACGAGACCACGGCCGCCCGCCAGCCCGTCCTCAAGTACAAGGATACGTTATGAGACTGATCATTATCGGAGCAGGGCCCGGCGGTTACGAGACCGCCGTGGCCGCTGCCCGCAAAGGGCTCGAGGTGACCATCATCTCGGACGGGCCTGTCGGCGGGACCTGCCTGAACGAGGGCTGTATCCCGACCAAGAGTTTCTGCCGCAACGCGGAATTGCTGGAGGACCTGGGCAAGGCCTCGACCTTTGGTATCGATGACCTGCAATACCGGTTTGATTTCGAGAAGGTTGTTGCACGGAAGAACGAGGTGGTCGGTCAACTTCGGCAGGGTGTGGAATTCCTGCTGGGCGGGAAGGGGATCACCTTGCTTCACGGCAAGGCTTCCTTCAAGGATGCCCATACGGTCGTGGTCGCCTCGGACGATCCCGGCGTGGACGGGACGGAGGTGACCGGTGATGCCGTCATCGTGGCGACCGGATCCTACAGCGCCAGCCTGCCGATTCCCGGAGCGGACCTGGATGGGGTCATCACCTCCCGGGAGATCCTGGAACTGGATGCCGTTCCAAAGCGGCTCTGCGTCATCGGCGCAGGTGTCATCGGCCTGGAATTCGCGTCGATCTTCAAGAGTTTCGGCGCGGAAGTCAGCGTGGTGGAATTCTGCAAGGAAATCCTTCCCCGGTTCGATACGGATTTGGCGAAGCGGTTGAAACAGACGCTTTCCAAGCGCGGTATCTCCATCGAAACTTCAGCTCAGGTGCAATCCATCGAAAAGACAGAAGAAGGGCTGAAGGTTACTTACCTGAAGAAAGACAAGACCTTCGAAGTGCTTGCTGACAAGGTGCTGATGGCGGTCGGACGTCGTCCCAATGTCGGTGCCATCAACCTCGCGGATGCGGGTGTCGAGTCCGGTCCGAGGGGAATCGTCGTCGACCGGGACATGCGGACCAATGTGCCGCACATCTTTGCCATCGGTGACGTCACGGGCGGATACATGCTGGCGCATGTGGCTACGTTCCAGGGACTGCGTGCCCTTGCTGCCATCCTGGGCGAGCCGTGCGACATCGACCTGTCCATCGTGCCTGCGGCCGTCTTCACCAATCCGGAGGCGGCGACCGTGGGAAAGACGGAAGACGAATGCAAGGCGGCCGGAATCCCGGTGAAATGCCTCAAGTCCTTCTTCCGTGCCAACGGGAAGGCCCTCAGCATGGACGAGCCGGACGGTTTCGTCAAACTGGTGGTCGCGGCCGAAGGTCAGCCGGAGGAATCTCCCTGGGAGCCAGGCAGGATCCTGGGCTGCCACCTGTTCGGTGCCCACAGCGCGGACATCGTGCAGGAAATCGCCGCCCTGATGAACCGGAAAGCCACCCTGGCGGAATTCCAGGCGGTCATCCATGCCCATCCGACCTTGGGAGAAGTGCTCCAGGCGGCTGCGCATTCAGCGTAGCGGCTGCAGATTGACTGAAAGAGCCCGGCACGCAGCCGGGCTCTTTTGTCTTACAGGTATTCTTCGATGGGAACCGTCCAGTCGCTGTTGGCGCGGGGACAGAGTGTCTTGAGGCCCAGCGCTGCGGCCGTGGCGATGTTGCGCTCGCCGTCGTCGATGAACAGCGTTTCTTCCGGCAGGAAGCCCTCCTTTTCCAGGACATGGCGGAAAATGGCCTCGGAGGGTTTCATCATTTTCAGGTCACAGCTGAAATACAGGTGATCGAAATAATCGTCCATGGGCCGGCCGGGAGCGTCCGGGGAGGAGGTCCGGCTGAATCCGGGGCTGTGGGCCCAGTCCGTGATGAAGGGATTGGTATTGGACAGGAGGACGCTGCGGTAACCGCGGCTCCGCAGTTCTTCCAGTTTGTCGAGGTTGCGCTGCGGGACGTCCAGGATATAGCCCTTCCAGGCATAGGCACATGCTTCCGCAGACAGATCCTTGCCGACCAGGCGGCTCAGTTCCCGCCGGAAATCTTCGCAGGAGATCCTGCCGCTTTCCAGGTCTCCGAAAAGGCCGGTCTGCACACAGGGATCCAGAAGGTGGCGGGCATCGGCCAGGCCGATCTCCTCGAAACGGAGGATGGCCTGTTCATAGCCGAGGGAGAAGACCACGCCTCCCATGTCGAAAATCAGGTTCTTGATCATGGACGCGAAGATACACTTTTTCCAGGCAAGAACTTGCCTTTCCGCAAAAAAAAGATATCTTTGTAACATCCGTGCGCATGTACGGAAGAAACGAATAGCCAATCAATAAACTGTCAATACCATGAAAAGAATCATCATGATGGCCGCCGCTCTGGCGGTGTGTGTTGCCTTGGATGCGCAGAATACCAATACCCAGAGGGCCTTGGAACAGAGCCAGCAGGCCGTCGAGGAAGCCGCCCGCCGCAGCAAGGAGCAGGCCAAGGTCGCAGACAACCTGATTGACCGCAGCGAGGCCCAGATCAAGCAGGCCAAGCAGCAGATTGACAAGAGCAAGGATGCCCTGAAAGCGCTGAAAGAGTCGCTCAAGCAGCATCAGGAAGCCCTGAAACTCCGGAAGCAGGCCTTGAAACTCCAGAAGAAGTCACTCAAACTGGACGCCACCAATGTCGTCACGCGCAAGGACGAAATCAAGCAGATGGAGTCCGAGATCAAGCAGCTGGAGTCCCAGGTAAAGGAAGACAACAAGGAAATCAAGAAGATCAACGGCCAGATCAAGGACGGGCAGTCCGTGATCAAGAAAGCCAACGGAGACATCAAGGCCAGCAAGAAGGCTGCGAATCAGGCCAAGAAAGCCCACAATGATGCCAAGAAGGACCTGAAGGCCGCCGAGAAGCAGCTGAAGGAAGAAGTCAAGGCAGAGGCCGACAAGGCCAAGGCCGAGGAACTTGACAAAGCCGCCCGGGAGAAGGTAGAGGCCATGGAAAAGGTCGACAAGAAAGCGGCCGAGGCCAAGGAAAAGGCTGAGAAGCAGGTAGAAAGGGCCACGGAGCAGGTCGAAGCCGTCCGTGACACCCTTCTCCGCCGTGTAAACTAGACCACGCCCTGGGCCATCATGGCGTCGGCGACCTTGAGGAAGCCGGCCAGGTTGGCACCCTTGACGTAATTGACCGTGCCGTCCGCCTCCTTTCCATACCGGAGGCAGGCGGCATGGATGTTTTTCATGATGCGGTGCAACTGGGCGTCCACCTCTTCCGGTGTCCACTGCAGCCGCATGGAGTTCTGTGTCATCTCGAGGCCGGAAGTGGCCACGCCGCCCGCATTGGACGCCTTGCCGGGGGAATAGAGGATGCCGGACTGCTGGAAGACCGCGATGGCTCCCGGTTCTGAAGGCATGTTGGCGCCTTCCGCCACGCAGGTGCAGCCGTTGGCGATCAAGGTGCGTGCCTCGGCTTCATTGATTTCATTCTGTGTGGCACAGGGGAGGGCGATGTCGCAGGGAATGCCCCAGGGCCGCGCATCCGGGTAATAGGTCGACCGGGGATAATTCTGGGCGTATTCGCGGATACGTCCGCGGTAGATGTTCTTCAACTCCTTGACGTACTCGATCTTCTCGGCATCCAGGCCGTCCGGATCGTAGATGAAACCGTTCGAGTCG
>JBGUXJ010000054.1:0-7044 GCA_045222055.1 Candidatus Cryptobacteroides sp. | reverse complement strand
ATTCCTCCCTGGCTGCCACGCAGGTCTATACGCACAACAGCATCGAGAAGTTGAAAAATGTGTATAACAACGCCCATCCCCGGGCTAAAAGAGGAGGTAACAATGGAGATTAGAATTCAATCCCTGAAGTTCAACGCCGACCAGAAACTGCTCGACTATGTCGACAAGAAGGTCTCGAAGATTGAACGTTTCGACGACAACATTACCAGCGTGGAAGTTGTCCTCTCTCTGGAAGAAAGACCTGAGAACAAGGCTGTGAAGCTGCAGGTCGCCGTGCCGAGCGAGACCCTCGTGGTCGAGCGGACCGCCAAGAGCTTTGAAGAGGCTGTTACCGAGGCGGTTGACATCATGAAGGAGAGACTTGTCAGAAATAAGGAGAAGCGGTACGAATAATCCCCCCGTCCCGAAGCCTTCCGGCTTCCCGACATACCTTTGACATTTTCCCGGAGCCGTCGCGGCTCCGGTTTTTCGTTTTCCGCCCCCTTTGCGGAAACCGCGGAATTTCGTATCTTTGAAAAATTATAGAACCAGACCGACGTATGGCAAAGAATCCCGGCTTCATGGAGACCGATGCCCTGTGCAGGAAGATCGTCGCGGATGTCCGCGAGGGCGTTTTCGCGCCGGTTTACCTGCTGATGGGGGAGGAGGCCTATTATCCTGACATGGCGTGCGATGCCATCATCGCAAACGCCCTGCAGGATTATGAGCGGGATTTCAACCAGACCATCTTCTACGGACTGGACACGGATGCCATGACCGTGGCTTCCGAGGCGCGGAGTTATCCGATGATGGCGGACCGGCGGCTGGTGGTCCTCAAGGAGGCCCAGAGCATGAAGTCGCTGGAGGAACTTGCCACCTACTGTGAGGAACCGATGGACTCGACGGTGCTGGTCATCCTGCTTCACGGGGCCCGGGCCGACAAGCGGAAAGCCCTGTACAAGAACGTCGTGAAGAACGGCGTCGTCATGGATTCCCCCGCGTTGCGGGATTATGAAGCGGGCCGTTGGATCGACCGGTTCTATCAGGAGAAGGGACTCTCCATCGCTCCGGACGCAGCCATGCTGCTGGTCGAGTCGGCCGGGACGGACATGGGCAAGATCGCGCTGGAGACGGAAAAGATGCTGAAGAACCTTCCGGAAGGCACGACCTCCGTTTCCGCGGCCGACGTGGAGAAGAATGTCGGCATCAGCCGGGAATACAGCGTCTTTGAACTGTCCAGGGAACTGGCCTTCCGCAATGCGCCGAAGGCGCTCCGGATCGCGGCCAACATCGGGAGGACGCCGCGGTTCGCCATGCCGATGGCGACCGCCATGCTCTTCAATTATTTCTACAAGGTCCTGAAGTACGAGGTCCTGCTGCAGGAGAATCCGAATCCGCCGTCTGATGCCATAACCCGGGTGCTCGGGGTTCCTCCCTTCCTGTTCAAGGAGTATGACCAGGCCGTCCGGAACTATCCGCTCCGCAAGTGCATGCAGGTGCTCGCCCTGATCGAGGAATATGACTACAAGGGGAAGGGCGGTGACGCCGGGGAGGCCGGTGCGGACGAGTTGCTGGTCGAATTGGTGTCAAAAATATTGAATTAATTCGAAAATTTATTGTTAATCAATAATTATTTATTAAATTTGCCCGTGTAATTAACTTTATCATATGGGACTCATAGAATGTAAGGACATCTGCAAGCACTTCGGAGAGAAAGTCGCGCTCGACCATGTCAGCGTGGACGTTCCGAAGGGACAGATTTTCGGGTTGCTCGGCCCGAACGGCGCCGGCAAGACAACCCTGATCCGCATCATCAACCGCATCACGATCCCGAACGCCGGAGAAGTGCTGTTCGACGGGCGTCCGATCACCCAGCGGGATGTCGAGAAGATCGGCTATCTGCCGGAAGAGCGTGGCCTGTACCGCAAGATGGAAGTCGGTGACCAGGCCATGTATCTGGCCCAGCTCAAGGGCATGAGCGCACCTGCCGCCCGTGCGGCCCTCAAGGAGTGGTTTGTCCGCTTCGGCATCCAGGACTGGTGGAAGAAAAAGGTGGAGGAACTCTCCAAGGGCATGGCCCAGAAGGTCCAGTTCATCACCACCGTCGTGCACAAGCCGTCCCTGATGATCCTGGACGAGCCTTTCTCGGGATTCGATCCGGTCAATACCGAACTGATCCGCAAGGAGATCCTGCGGCTCAAGGATGAAGGAGCCAGCATCATCCTCTCGACCCACAACATGGAATCCGTCGAGGAACTCTGCGACAACATCGCCCTGATCAACAAGTCCAAATTGGTGATTACCGGCGGCGTGGACGAGATCCGCCGGCGTTACGGCAACAACAACATCGAACTGGTCTATACCGGAGAAACCCCGGTGGAAGGCATGGACGGCTGTTTCAGCGTCCTGTCCGACGTGAACAATGCCGGCCGCCACACCGCGGTGCTCGGACTTTCTTCCGGCGTCACGCCGAATGACGCGCTCTCCGCCCTGATCGGGCAGGGGCTGGCGATCAATTCCTTCAAGGAACTGATTCCCCGCATGAACGACATTTTCATCAAACTTGTAACGGAGGAGGCCTAGGATATGAATTTCAGAACTGTCAAAACCGTCATTGCACGGGAATACCTGACCAAGGTCAAGAAAAAGTCCTTCCTGTTGACGACCTTCCTGGTCCCGGTCCTGATGGCCGCCGCCATCGTGGTCATGGTGCTGATCACGACGCAGACCGGCGAACGGAAGCAGAATGTCGCCGTAATCGACCAGTCCGGCATCGTCATGCCGTATCTGACTGACAACAAGGCAAATACCTATCTCGATTTCTCGACGGAGAATCCGGATGATTTCAAGCAGCGGCTCGATGAGTTCGCCATGGATGTGGCGGTCGTCATCTCTCCGCTGGATACCGTGGCGAAAACCGTGTCCGTCCAGGCCTATTCCAAGAAACCGCTGAGCGTGGATTTTTCGGAGGAAGTGGCCCGCAAGGTCAATGATGCGGTCGAGGCCTACCGGATCGATGCCTATGGGATCGAAAACCTGTCCCAGATCATGAAGGACGTCCAGTCCCATGTCCGCGTGACGGAGTATACCCTGGACGATTCCGGCAACGAGACGGTCTCGGAATCAGGTATCTACATGGGTGTCTCCATGGTCCTGGGCGTCTTTATCTTCATGTTCATCACGATGTTCGGCGGCATGGTCATGTCGAGCGTGATCGAGGAGAAGTCCAGCCGTGTGGTCGAAGTGCTGATCTCTTCGGCGAAGGCGACCGAACTGATGTTCGGCAAGATCATCGGCGTGGCGCTCGTCGCCCTGACGCAGTTCCTGCTGTGGATCATCCTGACCGTGGTCATCGTGACGGTCGTGGGAGGCATCATCGGCATGGACAAGTTGAAAGGCATGGATCCGGAGCAGATCACCCAGATGGCGCAGATGAGCGGCATGGATCCGGCGCAGATGGGCGTCGCGGTCGATACGACGGCCACGGCGGCTCCGATGAGCGAGATGGGCGTGGTCGTGACGACGCTGGCCAACATCCCGTGGGTGACACTGATCGTCTCCTTCTTCATCTTCTTCATCCTCGGCTACTTGCTGTATGCGTCGCTTTTCGCGGCCATCGGTTCCGCGGTGGAGAACGAGGCGGACACCCAGCAGCTGCAGCTGCCGCTGACCATCCCGCTGCTGCTGGCCTACATGATCGTCTTCGTGGCGTTCCGCAATCCGGACGGCGGCGTGGCATTCTGGGGATCGATGATCCCGTTCACGTCCCCGATCGTCATGCTGGCCCGTATCCCGTACGGGGTGCCGATGTGGCAGCTGGTCCTGTCGATCGTCCTGCTGTTCCTGACCTTCGTCGCCTGTGCCTGGGCCTCTGCGAAGATCTATAAGGTGGGCATCCTGATGTTCGGCAAGAAGTCGTCCTTCAAGGACCTCTGGAAATGGCTTAAACAGAACTAGATATGAGAAAAATCCTCTACGTGGGGGCCTTGCTTGCGCTGCTGTGCTCCTGCGGACAGAAAATGACCTGGAAACGGACGGTCATGCTGGGCAGCCGTACGGGCGTCGAGGCATGCACGGCCGAAGATGTCGCCGAGAAACTCGGCGTGATCGACGGGTCCGTCTACAAGGCGCCGAACGGCCGGGAATTCCAGGAAGGAAGTGCCACCTATGCTGTCGCCAAACTGCTGATCGAGGCCCAGCCCCCGATGGCGGAACTCAAGCAGGTGATCGGACATTCGACCCGGGAGATGGTCAGGACCTATCCCGAATGTGAACTGTCCGACTGGTTCATCGATGAACTGATGCGGGCGGCGGAGCGCAAGTCCGGCAAGAAGGTGGAATTCGGCATCGCCAACTTCGGAGGAATCCGGGTGGACATGCCCGCCGGAGACGTGCTGATGGACGATATCGTTTCCATGTTCCCGTTCAAGAACAACCTCTGCTTCCTGGAGTTGCATGGCCGGGATATCCGGGCCATGCTGGAGCAGTTTGCCAGGACGTCCTGGCAGGTCGTCGGCGGCGCCCGTTGCGTGGTCAAGGACGGCGAACTGGTCTCGGCCGAGATCGGCGGTGAGCCGATCGACGATGACCGGATCTACGGCGTGGCGACGATTTCCTTCCTGCTGAACGGCGGTGACAACATATTCGCGGCGCGCAACGCCGTGAGCCTGGAGATGTACGACGAGTACATCCTGGATGTCATGCTGCCGCATGTCCTGTCCCTCACGGCCGAAGGCAAACCCATCGAATACCAGACGGACGGTCGCATCCAGTTCCTTACGTCTGAAGGTGAAACCTCTGAAGAATTCCGGAAATGAGAAAGTATCTTGCTATCCTGGCGGCCGCACTGGTCGTCCTGTGCGCCTGCCAGCCCAAACAGCACAAGCTGGTCATCCTGCACCTGAATGACACCCACAGCCACTTCGAGCCGCTCCGCAGCGGAAGCGAGGCCGGTCAGGGGGGGGTCATCGAGCGTGCCGCCTATATCGACAGTGTCCGGGCCGCAGAGGGTGAGGAGAACGTCCTCCTGCTCCATGCCGGCGATTTCAGCCAGGGTTCCTCGTATTTCACCCAGTTGGGCGGCGACCTGGAAATCGCCACGATCAATGCCATGCGCTACGATGTCGTCACCCTGGGCAACCATGAGTTCGACAACGGCATCGAGGACCTGGCCCGGCGGCTGAGCGTCGTGAACTGCCCGGTCGTGTGCGCCAACTACGATTTCTCTCCGTTCGAGGCAGGGAAGTACATAAAGCCCTATGCCATCGTGGAGAAGGCCGGCCGCAAGATCGGCGTCTTCGGTCTCCTGACCGATATCCTGAAGGTCGTGGACCGCAGCATCTCCGACCGGCTCCCGAAGTACGATGACGTGGAGACGGCGCAGAAGTGGGCGGATTACCTGAAGAACGAGGAGCATTGCGACCTGGTCATCGCCCTGACCCATCTCGGGTATGACGGCGAAGAATTCACCGATCCGGTGCTCGTTTCCAAGACCCGGAACATCGACCTGGTGGTGGGCGGGCACAGCCATACCTTCCTGGAGAAGATGGAGTTCGTCCCGAACCTTGACGGCAAGAAGATTCCGATCGTCCAGGACGGCTGCTGGGGACTGTATATGGGTAAGATTGAAGCGAAATAGGCCATGGTAGAAGAACTGAGCGCCCGTCACCAGGCGATCCTGGACATCCTCCAGCTGCAGGGAAGCGTCTCCGTCGCGGCCCTGGCCGAGCGCCTGGATGTCTCGGAAGTGACCATCCGCAAAGACCTGACCCTGCTGGAGGAGCAGAAACTCCTATACCGCAGCCACGGCCGCGCCGTGATGATCAGCCCGTATCTCGGGAACCTTCCGCAGCATCTCGGGGAAGGCCAGGCGGTCTTGGAGAAGCGGGCGATCGGAAAAGCGGCCGCCGCGCTGGTCCATGAACATGATTCCATCCTGCTGACGGCGGGTACGACAATTCTTTATACGGCGAAGGAACTGGCTGACCTGAAGAATATTACGGTAATTTCTGCATCCGTTTCGGCCGCTTCGATGCTGTCGCAGAGCAAGGGAATCGAAGTCGTGCAACTGGGCGGCCAGGTGCGGGAGAAATCCGTTTCCACGGTCGGCAGTTTCACGGAACAGATGCTGTCCTTCTTCAGCTGCGACCTGCTGTTCATGGGCGCGGATGCCATCGACCTTTCCTTCGGCGTGACGACTTCCAGCATTGCGGAGGCGAGCCGTGACCGGAAGATGATGGAAGCGGCCAAGAAGACGGTCCTGCTGGTGGACAGTTCCAAGTTCGGCAAGAAAGGTTTCAGCAAGATCTGCGACTGCGACAAGATCGCCCACATCATCACGGACGACAAGATTCCACAGGACTACCTTGCCGCCTTCCGTGAACTCGGCATCGAAGTCACCGTCGTAAAAGTCTGATTTATAAATACCGAAGAGGCTTCTTCCTCCGACGATCCTCCCCACTTCGTGGGTCCCCTCCCTTTTAAGGCCTTAGGTCTTTTCCTCCTTTGGTCTCGGAAAAAAGAAATCTTTTTTCACTCGACTTTTCGTCGGTTCGGGAGCCAATGTCGTCTTGAGGAAGAAGCCTCTTCGGTATTTATTCGACTGTATAAAAGTTGATGATGTCCCGGACGGCTTTTTCGCAGACGGGGCAGAAGGTCGGGTATTGGTTGGTCTTCATGCGGCAGTCGTCGCAGGGGCGGAAAACACCCTTGGACTGGTAGCCGCCGCCTTCATGCAGGCCGACGCCATCCTTTCCCATCATGTCCTTCCATTTGCTGTCGAAATCGAACAGGGTCGTGATGTTCGGTTCCCACGGTTCGGCGTCGGAATGGTAGGATTCTTCGTATTGGTCATCATAGTAATACTCGTCGGCCAGACCGCCGAAACTGTGTCCGAATTCATGGACGACGACCGGTAGGGCATACCGGTTGTGGGCGGCCGTCAGCACATAGGAATTGAAAATGCCGCCTCCGCCGTAGTTGTCGGTGTTGGCGAGGATGATGATGTGCTCGTAGGGGATGCCGGCGAGGACGTCGTGGAGCCGGAACAGGTTGAGGGTGGTCAGG
>JBGUXJ010000053.1:0-9840 GCA_045222055.1 Candidatus Cryptobacteroides sp. | reverse complement strand
TAGATGAAACCGTTCGAGTCGGACAGGGTGACGACCTTCGCACCAAGCTGGAACGCTTTTTCTGCCGTAAACTGGGCGACGTTGCCGGCACCGGAGATCGTAACGACTTTCCCCTCGAAGGCTTCTCCGCGCGTGGCGAGCATCTCGGACGTGAAATAGCAGAGTCCGTATCCGGTGGCTTCCGGGCGCAGCGGACTGCCGCCCCAGTTCGGGCCCTTGCCGGTCAGGACGCCGCCGAATTCGTCACGGATGCGCTTGTACTGGCCGAAAAGGAAGCCGATTTCCCGTCCGCCGACGCCGATGTCTCCGGCCGGAACGTCCACGTCCTTGCCGATGTGGCGCTGCAGTTCGGTCATGAAACTCTGGCAGAATTTCATGACTTCGGCGTCGGATTTTCCGCGGGGGCTGAAATCCGAACCGCCTTTCGCACCGCCCATGGGAAGGGTGGTCAGGGCGTTCTTGAACGTCTGCTCGAAAGCCAGGAATTTCATGATGGAGAGGTTGACGGATTCGTGGAAACGGATGCCGCCTTTGTACGGTCCGATGGCGCTGTTCATCTGGACGCGGAAGCCGCGGTTGACGCGGATGTTGCCGCTGTCATCGATCCAGGGGACACGGAAGATGACGGAACGTTCCGGTTCGACCATGCGCTCCAGGATCTTGCGCTCCATCAGATGGGGATGGGCGACCAGGTAGTCGGCCAGACTGCCGACGACTTCGCTGACGGCTTGGTGAAACTCGCTTTCTCCGGGATTGCGGGCAATGACTTCGCTCATGAATCCCTGAACCAGACTTTCGGGGGAATGATAGTACATATAAGTTATGGATTAAGGTTCGTTCTATACAAATAAACCGGAAAATCGCCGGAATTGCAAGCATCCCGGCGATTTTAACGATTCAGTAACAGATTTGTAATCAATTGACTGGCATCACGACGACAGTTGTATCGTTTAAACGGATCTTGAGCCAGTCGTTCATCTCCTCGATCTCTTTCGCATTCATCCGTCCGCCCGTCCGTGCGATGACGAGGAACTTGGGAACGGCGCCCAGCGTATCGGCGGGCACCGAGGCGCCGCGGGTCAGGGTCACGTCTTTCACCGCCGGATAGCGGAAGCGGATTTCGCGGGCCAGCTGCCCGAACGGGATGTCCTGTGCCCGCATGTTGAGGATCTGGTCTTCCAGCTGCTGGATCCGGGCATCCTTGCGGGCCATCTCCTCGTCGGCCCGGTTGTAGATGCTGCGGACCATCCGTTCGTACTCGTCGTTGACCGGGGTAGAACTGTGGTCGTTGATGATGATCTTGTCCTGGTCGAGTCCGAACCGTTCGGCGGAGAGCAGCAGCTGGGCCTTCTCCACTTCGTCGAGCGGGTCTCCGGTCAGGAAGACCTCGACCTTCTTGCCGTCCGCGATCTTGTAATCATAGATGTAACTGCGGCTGAAGGTCTTGTTCTCGGTGATGAAGCCGATGACCTTGCGTTCGAAATTGTTGTTGTCGACCAGGCTGATGGCGCTCCAGATGCTGGGGATGACGACGGCGAGCACGATCAGGGAAATGACGCGGCGCTTGCGCTTGGTCGTGGCGGCGTCGATGTATTCGGCCTGCCGGAAAGGGAGGATCTTGACCGTGACATAGGAGGCCAGGGCGATGAAGACGCTGTTGATGGTGAACAGGTACATCGCTCCGAGGAAGAAGCGCATGTCGAGGTTGGAAAGGCCGTATCCGGCGGTGCAGAGCGGCGGCATGAGGGCCGTGGCGATGGCAACGCCCGAGATCACGGTCCCGCGTTCCTTGCGGCAGGTTTCCAGGATGCCGGCCAGGCCGCCGAACAGGGCGACCAAGACGTCGTCGATGGTCGGGCTGGTGCGGGCCTGCAGTTCGGTCGGATTGACCAGGTTTAGCGGGCTGAGGAGGAAGAAGAGCGTGGAGGTCAGGAGACTGACGGCCACCATGACCAGCAGGTTCTTTCCGGAGAGTTTCAGCAGGTAGGAGTCATTCGTCCCGAGGGCATAGCCGGCGCCGATGATCGGGCCCATGAGCGGGGAGATGAGCATGGCGCCGATGATCACGGCGGTGGAGTTGATGTTCAGGCCGACCGACGCGACGATGATCGAGAATGCAAGGATCCAGACGTTCGGTCCGCGGTACCAGATGTTGCTCTTGATGCGGGCGGAAGCATCCTTGGTATCGATATGGTCGGAGATATCCGCGATTTCACGGAAGGTTGTCTTGGCCTTTTCCCAGAGTTTCATGGATGGTTCGTTTCGCCAAATATAATAATTTGCACGTAAAAAACGTCTTTCCTCCGAGAATTTAGGTATATTTGTATGTTTAAGAAAACCAATAGGACAAAAGATATGAGCCATATCATGGAAATCATCAGGCAGGCGTCATCTTATGTGGAGAGTCGCCTGGAAGGCCGCAAGCCCCAGGTGGGTATCGTCCTGGGAAGCGGACTGGGCAAACTGGCGGACAAGATCGAGGATCCCCTCGTGATCCCGTATCGCGACATTCCGGGATTCCCGGTTTCGACGGCCATCGGCCACAAGGGCAATTTCATCGTCGGAACGCTGGGCGGAAAGACGGTCATCGCCATGCAGGGCCGCATCCATTATTATGAAGGGTACGGCATGAACGAGGTCGTCCTGCCGATCCGCGTCATGATCTGCATCGGGATCAAGACTCTCTTCGTGTCGAACGCCGCAGGCGGCACCAACCTGGATTTCAAGGTGGGTGACCTGATGATCATCAAGGACCATATCAACCTGCTGCCGAATCCGCTGATCGGCCCGAACCTGGATGAATTCGGTCCCCGGTTCCCGGACATGACCCGCCCGTATTCCGTCTCGCTCATCAAAAAGGCGGAGGAACTCGCGGACAAGGAGGGGATCGCCTTGCGGAAGGGCGTCTACGTGGCCATCACCGGGCCGTCATACGAAACGCCGGCCGAGTACCGCTATTTCCGTTCCATCGGCGCGGATGCGGTGGGCATGAGCACGACGCCGGAAGTCGTCGTGGCCCGGCATGCGGGCGTGCCGTGTTTCGGCATGTCGGTCATCACGGACGTGGCCCATGCGACCGATGAGGACGACTATGTGACTGACGGAGATCACATCGTGGCCATGGCGGACGCCGCGGCGGACAAGATGACCCTGCTCTTCACCCGCCTGATCGCCGAACTGTAGGGTTCCCGGCATAATTTGACTTTCTTTGTACAATCCAT
Source organism: Candidatus Cryptobacteroides sp. (assembly GCA_045222055.1). Lineage (GTDB taxonomy): Bacteria > Bacteroidota > Bacteroidia > Bacteroidales > UBA932 > Cryptobacteroides. The sequence continues at coordinate 6,619 of JBGUXJ010000053.1, read as the reverse complement.
AACTATAAACTAAAACTATAACAACATCATGAGTGAACTCAAATTCAGGGTCGAATCCGACCTCCTTGGAGAACTTCAGGTTCCGGCAGACGCCTACTATGGTGTCCAGACGCAACGTGCCATCAACAACTACAAGATTTCCAACGCCAAGATGAGCGATTATCCGGATTACGTGATCGCCATCGCCTATGTCAAGTGGGCTGCCGCGGCCGCCAACGCAGACCTCGGCGTGCTCGACCGCAAGATCGCCGACGCGATCTGCGCCGCGTCCAAGGAAATCGTCGAAGGTGCGCTCCGCGACCAGTTCCCGGTGGACATGATGCAGGGTGGTGCCGGTACGTCCGTGAACATGAACGCCAACGAGGTCATCGCCAACCGCGCCCTGGAGATCATGGGCCACAAGAAGGGCGAGTATCAGTTCTGCTCCCCGAACGACCATGTCAACTGCGCCCAGTCGACCAACGACGCCTATCCGACGGCATTCCGTTATACCTTCATCCGCATGAACAAGCACCTGGTCGAAAACCTGACCAAGCTGATCGCCGCATTCCGCGCCAAGGGTGAGGAATTCAAGGATATCATCAAGATGGGCCGTACCCAGCTCCAGGATGCCGTTCCGATGACTTCCGGCCAGGAATTCAACGCCTTCGCCAACAACCTGGAAGAAGAACTGGCCAACCTGGACCGCAACGTGAAACTCCTGCATGAGATCAACATGGGCGGCACCGCCATCGGTACCGGCCTGAACGCCGTCCCGGGCTTCGCCAAACTCTGCACCGAATACATGACCAAACTGACCGGCGACGAATTCCTCGCGGCCCCCGACCTGATCGAGGCGACCCCGGATACGGGTGCCTACGTCAGTTATTCCGGTGCCCTGAAGCGTCTGGCCGTCAAGCTTTCCAAGATCTGCAACGACCTCCGTCTGATGGCTTCCGGTCCGCGCTGCGGCCTGCATGAGATCAACCTGCCGCCGATGGCTCCGGGTTCCTCCATCATGCCGGGCAAGGTCAATCCGGTCATCCCTGAGGTGACCAACCAGGTCTGCTTCAAGGTCATCGGCAACGACATGACCGTCGCCCTCGCCGCCGAGGCCGGCCAGCTCCAGCTCAACGTCATGGAACCGGTCATCGCCGAGTCCATCATCGAGAGCGTCACCTGGCTGACCAATGCCATGGAGACCCTGCGCGTCAAGTGCATCGAGGGTATCACCGTCAACGCCGAGCACTGCCACCGCATGGTAATCAACAGCATCGGTATCGTGACCGCCCTTAACCCGTACATCGGCTACAAGAACTCCACGAAGGTCGCCAAAGAAGCCCTCGAGACCGGCCGCAGCGTCTATGACATCGTGCTCGAGAAGGGCCTGATGACGAAGGAGAAACTCGACGCCGCCCTCGATCCGGAGGCGATGTGCTCCTCGCACTCTTTCCTGAAATAAATGATCTGGGATCCCCTCAGAAAGAAATCCGTTGCCCTCACGCCCGAAGAAGGCGTGAGGCAATGGTTTATCGGCGTCCTGCATGAGCAGATGGGGGTCCCCATGCACATGATGATGAGTGAGGTCGGCCTGAAGTTCGGCTCCGATGTCGGCGGGGTGGCCGGAGTCCGGCGCAAGACATACCGCGCGGACATCGTGGTCTATGACCGGGAAGCGCAACCCCTGTTGGTCGTGGAATGCAAGCGGCCGGAGGTGGAACTGACCCGGGACGTGCTGGACCAGGCGCTCCGGTACAACCGGGTGCTCGGTGTCCGATATGTCGTCCTGACCAACGGCTCGCGGACCTTGCTCTGCAAACGGGAAGGGGAGTCATTCATCTTCCTGTCCCAGGCTCCGACCTGGGAAGAAATGCTTGCCTGACCATTCCGGTCAGGTTTTTTTATTTTTTTCTGTTACATTTTTCCATATCTTTCGTTTACTAGTCAGAAGAACCTGAAAAAATGGCCGATCTGCTTACCGATACCTATATGACCCTCAGGAAGCGTTTCCGCTTTCGGGCGCAGCGTATCCTGGGCAACGGGGAGGATGCGGACGATGTCCTGCAGGAGGCTTTTTACAAGTTGTGGGCGAAACGGTATCCGGTCCGTTCTACCTCCGAGGCAGAAGCCTTGCTGACGACGACCGTGCGGAATACGAGCCTGGACGCCGTGCGCAGGCGGAGGGAAAAAGTTCCGCTGGATGTGGCGGACCCTCCGGCACCGGAGGACGGGCAGGAGCGGCACGAATTATATGTCAGGGTCGAGCGCTTGGTCCGGGAGCATTTGAGTGATACGCAGCAACGCATCCTGGACCGGATGGAAGGGGAGAACGTGACACTGGAGCAGATTGCCCGGGAAATGGGGATGCAGCCCGCCGCAGTCCGGATGCAATTGTCCAGGGCGAGAAAAACAATCAGGGAAATTTATAAGCAAGGGAAATGATGACGAACGATTATTGGAAATCATTGGTGGAGAAGTACTTCGAGGCCGAGACAACCCCGGAGGAAGAAGAGCGGCTGCGCGGTTTTCTCGCCGTTACCGAGGATCCTGCGTTCGATGAGGCCAAGGCCGTGATGGGCTATTTCTCCGTCCGGAACGGCCAGCGGGCCGCCAGGAGTTCTGTCCGGCGCATCATGAGCGTGGCAGCTGCTGCTGCAGCAATCTCGATTGTCGCGGTCCTGGGACTGCATGTCCTTGGCAGGGATACTTGCATGATGGTCGCTTACGGAGAAAAGACAACGGACAAGACCATCGTGATGAACGATGTTCATGATACATTAACCAGCTTGTTTGTCGACGACCAGGGCCCGGATGTCGCCGGACAGCTTTCAGATTTGTTTAATTGATATGAAAAGAATCCCAATCCTCTTGTTCCTGCTGCTGTCTTTGTCGGCATGGTCGCAGGACCGGTTGAAATCCGGTGCCGTCTTCGACGGATCGGTCGTTCCCAAAGACAGGATGGTGGAGACCCTGGTCGACGGTGGATCTGTCAAGGAATATGGTCTTTCGTTGTTCCGGAGCGTACGCTTCGATGTGGACGAGGCAGAATTCCGCACGGTTACTTCGCTGGTGCTCAGTGATGCGGCCCAGGCCTACAACAAGGAAACGGAGATCGACCGGGGACGCCTCCGCTATGCGATGATGAGTTTCTCTTCCGTGCGTAAGGACGGTGAATTCCTGTGTTTCCAGTCCCGGACCAACGAAGACGGAACTTGCTCGGTCATATTGGTTTATATGCAAGGTGAAACGACCCTCGCAGATTTAAAGGGAAAGATTAAAAACAGTACGCGAAAATGAAAAGAACGATCCTACTGACCGCCTTGTTCCTCAGCGGAATGGCGGCCGCCCAGACCCCCGATACCCTTCATGTGAAAAAGGTGGATGACGTGATGGTCATCACTTCTCCAGATGCGCAGACCATCGTCCTGAAGGGAAGTGAAACAGATCCGGATTTTACCTATCGCAGCAGCGTGCAGATTACGCCGGAAAGCAGCGTGTCAATCAGCGAGAACCATTTCGACCTGTTCAGCCTGGATGTGCTCAAGCCGACGGATAAACGGGTGGAAAAGAGACGCGAACCCCAAGTGTTCCAAGTTGATGCATTGGAATATATCGGCCTGGGTATCTGCATGACACATGATGTGGCAGAAGGACTGGACTTCACTTCACGTCCTTTCTCCGAGCTCTATGTCAATCTGTTGAACCTGGACATCCGTCCCGGATTAGGTCCGGTCGTCCTGTCCACCGGGATCGATCTGGGGTATCATTCTTTCCGGCTCGGCTCCGACATGTTCTCCAAGCCGGAAAAGAATCTGCTGGTCGTTCCGGTCCCGGATGAATGGATCCTGAAGAAGTCGGTACTGCGCAGCAATTATCTATCTGTTCCCTGGAAGATCCGTTTCGAATTCGGACCCAAGCGCCGCCTGGCAATCTTCGGTGGACCTGAACTGACATATAACTTCGGCGGACGGACCAAGAACAAATACACCATGGACGGAGGACGGTTCAAGAAGAAAGAGAAGGATATCGCCCTGGAGCCTTGGACATGGGGGTATCTGGCCGGCGTCTCCATCTACGGATGGAACCTGTTCTTCCGCTACAGTCCATGCAACGTCATCCAGGATGGTCGTGGCCCGGTTTTCCAGACCTATTCTTTCGGGATCATCCTCGATTAGGTTTTCGATAAGTCGCCGTTTTTCCTTATCTTTGCATCCGCTGCGGTACCGCGGCGGATGTTTTTTCTATGGCGACGATTACGAGCGGATTTCTGGATCATCCGGTTTTTGCCCTGGTCAGCGAAGTGGCCGGGAAAACCGGCGTGCGGGCTTTCGTCATCGGCGGATACGTGCGGGACTGCTTCCTGGGCCGCCGGAACGATGACATCGACATCGTGGTGGAGGGGAGCGGCATCGCCCTGGCCGAAGCCGTGGCGGAACACGTCAGGCAGACCGAGCACCATACTTGCCATGTCTCCGTTTTCCGGAATTTCGGGACGGCGATGCTCCGGTACCATGGAACTGAAGTGGAATTCGTCGGTGCACGTAAGGAATCGTACCACCGGGATTCCCGCAAGCCGATCGTCGAAGACGGTACGCTGGAAGACGACCAGAAACGCCGCGACTTTACCATCAACGCCATGGCTTTCAGCCTCCAGCGCGAGGATTTCGGCGCCCTGGTCGATCCGTTCGGCGGCGTCCGGGACCTGGCCTCCGGCATCATCCGGACCCCGCTGGATCCGGACATCACCTACAGCGACGATCCGCTGCGGATGCTCCGGGCCATCCGGTTCGCCACGAAGCTGAGCACGCCGGAGATGACCTTCACCATCGTCCCCGAATCCCTGGACGCCATGCGGCGGATGAAGGACCGGATGAGCATCCTGTCCCAGGAACGCATCGTGGAGGAACTCAATAAGATACTGGTTACCCCGCATCCTTCCATGGGCTTCCGCCTGATGGACGAGACCGGCCTGCTGGACTATATCCTGCCGCAATTGTCCAAGTTGAAAGGCGTCGAGACCGTCGAGGGGAAAGGCCACAAGGACAATTTCTCGCATACGATCCAGGTGGTGGACCATGTGGCGGAACTGGAAGAAGCCGCCATCGCCGAGGGACGGCTGCACAACTACACGCCGGTCGAAGACGGCAACGGTTTCGTCGAGACGGTCCGGACCGAGCCCTTCGTATGGCTCCGCTGGGCGGCGCTGCTGCACGATATCGGCAAGCCGGTCTCCAAACGCTGGGACCCGGCCGCCGGCTGGACGTTCCATGGCCATGAAGTGGTCGGGGCGAAGATGGTCCCGAAGATCTTCCAGGCCCTCAAGATGCCCCTGAACGAGAAGATGAAATATGTCCAGAAACTGGTTGGACTGCATCACCGTCCGGTGGCGCTGGTGGACGAGGAAGTGACGGATTCCGCCGTCCGGCGGCTGCTGTTCGACGCCGGGAATGAGATCGACGACCTGATGCTGCTGTGCAATGCGGACATCACTTCGAAGAATCCGGCCAAGGTCGCCCGCCTGAAACGGAATTTCGAACTGGTGCGGGAGAAACTGGTCGAGGTGGAAGCCAAGGATGCCATCCGCAACTGGAAGAATCCCATCACCGGCGAGTATATCATGGACGTTTACGGCATCGGACCGTGCAATACGATCGGCCGTCTCAAGGAAGCGATCAAGGAAGCCGTCTTGGACGGAAAGATCGCGAACACGTTCGAGGCGACCGATGCCTACATGCGGTCGATCGCTCCGGATTTCGGACTGAAGGCCGTCAAGTAATATGCTGACTGACAAGTTTATACATTATATCGCCAACGTCCGCCGGTATTCCGTCCGGACGCAGGAGATCTATCGGGACGTGTTGCGGCAGTTCGTCGGCTATTCCTGCGCGGAAGCCACGGATGCATCCCTGCTTTCCGCCATGACGCCGACGGCCGTCCGCAATTACGAGGTCTGGCTGCTGGACGGGCGGAAGGAAAGTCCCCGGACGGTCAACCAGCATCTGTCCGTCCTCAGCAGTTTCGGACGTTACCTGATGAAAGAGGGCTTGCTGGAATCCAATCCGGCCCGTACGGTCAGCCGTCCGCGCCAGGAAAAGCGCCTGCCGGTCTTCTACCGTTCCGCGTCGATGGCGGAGTATTTCAAGCAGACGGCCTGCAATGCTTCCGAGGAGAACCTGGACCAGATCACGGGGGATGACAAGGTGTCCCGGGAGTGGTACCGGCGCCGGCTGGGGCGGATGGTCGTTTCGTTGCTGTACAGTACCGGCATCCGCCGCTCAGAGTTGATTTCATTGGATATCAGGAGCGTTGACTTTTCCCGCACGGTCCTGCACGTACGGGGCAAGGGTGACAAAATGAGAGAAATTCCGCTGATCGATGCACTTTGTCACGAAATTTGCTTATATTTACAAGCAACTGAAACGATGCTGGGCTGCAAAAGGCCTGCAGATGCACCGCTGCTGGTGACGGAAAAGGGCGCCCGCCTGTATCCGATGGCCGTCCAGCGGATCGTCGGCGAAGAACTGGGAGCCGTCGGCAGCATTTCCGGAAGGAAGTCTCCGCACGTATTGCGCCATACGCTCGCAACCGGGCTGCTGGACAAGGGCGCGGACCTGAATTCGATCAAGGAACTGCTCGGGCA
>JBGUXJ010000052.1:0-5842 GCA_045222055.1 Candidatus Cryptobacteroides sp. | reverse complement strand
ATTTACGAGAACGGTTCCGTCCTCAACACCCTGTACCAGGGCGTCCGGATGGGCTGGTATCCCCCGCTGATCTTCCTGGGCATCGGTGCGATGACGGACTTCTCCGCCCTGATCTCGCAGCCAAGACTGATCCTGATCGGAGCGGCCGCCCAGATGGGTATCTTCGGTGCCTATCTGCTGGCCATGGCCTTCGGGTTCGCCCCGAACGAGGCCGGCGCCATCGGCATCATCGGCGGCGCGGACGGCCCGACCGCCATCTTCCTGAGCTCCAAGCTGGCTCCGGACCTGATGGGCGCCATTGCCGTTTCCGCATACTCCTACATGGCCCTCGTCCCGGTCATCCAGCGCCCGATCATGCTGGCGCTCACGACCAAGAAAGAGCGGCTCATCCGCATGCCGAACCCGCGTGCCGTCAGCCAGAAGGAAAAGATCATCTTCCCGGTCATCGGCTTCCTCATCACCGCGTTCATCGTTCCGTCCGGCCTGCCGCTGCTCGGTATGCTGTTCTTCGGTAACCTGCTGAAGGAAAGCGGTGTGACCCGTCGTCTCGCCGAGACCGCCCGCGGTCCGCTCGTGGACGTCGTGACCACGTTGATCGGCCTGACCGTCGGCGCCTCCACACAGGCGGACAAGTTCCTGACCGGCAAGTCCCTGCTGATTTTCGGCCTGGGTCTGCTGTCCTTCGTGATCGCCACCACGACCGGCGTGCTCTTCGTGAAGTTCATCAACCTCTTCCTGAAGGAAGGCCGCAAGATCAACCCGCTGATCGGAAACTCCGGCGTTTCCGCCGTTCCGGACAGCGCGCGCGTCTCCGAAGTCGTCGGCCGGGAGTTCGACAAGAACAACCACCTGCTCATGCACGCCATGGGTCCGAACGTGGCCGGCGTCATCGGTTCCGCCGTCGCCGCCGGTATTCTGCTGAGCTTCTTGGGATAAAGGAGAAAACCTCCAGGGAAAACGCAAAAAAATGCGATTTTTCTTGGAGGTTTCCCAAATTCATCCTATATTTGCAGTCCAATCAAAAAGATGGGGTATTAGCTCAGTTGGTAGAGCGTTTGAATGGCATTCAAAAGGTCAGGAGTTCGATTCTCCTATGCTCCACAGAAATCCCTCCCAGAGCAGTCTGAGGGGGATTTTTCGTATAGAATGTGACAAAAAGTGTGACAAATGATTGTTTTACACACGACGCCTATGTATACATAGTCTAGTGAAGGCTCTATTCTTTCTTCCTATTTCGTTTTAGTCCTGAAAAGCTTTTTTAAATCGTCCAATGTAGCCGGGCCGTGCATATAAACGAGGGTGATGGCGTAACTGCCGGCTTTGGAGACACATTGATAGCAGACAAACCGATTATCATGGTTAGCGCTTTCGAAGGTGAGGATAGCATAAACCAGTTTGCCACTGTCCATATGGATTTCTTGATCGGTAGCCTTTCCTGCGTCAGAGAGAACACGGCGGGAGACTTCGGCGAGGACTTGGTCATCCCCGGTAAAGGAGACACTGTGATATTGCTCCAGGTTATATGGGTCCAGTTGGGAGCTGCGGATAAAGGTCTCCTTCATGGCTTTCTGAGGGACCACCTTCCCGTCGAAGACGGCGCCCACCTGCAGGTCCCCCTGCGCAGAAACGGTCCAGGCAGGAAGCAGCAATACGATGAGTATCAATATCCGTTTCATAAAGCAGGGTTGAAAAGGTCAAACAATTCATCGCCGACATCTTCGCCTTCCCCGAAAATACCTTCCAAGGTGGCGGTCATATCATCGAGAACAAGATTCGGGTTCGTTGATTTTTGTCCGTAAACCAGGATGTAGCAATCATTCTGTCGATGGTGCAGGCCGATGGCGGCGATGAGGGCAAGGCTCGCGGCGACAACGAGGGCCGCGGCCCAGTGGAGTGTCCGACGGGGCGAATCGGCACCGGCTGTAGCTCGGCTCGTCGCGATCGCCTTTCCCGCCACGAAGAAGCCTGCCACCGCTTTTATCTCGTCGAAGTCGGGATCCTCCGTCGTCGCGAGGAACGACTTCAGTTCTCGCTCTTCGCCCCCGGTGAGGAGAGCGTCGAACCAGCGGTCGGCCAAATCCATATAGTAGTTCTTATTCTTCATGATATCGTTTCTTGTATAATTCTCGGATGGTTTTCCGGGCCCGGGAGAGCTGCATCCTGACTGCCGGGGGCTGCATGCCCAGTTCTTCTGCGATCTTTTCCAGCGTCAGACCTTCGTATTCGTGGAACCTAATAATACACCGCTGGAGGTCGGTCAATTCATTATCGACCATTTCCTCGACCTGTCGGAATAGAGCCTCACGATTTTCACCGACGTCCTCCTCCGGTAGGTCACCTGCCAACGGTACCGTCTTCCGTTTTCGGATCTGGTCGATGGAAACGTTCCGTACCGTGCGCGTCAGCAGTGCTTCCGCCTCCCGGTCGTTTCGTACCTGATATCGGCCCCATAGACGGACAAATGCATCCTGCAGCGCATCCTCGGCCGCCTCAGCGTCCGCGAGCAACTTTCCGGCCCCAACCTTCAAGCGTTGTCGAATCCGTTGGTATGTCTCTGTCAGGATGTCTGCCATTCTTTGCTGATCCATCAAGGATAGGCTATGCTGAGCGGCGCACTGTAGGCGGCATTGGCTCGGTATTGGGAGGCGTATAGGGACTCGACGGTAATCACAGGGGCGGTGAAGGTGCCGGCCTGGGTGATGAAGAAAGATTCTTCCCAGGTAGAGGACTCCTCCGGACAGACATCAAGCCACCAGCAGGTCCGGTCCGCGCGGATGTCCCTGTAGCACTGAGGGAGACGAGTCCAGAGTCCGTCAACCCGAATGGGACCGAAGTAGCCAATCGCCTGGCCGGAGAGCTGGTCCACCGGCACGAAACAGGCCTCTCGGAAGGCATCGACTCGGACGAAGGAGCGGTTCTCTGCGCTCCAAAGCTCATAGCGGGCGACGAGCTTGTCGCCCACGAAGAGAGTGTCGCCGGTCTGCAGTTCGGTGCGTTTGCCATCCTCCTCCAGATAGAACTTCCGCTCGATACGCATGCCGTTACCAGAGGCTTGGATATCTGCGAACGGGACGGAGCCGGAGGCCGTCAAGGTGACAATCTGGCGGTTCAGGAGGCTGTCCGGCGCTGTGAGGACGGCTTGCAGAGCGTCCACATAGGCCGGGTCACCAGTCCAAGACTGCGTTTCGTTCTGCAGGATAAGCCAGAACTTCAAGCCGTCGGAGACGGGGCCGTCCAGGAGACAGGCAAGCAGCGTATGGGCATAGACTTCGGAGGAAAGCAGACCCCTGAACGGAAGCACGGCATTCGGGTAATAAATCCCGCCGGAAGGGTGCCGGACTGCGTATTGTTGCAGAGAAATCAGGTCATTATAGATGGATTTCTCGAAGCGGGAAGCCGTGAACAGCGACTCGCCCCAGGCCTTGCCGAGGGCGATGCCCGCCTCGGAGGCTGTCAGGTTCCGGAGCGTCCGCACACGACGGGCCTTGTCCAGGATCCAACCATTGGCATAATCATAGCGGCCGGGAGTCAAGTACTGTCGGGCAAAATGGCGGAAATCCTTGAGCCGGAAACGCCGGACGGCCTTCTCTTCCACGCCGGTCAGGTCGAAGGGAACCTCGGACCACATGGCGCGAATGTCCATGTACTGTTCGTCCGAGAGGCCTCCGCACCACATCGGCCACCAGTTGCCGAACTGGCTATTGTCCAGATATCGGACGGTTTCCGTCATGTCCGGAATGGCGATGCCCCGGTCGCGGAGCACGGCGAAGCGCTCCAGCAGGGTTGCCGTCACAATCGGGGAGGAGTCCATGCCTTCCGTCCAGGCGAAACCGCCGTCGTCCTGGCGGAGCGCCAGCAGCGGCGCCAGCGTGCCGGTCGTATCCCGACCCAGCAGCGCACGGGCGTAGAAGTCTGCCGAGCGTGAGAGAGCGTCCGGGTCTTCGGGCGCAGTCCACTGTTCAAGGCCAGCTTCCGCCACTTCGCGGAGCATGCGGTACGTCACTTCCGCCTTGTCGCCGGGAAGGTTGACAAACATGCGGCGGAGCGAATCGACGGTCTCCGGCCCGGCGAGGGCCGAATGGCTCTCCGTAAGCGACTGTTCAGCCCGGTTCACCGGGACGGAAAGGCGCATAGCATCGGTAAAACCATCGCCCTCGAACACAAGCCGAAGGTCCAACTTCGGTTCATCCCACCAACCGACGAAGGAAGGCTGGAAGGAGGGCGGCGCTTTTACGGTGAATAAGGCTGCTGCCGTGCCATTGGCCGGGACCGTCAAGTCCGCAGCCTGTGCATAAGCAGGTTGCCGCTCTTCCACGGCATCATCCATCTCAACCCGGAGATACAGACGACCGGACAAAGTGTCGTTGGAAATGTTTGAAACAGAAGCCGAAAGAACATACTTGTCTTCCTCGTACAGATACCTAGGTGGCGTTACGGAAATCTGCACCGGGATCGTCACGACGAGATCTTCTCGCAGTACGGCGTTCCGCATGGACGGGTCATGAGCGAAGACATTGACATGGTAGGTGGATAATTTGTCGGAGGTATTGAAGGTAACATCGACCTTTCCTTCAGCGTCCGGATACAGGAACGGCTCGAAAGCCAAAGCCTCGGAGAAGACCTCGCGGTAGTCATCATCGGAAATCTCCGGCATATCTTCCACATAGGTGTCCTCAGGGACGGCGACAGAAGAATAGCCCCGAATCCGTATCTTGGGTGATGATGCGCCTCGGACCTGAACGCCGGCAACCCTACCACTGAGGGCCTCCGTAACTGAGCCAGTAAGGGCACTCTTCCGCTGCACACCGTAGCCAACAACCACGACTTCTTCCAGCATTAAGGAATCTTCCTCCAAAACCACCTGCATTCCCGAAGCGGCCGGGACATACGCGGAAAGGTAACCGATACACGCTACTTCAAGCATGGTACCTATAGGCACGTCCAGAGAATAATGGCCTTCCAAGTCCGTGACAGCTCCCTTTTGCATCCCGGATGCAATCACAGTCGCCCCGATGACGGGCAGGCCGTCCACATCAACCACCACGCCCCAAACGGGGCCTTTGACGCCGGACACGACCAGTGTATTCTCACCGGAAATCCTCCCGGCCGCTATCCGGGACCATGTTTTCCGGAAGGTGGGCGAAAGCGGAGTCACACGATTCCAAACGCTCGGGGCAATCGCGTCCAGGCTCTTGTCGAATACCGCCAAGGTTGCTTCCACGCCCGGTTCCGTCTGCAGTGACAACGTATAGGGCGCACCGGGCCGCGTTCGGTCCTGGAAGCGGGAGAAAGTGAGTGGCAGGTCCATTGTGTGCCTGACGCGGTGATAGGTCGCTTCATGGACGACCTGTCCGGCATTGCGGAAATAGAATACTTCCAACCGCACGGCATCCGGATAGGTGCCCTTGTAGATGAAATCAAGATCATCCAGGGAATTTACGCCGTCGAGATGGACCAGGCGGGATTCCAGGACCGAGCCGTCAGGCGCGGACAGCGTGGCCACGGCCCACAGCGGGCCAGCGCCGGCGCCCAGTCGGGCCCGGATCCGTTGTCCGTACTCGACCTCCGTCTCCCCAGTCAGGAAAACGCTCTGAACCGGGGCATTCAGCCCTGTGGTTACTTTCAAAATTTGCAGATCGGTCCGGGCATTCGCCTTGCCGGCCCGAACGGTGGCTTGCAGGAAATACAGGCCGTCCGGGCAATCGGACAGGTCCAGTTCCAGCGTTTCCTCCGACGCGCAACCCTCCCGGAGCGTATTCCCGTTCCAGTCCACCAGCCAGTAAGTGACAGGCATCCGGACAGATGCCTGACCATTCTTGATTGTCCATCCAATGCGCGCGAC
>JBGUXJ010000051.1:0-25775 GCA_045222055.1 Candidatus Cryptobacteroides sp. | reverse complement strand
CCAATTCTTGTTCAGTTAGTCTTCCGTCTATAGATATCGATTCCTCGCGACAATAAAACCTAGGAGGAAGAAGAAAGCAATTACAATATAGACTATTAAAATTGCCCATACCCAAGCCTTGTCGGAAAGCCAGACGCCATGCCCATGCACAATCTCCTTTAGTTCGCGTTTGTATTGGGCAAAGGCCTCCTTCAACTCCAGTTTGTATTTCTCAAGGCCCAATTTCTGCTCGGCAAGAACTTCCTGATGAAGGCCCTTTACCTCAAGGACTGATTTGTCGTCCAATTGGGATGTAACCTTCGCATCTTTAAGGGTCGTGAGTTGGGCGTTGATCAGATTCAATGTCCAGCCTATCTTCATGGCCGTTTCCTGAATGGCCGCGGAGGTCTCGTCCTTCCCTAAGGCCTCTATGATCAGCGTCTCACCTCAAGTTGAGCTAAGCCGCAATACACTACAACAAAACACCATTTCACAACGGTTAAGTGAGCTTTGCCTTCGTAACCAAGTAAACGATAAGGCCTACAACGAAAAAGAGCACTTCGATTGTTACGAGGGCTATCGCCATTGCCTTGTTAGAGACCCAGAGGCCCTGCCCCTGCGTGATCTCTTTCATCTCTTTGCGGTATTTGGTAAAGGCCTCGCCCAGATCTCGCTTAAAATCCTCGAAGTGCGATTTCAGTTTAGCGAGTAAATCGAGGTGAAGGCTTTTAACCTCCAGGACGGACTTGTCGTCAAGCTGGACCGTATACTTCGTTTCATTCATCTTCTCAAGTGCAAGGTCTATCCGATCCAAGGTCCACTTGATCTTCCAGGACACTTCCTGAATGGACGATGCAATCTCGTCCATCCCGAAGGCCTCGATGACCATCGTCTCAAATGACACCTCCAGATCTGAAGCCGTCTTTTTTACTTGTCCGAGAAGTTCCTTTACCTTCTCGGATTCGTTCTTCAGTTCTTCCTGATCGTCCATTGCGTCCATCATAGCCTCGAAATCAAGGCCGGTTTTAGGGGGTAACTTTTCTTTCATTGTGCAATCTGTTTATCTGTGTCGTCTATACGTATACGGGCGCTCATGGAGCTCTTTCGCTTTCTTCAGACAACGGCGCGCCCACATCCAGTCGTCCTCTTTGGGATCCTTTCCCCAGCCGGTTCCGGGAGAGCTGCCGCCGCCACAGGACTGGGACAGGGAAGTGGCACCATCGACATATCCCAGGAAGAGAAGCATGGCGGTATGCTGGACTTGCTCCAGGGTGGAATTGGATGAGTACGGGACCTCCACTTCCTTCTGAAAGATCTCATAGATAGCCTCCGGAATGTCGAGGGAATACCTCTGCCCCTCGACCGTGATGTCCCGATGGACCATAGCTGGGACAGACACCGGAGTCGGGGTGGGACGTTTTGTCACATCTGCTGCCGCAGGACGGGGTTTTTCCGTCTTTTCAGCCGGGACATGCGCTTCCTTGACCGGATGCAGTTTTGCCCACGTCTCATGGATTCTGGCTGGGGTAAGGCTGCGGGTGTGCCCCAGCTCGGAGGACTTGAACTTGGAGTACCTTTTCTTCAGGGCGTAGCCGTGGATCTTTCCTTCCTTGTCAAGCCGGAAGGCAACCTTGTAGCCCTTCGCCTCAAGCAGTTGCTTGTAGGCTTCCCAGTCGAAGGTGTCCATCTCCTTCAGAGCTGCGATGCAGTCCTGGGTTACCAATACGCACCTTTCCTTGTGGATCTCCTCTGGCTGGACCCATCCCCGGCGTTCGTTTATTACGTATGCCGCTTGTCTTGCCCGCTCGCTGATGAAGTGGGAGTCGATAACATTCCCGTCCATGTCGATCCGGTTGGCGGTGATGTGCAGGTGCAGGATTCCGCTCTCGCTATCGTGGTGGAGCATGGCGACGTACTGAGTGTTCTTCAGGGTCGTGGCTTTGGAACTCTCCCGCCCTGTCCGTCCGGAAAAGTCCACGGCATCGAACTCCCGGACGAATTCATCCGCAAGTTCCCTCCATTCCTTCAGTGTCCAGCCGGCTGACTCCTCCTCGCTCGGCGAGACCTCAAACCGGATCGAGGTGTTCTTCAATGGCTTGGTCCGGTTCAGTTTCTCCCTGAACTGCTCCTGCAGGATCCCCATCCTCGACCATATCGCCGATGCGGAGAGGTTCTCCGGTAGGTTGTGGACTTTGACGATTTCTGACAAGTCCTTTTCTGTGGAGTAACGGACATTGGTGCTCCCGTGTGTTATGGCAGCGGATTTTGCGATCATAATCTATTCCCTCATTTTGTCAATGATACTGTCCCAATATTCCAGGATCTTGTTGACGGAATCCAGCCATGCCAACCGGAATTTCTCGTTTTTGAAGTACAATTTCCTTTTCTCCGGATCCTTGCTGTTGATCTGACTGAAGAGACGGACTACATCTCCCCTGGCATCGGTCAGGCTGATCAGGGCCTCGATCTCCCGCTCAGTCAGGTGGTACTTTGGCTGGTGACCGAGTGTACATTCCCGGGTGTATTTGCTTACGGTCTTGCCACACTCGTCGGCACGTTTCTTCACGGCGTCATACTCTTCCTGAGTGACGCGGGCGTCCAAGTGCAGTGTGCGCTTGGGCACAATCTCTCGTTCTTTTTTCTTCATGCTGTAAATCTTTTGTTCATCAATCCAATGCGAGCCGGCGAGCGTTAAGGAAGCCACGTTGGACAAGTCGCACCGCGAGTTTGTCCGACATTGGCACATCTAGCAATACGGAGGAGAAAACGTTCTCCTCCTCACTCCGCAGGTTTGCCAATAATCTCACGATAAGAATCGGCACGGAAACGGACAATCGTACACATTTCCTGAAACCGGTCCTGGACACGGCCACCATATCGGCTCACCAGTAGCTTTTCTGATAGATTCGTGGAGATTACCGTCGGAAGTTGTTTGTCGTATCGATAGTATATCAGCTCTGGAAGAGGAGCATGCTCAATACCATAGTTCCTGAATTGGTCCGATTCTATCCCCAGGTCGTCCAGAAATAGGAAGCTCGCTTTTCTAAGTTCGTCGTAACATGAACCTGCCTTGTCGAGTTTTGCCTGGTACTGCTCATAGACATCGAGGGCTTT
Source organism: Candidatus Cryptobacteroides sp. (assembly GCA_045222055.1). Lineage (GTDB taxonomy): Bacteria > Bacteroidota > Bacteroidia > Bacteroidales > UBA932 > Cryptobacteroides. The sequence continues at coordinate 22,682 of JBGUXJ010000051.1, read as the reverse complement.
GCATTTCCAGACGTTTCTACAGAAACGATGATACAAAGAATAAAGAGCCTCAAGCATCGTTGTCTTCCCAGACCCCAGTGTTCCACGAAGGAGAAGACAGGATTTTACTTTGGAACCCATCATCCATTTTGCCGCCGTCTCGATATTCTCTGCCAACTCGGTTCCGGCTATGTCTATGAATGTATTCCCGCGGTCTTCAACTTCGCCGCGATACAATTCCGTCAAGAGGATTTGCAGATCTTCTTTTCCTATTCCCTTAATTTGGTCGGGTAATTTAGGGCGCCGGTCTTGTTCCGAAGGCGACTCAGAATTCGGACGGATCACCGATAACAAGTGAGGGATTGATATGCCGTTCATAACTGTATTTTCTTTTAACTGGTTCATCTTCATCTATATTCATAGAATTATCGATATACTTATCTTTCTTATTATCGTGCGAAGAAAGGTTACAGGGGGATGTAACTTTTCTTCCCATCTGGGTGGGAACTTTCTTCGCATCCCCCTGCGAAGTTTCTTCACAACCGGGTGTAACAAAACTTCGCACCTTCTCCTCGCAGACAGAGTAGGAATAAGTCTGGTATTCCGGATGCTTGGACTTCGAGCGGATGAGAAGGCCTTTTTCGCAAAGCCGTTTTAGAATTATCCCCGCTTGTTTACGGGAACAACCCACCAGCTCGGCGATGCTTCCTTCGCTTGCGAATAGCGTCTTCCCTTCCCGGAAGAAAGAATAGGCGTATGCGAAGATCGGCATCTCGTACCCACCAAGGCCGAGTCCACGTCCCATCATCCAGTCTTCTACCAGGAAGCTTGTCATTTTCGCGCAGACTGATAACCGTCGGCCAGCCGACGGGCGGTGTCTACATCGAAGACAATCCTTCTCCCGATCCGGGAGACGATGGCGGGCTTGAGGATCCCGCCACCTTCGGCGGATCCGTCCTCTTCACGTGCCGCGCGCATAAGCGCATATATGGTAGAGTCCGAGCATCCGAGCTCAACGGCCAGGGCGTGAACGCCGAGGGCCTTCTGGCCCATAGGAGCCGAGCTGGTACCTGCATTCGGGGATAGGCTCAGCGCATATTGCGTGAGCTGGCAGTACTCCTCTCCGGTCATCTGCCAGAGGGGTCTGGATAGTAATTGTGAAATTGTATTGTCCATCTTTGTTCGTTTTTTAGTTCAACATTAAAAGCATGCGGCCGCATTCATATGAAAGCGACCGCAAGATGGACAAAAATCGATTTTTTCTTTTCGAACGCTCGAACCGCGATTCGAACGAGATGGAAATCAGCTTTTATTCAGCAGTTTTCCGATAATTCCCTCCGCCTGTTTCACCTCCTGGCTTCCGTTGTGGATATCACGGTAATAGGAAAGGTTGCCCTTGGTTTTCACGACCCGCATCCCGGGATTGATGGCGGCAAGGGCTAAGACGGCCTCTACAAAATCGACCTGAGAGGTTTCTGCATGGAGGACGGATAGGTTCTTCAAGGCAAGCATCAGGATCTTTTCGTTTTTCCCGTCCGGAAGATTGTCATCAGGAAGGTATTCAGCGATGGGTTTTTCTGTCATCCAGTGGACAACGAGACCTCTTATCTTCTCGGCCTGTTCCTTTCCTTTGCCGGTCAGAATCTCATCCCAAAGATAATTCGCCCGCCTGGTGCCTTCCTCGCTTTCCATGGCTTTCTGCAGATCCTTGAAGTCATCGTAGGAGAAGTCATATTTGACAAGGTACTGCTTCAAGGCATCATCATCGGCAAGGACCCGCTCGACGAAAGAGAGGGCCATGATGGTTTTTTCATCCTTGGGCGGGACCATCATGAAGGGATACTTCTCCTGCCGGAGGGATCTGACGATATCTTCCTTATCCGTCCCGGAAAGAAGCTTCTCCTTCGCCCGGCTGTGTAGGATCGAGAGGTAATAGTATTCGGCCGGGCGGAACAGGACGCCGAAGGACCAGCCCCGCTGGATGAATATCTTGATGATATCATACACGACCAGCGCCAGCAGGCACGCCATGAAGGGTACCAGGCCGGGCAAGATGCTATCCAGAAATCGATCGAGCCACATGAAGGTTTATTCTATGAATTGCGACAACTCTCTTTACGCAGCCAATCCAGTATCTGCTCGCGATCTGGAAGATGAAGCATATATGTTGATACGAAAACGTTTTCATCGATGCCGGGCGATGTATACTGAACCATTTCCTGTCCAGCTTCCGTACACAAGAGAATTCCAACAGGAGGATTGTCTCCGTCATTCATCATATTGGCCCTGTAGTAATTCACATACATATTGAGCTGGGCCATATCGGCGTAGTCCAGTTCCTTGGATTTTAGTTCAAGGATAACACCGCAATGAAGAATGCGGTTATAGAAAAGCAGATCATAGAAGTAGTATTTGTCATCTATGACGATCCTTTTCTGCCTGGCTTCAAAACAGAATCCGTTCCCCAGTTCGAGCATAAAATCCTGAAGATGGTCCATCAGAGCGCTCTCCAGATCGCTTTCCTCGACAACCTCTTTGGACTTGAGGCCAAGGAATTCAAATGTATATGGAGATCTGATGACATCCCTGTTATCGGTCTTCTCTGCGCCAACGGTTGCCTTTACTACAGACAGATCCTTATTACGGCTTAGGCCGGTTCTCAAATAGAGATTGCTGTCTATCTGACGCTTCAACTCCCGGACGCTCCAAATTCCTTTTATAGCCTGAATCTCGTAGAAAGCTTTTTCAACAGGATCTTTGAGGGACAAAAGTTGAACAATGTGCGTAAACGACAATGATGAGAATACTTCTTCCGGAGAGATTAATTCCTCATTCATTGATTGGGCAATCGCTGATTGCCTAATTGTATCAAGTTTATTTACAGTCTCTTCCAATTGGGCAATCATTGGTTGCCCAATTCTACTATCGGATAAAAGGAAGCGTGAAATACTGGAAGACAGCTCCGGAAATGCAAGATAGAATTGTCGGAATAATTTCAAATTACGATATGACAGTCCGTCTTGGCCTATCTTCTCGGCCAAGGCTTGAAGAGTACGTTCACCATATGCTGCGCGGTCTTCTCCGTGCTGTTCATAGTTGACAATACAGTAGCCAATGAGCCAGTTTCTGGCCGTCACATGCTTGTTGATTGCCTTGGCGGCACTTTGCTGCAGTGATTCGTTTATCGCTTTGATTTCGTTGGCAAGTACATTCAGTTTCATACTCTTCAATCTTATCATCCGCTAAGATAGCAAAGATTCATCAGTCCATGAAATCCATCTTCGTCATTTCCTTTGCCTTTATGCTGTCTACGATGTCGATGTAGGGCCTCATGGCTTTGTAGTCAGAGTGACCGGTCCATTTCATCACGACATTCGGAGCAATTCCATGGGAAAGGGCGTTGACGATGAAGGTGCGGCGACCGGTATGGGTGCCGACGAGCTCCCACTTGGGCTGGATCTTGTCGGTGCGGACGTTGCCCTTGTAGGTGGTGACGCGGATTTCCTCATTGATACCGGCCAGCTTGCACAGCTCCTTGATATCGCGGTTCATCGCCTGGTTGGTGTAGTTCGGGAGGGCCTTGCCGTCCTTGAAGGGGGTGTCCTTGTATTTCTCAAGAATGGCCTTGGTAACCTTGTTCAGTTCGATGGAGATACTGTCCGCCGTCTTGACGGTCGTGACCTCGATGTGGTCGCCCTTGACGTCGCTACGGCGGAGGTTGTTGACGTCGGAGTGCCGGAGGCCGGAGAAGCAGCAGAAGAGGAAGATGTCCCGGATAGGATCCAGGTAGACCTGGGCCTCGGAGAGTTCCAGGTCGCGGACGCGGGCGATCTCATCCTTGGTCAGGTAAATGACCTTCCGCTGCGTCATCTTGAGTGTCGGGCGGAATTTCTTATAATCCAAATTGGTGTTGTACCCCCGGTCGGTCGCCCAGTTTAGGAACCAACGAAGATAGCCCAGCTTCTTCTCGATGGTGGAGTTCTTCAGACCTACCAGATCATCCTGGTCATAATCTTCCCTGTCTCCCTTCTTTTTCCGAGGAGTCTTGAGGACCTTGCTGTCGCGCATATACGCGACAAACTCCGTCAGGGTGGCCTCCGTCAGATCGGAGAACTTGATGTTCTTCTTGAAGGTGAGCAGATCCTGCCGCATCGCCTCCATCTTCTCGAAGGTGGCCTCCGTCCAGGCGTTCTTGTCGCCACACTCCTTCAGGAACATATCATAGGTCTTGAAGAAATCCGGGGCCTTAGGCTTGCGCTCCTTCTTAGGCTCTGGAGCGGGCTTCTGCGGAACGGATCCGTTCAACCGGTCCTCGTACTTCTTCTGAAGTTGAGACGGCGTCGGGATTTGGTCAATGGCCTCGAAGAACTTGAAGGTAGAGTCCATCTGGTCCTTGATGTTCCGGAGCTCATTGTTGATGGCTAGAGCAGTCTCTCCCTTGGGGCCTTTGTAACCCGACTTGACCAGCTGGGCTTCATCATCCCAGGCAGACTTATTGTTGATCTGGCAACCAGTCTTGAGGTCCAGCCGTTGTCCGTTGAACGTGGTGCGGAGCCGTATCTGGAAAAGGTCATTGTTCTTCCCGTAAGCCCTCAGCTTGAAAGCGACATTTCTCTTGATCTTCATGGCGTCTCTTTGTTAAAATCGTGGCCCAATAATGGCCCAATTTTGCTCGTAGTCGAGCATCGTTGCCCGCAAAGATACGCAATAGAAAGCACTCCTGCAAGGGTTTACGAAGGGTGTTGTACTTGGTTTACGATTCTCGCTCTCTCCGCAAAATGTGAAAGAAAACAGCGCCAAGCTTGCTTGAGCGCTGTTTTCTTTTCCATTTTGCCAAGCCCCGCCGCAGGCGGGGCGAGATGTCGGAGGGCGTCAGCCCGACGAAATCTCGGAGAGAGCCCTGCGGGCCGGCGGAATCTCGGGCCGAACGTAAAAAAGAAAGAAGAGCAGGTAGACTTACCTGCTCTTCTTTCATTAAGCGTATGTCGGGAACCGACTAGTAACCAGGATTCTGCTTGAGGATGTCAGCACCGCAGACATCGATCTCGTCCTTCGGGATCGGGAGGACATTCTGGTAGTGGTCAGGACCGTAGGCAATCACGCCGTCATAGACGGTCTTGCCATTTCTCCAGTAGTCAAACGCGATCTGGCCTTCGCTGAAGAGTTCCTTGCGACGTTCGTTGATGATGTCATCGATATCGGTCGTTGTAGCATCCGTGTAGTCCTCGATACGGTTCTTGCGAAGCGTATTCAGGTAAGGGACAGCGGCAGAGGCGCCGGAAGTCTTGAGCGCAGCTTCGGCGGCGATCAGGTACATTTCGGAAAGACGGATGACCTTTACGCTATGGGAATACAGCGGAACGGCAGAATCCTTCTTGCCAGGATACTTGTTCGGATAGTAGCCGGCAGGACCGTCACCGGTCTTGTACTTGACCATCTGGGAACGGATATCCTTCGGATTGGCCTGCATGAATTCAACGAACTCATCCGGGACAAGGTACTCCGTATAACCATCCGGGGAAGTATAGTAACCCGGAGCATAACGCTGGGCATTGTAGTTGTCATCCTGGGCATACTGGAGGATGATCTCGTTACCGTCATCAACTTCCCACACCTTGAGATACTCGTCCATGGTGTACAGCTTATACGGAGAATTGTCGATCACGGCCTTCGCATCGGCGAGCGCATCAGCATACTTGCCCCAATAGAGGTTGGCACGGGCACGGAGTGCGAGGGCGGCCCAATGGTTGAGGTGACCGTTCATCTTATCCTTGTTGAAACCAGAGTCGATATACGTCGTAAGGTCCTTGATGATCTGGGCATAGGTTTCGTCCAAAGAGGCACGGGGAGCCTTGTAGTCCAAAGGATAGACTTCCGTGGAGAGCACGATACCCATGGTGTTGGCACTGCCGGAGGTAGGAATCGGGGCGAAGAAAGTAGCCAGGTGGAAATGGAACAGGCCGCGCATACCAATCAATTCGGCGAGATACGGAGCCGCACCTTCCTGATCTTCAAGGCTCTCAGCCTTCTGAAGGGCTTTGTTGATCGCTGCAAGACCGCGGTAAAGCGGAGCATAGGCGTCCCAGGAATCGAGCGGAGTGATGGAGCGCTCGTGGATCCTCTGGGCATACTGGCCGGAACCGTTCTTGACCATGGAGTCCGGACCCAATTCGTCGGCGTAGATTGCCATCTCGGCGACCAGACTCAGCTGGCCGCGTCCCGTGGCCTGATAGTAGGCGCCGTTGACCGCATAGGAGAGATCCGTCACGGACTCAATGGCGGTTTCGGCAGAGATGGAGGTAGATGGCTCCTGGTCAAGGCTCTCACAAGCTGTCAGGGCCGCCAGTGCAAATACTGCATAGAATATTTTTTTCATATCGAAATCGCGTTTAATGATTAAAACCTGATGTTGACACCGGCGACGAAGGAACGGGTAGCCGGGACGTCGACGGTACGATAACCATTGATCGGCACATCCGGATCGACATCCGGCGTAGCGGACCAGATCATGAGCGGATTGGTCGCCTTGACATAGACGCGGAGGCTCTCGATGAACTTCTTGAACGGCTGCGTGTAACCCAGGGTGATTTCGCGCAGGCGGATGTTATCGGTGCTCTTGACATGACGGCTGGACCAGCGGTCGGAACGGTACGGGTTGTTATAGATGACGCGCGGATACTTCGCATCCTTGTTCTCAGGCGTCCAGTAATCGGCACCCTTGGCAAGCTGGTTGAAGGAACCCATACGCATACCATCACTGACCGTGAAGTACTCCATGTAGTCGAAGAGGCTGGCGCCGAACTGATAGGAGATCAGGAAGGAGAGGTCGAAGTTCTTGTAGGTGAGGGTATTGGTCATACCGCCGGTGAAATCCGGAAGACCCTTTCCGACGATAGCCGCACCTGCCTGCGTGTAATAGTTGGTCTTACCCTTGGACTCATCCTCCGGATCCACCCAGAATTCGCCGAGACCGTTTTCGCGGTTGACGCCCAGGTAAACCGGGAGATAGAAGGTATACATGGACTCTCCTTCGCGGAGCAGGTAGAGACCACCGTCACCGTCAGAGATGTCTTCTCCGTCAGGAAGGCTCTTGATCACGTTCTTCTGCCAGGTGAAGTTGAAATCAGTGGTCCAGGTGAAGTCGGAAGTGACAACGTTGCGGGAGTTGATTTCGATTTCGATACCCGAGTTGGACAGGTTACCGATATTGGCGGTGTAGCTGCTGAAACCGGTCACGATGGAAGCCGGATACGGGAAGAGCAGCGAGCTGGTGTACTTGTTATAGTATTCGAGGCCGAAGGTGACACGGTTGTACATGTTCCACTCGAAACCGACATTGAAGTTCTTGGATTTCTCCCAACCCAGGTTATCATTACCTGCGGAGGACGGATAAATCGCGGAAGCGGCGGCATAAGCGTTACCGACGGAGTAGTTCTGCTTGTAGCTGTAGTAGCCACCCGGGAGGTTACCGTTGGTACCGTAGGAAGCCTTGATCTTGAAGTCGGTGAACAGCGGATTGCCTTCGAGGAAGCTCTCCTTGCTCAGACGCCAGGCACCGGAAACAGACCAGAAATTCGCCCAGCGGCTGTTCGGACCGAGACGGGAACTGCCGTCACGACGGAAGGAAGCGGAGGCATAATAGCGGTCGGCATAGTTGTAATTGACACTGGCGAGGATACTGTTCATGATGGCACGGGTCGGAGAACCGCCGGCACCATTCAGCTGACCGACGGAAAGAGCGGTAAGCTTGTCGGTCGGGAAATCGCTGGTAGAAGCATAAATGTAATCGGAGAAGTGGTCCGAGATTTCATAACCGGCCAGGGCGGAGACGTTGTGGTCACCGAACGACTTGTCGAAATGGAGGACGGTCGAATTGGTAAGGGTCTTGGCCTGGAGGTCATACTCGTTCTTCAGACCATTGTAGGACTTACCGTCAACGGAGGTCGGGCCCCACCACATGTACTGGCGGCTGTCCATCCAGTCGTAACCGAAGTTGTTGACCAAATACAGATACGGAGCAAACGTCACAGTCACGTCAACATTGGACAGGCTGCGGGTCGTATTGGTATTGTAATACTCGTAGGAGTTTTCCTCGAAAGCGAGGTGCGGGTTATCGACGGTACCGGACCAGGATGTACCATTGAGCCACTCGCCGTTCTCATCCTTAGGCGGAGCGGTCGGATCCTGCTGGAAAATACTGGAAGTCGGAGAGGAGTTGCCCCAACCCTGTCCCTGGTCGCTCTGGTCGGCATAACCGTCGGTCCTGTTGAAGGAAAGCATCTGGCGGAAAGAGGCCTTGAGCCACTCGTTCACCTTGTGGTCGACATTCACACGGCCGGAAAGACGGCTGTAGCTGGAGCCGAGGACGACACCCTGGTTCTTGGTGTAGCCGAGACCGGCATAGACCGTGGTACGGTCGTTACCGCCGCTCAGACTGACCTGATGATTGGTCGTCATGGCATTGCGGAACACTTCATTCTGCCATTTGGTGCTGGTCTTTCCGCTGGGATCATAGAAAAATCCTGCTTCCTTCAGGTCGTCGACGGTAATGTATCCAGGATCCTGGCCTTGCCTGACATTATAATAACCGTCATAGGCGTCAGCGACCCACTGCATGAAGGTCGGACCGTCCATGATGTCAAAAGCCTTCATGTTGGCAATCTGGGTCACACCGATTTCACCGGTATAGGTGACGGTGGTCTTGCCGCTGCGGCCTTTCTTGGTGGTGATGAGGATGACGCCGTTCGCGGCACGGGAACCGTACAGGGAAGCGGCGGCAGCGTCCTTCAGGACCGTCATGGACTCGATGTCCTCAGGGTTGATGCTGTTCAGCACACCGGTACTCTTGTAACCGACGTTGATATCACCGGAAGAAGAAGGATCGATGATAACACCATCCACGACATAGAGCGGCTGCGTGGTCGCGGAGACCGAGCCGACGCCACGGATCTGGATGTTGGCTGCAGAACCCGGGTCACCGTTATCAGAGCTGATACGGACACCGGAGACCTTACCGACAAGACCCTTGTCCAAAGATTCATTGGACACGCGCGTGAGTTCATCACCCTTGACCTGGGTCGCGGAGCCGGTGAAGGCGGCGCGGGAGGCGGTACCGTAAGCGACGACGATGACATCGTCCAGGAATTCCGCATCCGGTTTCAGTTCGGCGTTGACGACGCCACGGCCGTTAACGGCAACTGCGACCGTAACATAGCCGACCGCGGAGAATTCCAGCGTACTGCCGGAGGCGACGGTCAGTTCATAATGGCCATTGGCATCGGAGGATGTTCCCGTCATCGTGCCGCGGACAATCACCGAGGCGAACGGGATTCCTTCTCCATTCGATGCGTCAGTAACCGTACCACGGACGGATACGTTCTGCGCAAACGCTGCTATCCCAAAGAATAGAGAGAGCAGCATCATGAGAGTTTTTTTACCCATAAGCTAAAAAATTAATAATAGAATTGAATAGTTTTCAATAGTTATCCGACCGCTAGCCGACGGTCTTTTCGCAAAGTAATGAATAATTTTTTACAAACACAAACAACTTATAATCGGTCATTTACCTTGATTATGCAGTTTTTAAAACGTTTTGGTAGTTTTATTTCCGATTTATAACCCATAGGCGGCTTAAAAATTTCATTCATTAAATGATTTATGGCTTATAATATATTACTTTTTACAAGAAAAAATTAAATCGTTCCAATCATTCAGATTTGTGTAAATTCTTGAAAACAAAAGAAGGAGCGAGTCCTCACGACTGGCTCCATTCAGGTATCTCACCTATTTTCAATAATATTATGAAACTTTGCTTATGGGTTTGCATTATTGATAGCCATTATCGTGCCAAACTGCTTTTACGATGATCATCACTCCGGATTTCTGTTCCCAACCGATCTGCACGGGGAAAGAGTATCCAGCAAAGGGAGGAAACGCAACCTTAGAGTAAAAAAGTCCATAAGCTAATTATTTTATTGGCCTTATCCGCCCATAGAACAAACTGAAATTGAGGGTTTTGTATCATAATTAAAATGTCCTTTTGGTTTTAGATTCCGGTCTAAAGGAAATAAGCATTTTCGTCTTTAATTTTTTAGATTGGGGATTTTGATAAATGAAACATACCTGATATGCTGTTTTCCGATAGGATTGTTGTTCCGATGTCATCGAATGTTCCAATTTGTTTTGTCTTTTATCTAATTACTTTAATTGTTAATTTATCCACGTTTTTCTTCATGATTATTGCAGATTGATATTACTGTTCAATTACTTAACCCTGTTCAGCAAGAGAGTAGGAGTGATTCCCGGAGAAGTGGCTTTCATTTTTTAACCTCACCGCTGTTAAAGGATCGGAATCGTTTCCCCCTTATTTCCTGCATAATCGAAAACAAAACGGTCAGATCGTTTTAAAGACTGTAAACAAAATCGCTATTATTTGATAACAATTGTTTGTGTTTTATAAAAATTCTTTATTAATTTGCAATCTGGACCGTCGGCTAGCGGTCCGATGACTGTTGAAAACTATTCAATTATATTACTAATTAATTAGCTTATGGGTAAAAAACTACTTATCTGCGCCATTGGAGTCATGCTCAGCATGGGCCTGGCGTTCGCTCAGAGCACCGTCAGAGGACGAGTCGTCTCCGCTGAAGACGGACAACCGGTCGCCGGTGCTTCAATCCTTGTAGAAGGAACTACGATCGGAACCTATGCCGACCTGGACGGTAACTTCAACCTCTCGGGAATCCCCCAGAGTGCCAGGTACCTGGTCATCGGCTTCCTCGGCATGCAGGATGTGCGTGTCGAAATCGCCCCGAACGTGGAAGTCACCCTGTTCCCGGACCAGAATACCCTGAACGAAACGGTCGTGGTCGCATACGGCTCGCAGTCCAGGAAATCCATTACCGGCTCCGTGGCCCAGATCGATGAAAAGAAACTCCAGCAGCGTACCGGAACTTCCGCCACCGGTGCCCTCGAAGGCGCCGCTCCGGGTATCCAGGTCAACAATACCTATGGTGAGCCTGGTTCTTCCCCGAGCATCCGAATCCGTGGCTTCGGTTCCATCAACGGCAGCAACACTCCGTTGTATGTCGTTGACGGTGTGGTCTTCGACGGCAACATCGCCGAAATCAACTCGGCTGATATTGCCAACATCTCCGTCCTGAAGGACGCGGCTTCCGCCGCCCTGTACGGATCCCGCGCCGCGAACGGTGTCGTCATGGTGACGACCAAGAGCGGATCCGGCTCCATGAAGCCGAGCGTGACCGTCAAGATCAACGAAGGTCTCTACACCCGTGGTATTCCCGAGTATGACGCCCTCGCCGCCGACCCGTGGATGGAGGTGTCCTGGATCGCCATGAAGAACTTCGCCATGACCAGCGATTTGGGACTGAGCGAGGCCGATGCAAAGACCTATGCGACCCAGCATCTGATTTCGGACTACACCAAGCTCAACATTTACGACAAGGCAAACGACCAGCTTTTCGACGCCAACGGCAAGCTTGTCGCAAAGATGAATCCGAACTTCACGGACCTGAACTGGTTCGACGCCGTCCAGCGTATCGGCCGCCGTCACGAGTACACGGTCTCCGGCAGCGTGGCTTCCAGCAAGTTCAATGTCTATGCCTCTGCAGGCTACCTCAATGAGCAGGGTTACGTCCTCGCTTCCGATTACGAGCGCTTCACCGGCCGCCTCAACACCAACTTCACCCCGAACAAGTGGTTCAAGATGGGTGTCAACCTGACGGCGACGGTCTCCGACCGGGACTACAACTCCAATGCAAGCGGTTCCTACTATGCAAACCCGTTCAACACGGCGCGCATGATGGCTCCTATCTATCCGTATTACCTGCATGACCATCAGAACAACGAGGCCATCGTCGTGGACGGTAACGGAGAAAAGGTCTGGGATACCGAAAGCCAGTACCTCACCAACCGAAACATCGCTTACGAACTTCGCAGGGACTCCAACAAGGCACACCGCAACGTGCTCGGAGGCCAGGTCTACGGTACGCTCCTCCTCCCCTACGGTTTCAACTTCACCGTCAAGGCGGACATCAACCACAGCAACACCAGCCGGAAATCCTACAACAACCCGGAAATCGGTGACGGCGCGACCAACGGCGGCCGTCTGACCGACTATCAGTACCGCTACTTCACCTACACGGCCCAGGAACTCCTGACCTGGGAACACAACTATGGAAAACATCATGTCGATGTGCTGCTCGGTCACGAGAACTACGCCAGCGACTCGTTCTACGACTATGCCATGAATACGGGCGCGGCCATCCCGGACGTGCTGGTCATGAGCAACTTCCTCACCAATTCCTATACGCAGGGATATGATGACAAGGACCGCACCGAGGCCTATCTCTCCCGTGTCCGCTACAACTATGACGAGCGCTACTTCGTGGATGCTTCCTACCGTCGCGACGGTTCTTCCCGCTTCCACCCGGACAAACGCTGGGGTAGTTTCTATTCCCTCGGTTTCAACTGGAACATCATCAAGGAGCAGTTCATGCAGAACCTTCCCTGGGTGAGCGACCTGCGTCTGCGTGCCGCATTCGGTGAGGTCGGTAACAACATCGGTGTGGACCTGTACGCATTCCAGGCCCTCTACGAGGTCGACAAGAACGCCGGTGATCTCGCGCTCCAGAAGCAGAGCCTCGACGCTTCCAACATTTCCTGGGAGACGACCCGCACGTTTGACGTCGGTCTGGAAGGAGCCCTCTTCGACAACCGCCTCAATTTCTCCCTCGGCTGGTTCGACAAGCAGTCCATCGACCTGCTCTTCAGCGTGCAGCTGCCGCTTTCCGCCGGTTCCTGGTCTCATGGTGACAGCTACAACATGTCCCGTTTCGAGAACATCGGCTCCGTTTCCAACAGCGGTATCGAACTTTCCCTCAGCGGTGATGTGGTCAAGACCCGTGACTTCACCTGGAGCCTCGGCATGGACGCCACCTTCCTGAAGAACAAGATCAAGAAACTGCCGAACGACAATGCTGAAATGCCGAACGGCACCATCCGCCGCTTCGCAGTCGGGAAGTCCATCTATGAATTCCATACCTATCATTTCGAGGGTGTCGACCAGATGAACGGTTATTCGCTCTATACGCTCGATCCCGAGAAGAAAGAAGATGCCGCAAAGGCCGGCGAACTTGTGACGATCAACGGCAAGGACTACACCTATGATACCGCCTACGGTCTCCGTGACTGGGCCGGTACCGCCCTCCCGACCGTCTACGGATCCTTCAACACGGGCCTCCGCTATAAGAACTGGACCCTCAACGCCCTCTTCACCTGGAGCCTCGGCGGCAAGATGTATGACGGCACCTATGCATCCCTGATGTCCACCAGTTCCGCGACCAGCGCTTCCGCCAACCACGCAGACATCCTCAAGTCCTGGAACGGCGTTCCTGCCGGCATGAAGGAAGATTCCGCCGACCGTATCGACAAGAACGGCATCCCGGTGATCAACTTCGACCGCAGTACGTACAACAATACGACCAGCGACCGTTGGCTGACCAGCAACAACTACTTCGTCATCAAGAACATCAACCTCGGCTATTCCTTGCCGAAGCGTCTTGCCAACAAACTTGATCTCGAAGGTGTGATGATCAACGCCAGCGTCGAGAACCTGCTGTCCATCTCCGCCCGCAAGGGTATGAACCCGCAGTACAGCTTCAGCGGCGGCTCCGACAATACCTATGTCACCGCCCGCGTGTTCAACCTTGGACTTACCCTCAATTTCTAACGCCAAACAATTCGAATTATGACTAAACTATATAGAATAGCGATAGCAGGACTTGTCCTCGCGGCCGGTCTGACCGTTTCCTGTAAGAAGGATTATCTCGATACCGTTCCGACCAACTCTGTCGGTGCCAGCACGGCCGTAGCAAGTTTCAACAACGCCATCGGCGCGCTCAACGGCATTGCGCTGACCATGTGCTCCCAGCAGTATATGTCCAGCCAGGGATTCTGCGGAGAGAACGCCATCATGCGTCTCTATGAGAATTATCCGAGCGAGAACTACAACTACAACGCTTATGCGTCCGGCTGGTCTTCCATCCACAACCAGACCTTCCACACCCGGAACAATTCGGTCTATGATTTCTATGCCTGGTATTACTATTATACCATCATCGGTCAGGCCAATTCGATTCTGGCCAACATCGGAAATTCCAGCGCCACGGACAAGGAGAAGGCTTTCATCGAGGCTTCCGCGCTGACTTTCCGCGCCTATGCCTACCAGAAACTCCTCCTCTACTACTGCCCTCGCTGGTCCGACTCCTCGAACGGTACCGCCGAAGCCGGCAAGACGCTGGTGCTCCGTATCGACGAAAGCACCGGCGACCAGGCTCCTTCGACCATGGCGGATGTCTACAAGCAGATCTATGAAGACTGCGAGACCGCCATCGCCAAGTTTGCCGAGAGCGGAATGGACCGCGAATCCAGCAAGGTCTGGCATACCAATGCCAATGTGGCCCACGCGGTTTATGCCCGCGCCGCACTGAACAGGCTTGATTATGCAAAGGCTCAGTCCGAAGCCAAGCTTGCACGCCAGGGGTACGACCTCGTCAGCGGTGCAGCCTACAACGACGGATTCATGCGCCCGAACTCCGAGTGGATCTTCGGCAGCTACGGCGACGCCACTGAAAACCAGTGGTACTGGACCTATGGCACCCAGTTCTCCTGCAACGGTTATTATGCATCCAATACGACGAACGGCGCCGGTTCCATCAGCATCCAGCTGACCGACCGCATTCCGAATGAAGACGTCCGCAAGGGCCTCTTCCTCACCCCGGACAAGTTCCCTTCCTACAATCCGGAGTCCGTCTTTACCGCATTCCTCAACTATGGCCTTGATGCCGTCGGAAACAGCTATGTCTTGAAAAACGCAGCGCTTTACAGCGAAGTGGATGCCTATATCAAGAGGATGGCTGTCAAAAACGTGACCGTTCCGCTGAAAGCCGGTCTCTATCACGTCGGTGACCAGATCAAGTTCTACGTATTTGACACCCCGGGCGTCAGCTATCTCCCGTTCATCCGTTCTTCCGAAATGGTCCTGATCGAAGCGGAAGCCGCCTTCAAGCAGAACAAGACTTCCGAGGCCCAGGCTGCCCTGAACACGCTGAATGCCGAAACCGGCCGTACTCCGGGCTACTCCTGCACGGCTACCGGTGACGCGCTCTGGCAGGAGATCATGGACTACCGCAACCTGGAGCTCTGGGGCGAAGGATTCGAGTGGTCTGACTTCAAACGCTGGAACCGTCCGGTTGACCGCAAGTCCTGGGGCAACGGTGGCAATGCACACCCCGCCGTCGCCGTTAAGATCGCGACAGACGCATACAACAACTGGACCTGGGTCGTCCCGCAGCGGGAGACCGACTATAACAAGGGGTTCAGCATGGGTGAGACGGCCGAATAGTCTCTTCCATACATCCTGAAAACAGCGGGTGGCCGGAACTTCCGGTCACCCGCTTTCATTTTATACCTGGTCAAACCTATTCCAGCGCCCCGCCCTCCAGGTCGAGGATTTCAGACGTGATCTTCGCCTGGCGGGATTTGTTGTATTCAAGGGTGAGTTGCTGCAGGAGGTCGTTGCCGTTGTCCGTAGCGGTCTGCATGGCGACGGTACGGGCGGCATGCTCCGCGGCGGCGGAATCCAGCAGGACGGTATAGATCTTCAGGCGAAGGACCTTGGGCAGTAGCAGACTGATCTGGGTCTGCCGGTCCGGCTCGATGATGAAGGTCTCCTCGGGAGTGGTACCGGTCTCCCTTTCGCGAGCGGCGGTCCCTGCGGGGATATCCGTCATCGGAAGGTAGGTCTCCCGGACCGTCGGCTGGTGGGCGGTGGATTTGAAATGGTTGTAGATCAGTTCCACACGGCTGAAGCGGCCTTTTGCGAACCCGTCTGCCAGTTCCCGGCCCAGGTCCGCCGCCTCGGAGTAGTTCGGACGGGCGGAAAGCTGCGTATAGTCCGCCGGGGACTCATGGCCGGACTTCCGCATCGCCTCGGCCATCTTGCGGCCGATGCTGTACACCGTCACCGACGTCCCGGCGGCTTCGTATTCCCGCACCGCGGCGAGGGCCTCCCGGATGACATTGGAATTGAACGCCCCGCACAGGGAGGAGTTGGAGGAGAAACATACCAGCGCGACGCCGGAGCGGACGGGCGCGTCCTCCTCGGGAACCGGCAGCAGCGGACCGAAATCCACCGCAGCACCGTCCGTCAGGTCATCCAGGATCTGCTGAAGTCCTTTCTGGTACGCCACCATGTTGCCGATGGCGTTCTGGGCCTTGCGGAGTTTGGCGGAGGCCACCATCTTCATCGCCGAAGTGATCTTCAGCGTGCTGCTGACCGAAGCGATCCGGCCTTTGATTTCCTTCAGCGATGCCATGGCTCCTTATGCCTTGAAATGGGCGGCGATCGTCGCGGCTTCCCGCTCGATCACGCCCGTGATCTCATCATTATACTGTCCGGCAGCCAGCGGTTCCAGCACGTCCTGCGCATGGCGGGTCCGCATGCACTCCAGGAACAGGTCCTGGAATTCGCGGACCTTATCCACCGGCACGTCCTTCATCAGGGCATGCGTACCGCAATACAGGATGGCGATCTGTTCGCCGACCGGCATCGGGCTGTACTGGGGCTGGATCAGGAGCTGGTTGTTCTTGCGGCCCTTGTCGATCGCCATGGCCGTGACCTTGTCCATGTCGGAGGAGAACTTCGAGAAGGACTCGAGTTCGCCGTACTGGGCCTGGTCGATCTTCAGGGTACCGGCGACTTTCTTCATGGATTTCACCTGTGCGCTGCCGCCGACACGGGATACGGAGATACCGACGTTGATGGCAGGACGCTGGCCCTGGTTGAACAGGTTGCCTTCCAGATAGATCTGGCCGTCCGTGATGGAAATCACGTTCGTCGGGATGTAGGCGGAGACGTCACCCGCCTGGGTCTCGATGATCGGGAGGGCAGTCAGCGAACCGCCCGCCTTGACTTTCCCCTTCAGCGATTCGGGAAGGTCGTTCATCTGTTCGGCCACTTCCTGCTGGCCGATGATCTTCGCCGCACGCTCGAGCAGACGGGAGTGCAAGTAGAAGACATCGCCCGGATAGGCCTCGCGGCCGGACGGACGGCGGAGGATCAGGGAAACCTCACGGTAGGCGACGGCCTGCTTGCTCAAGTCGTCATAGACGACAAGGGCGGGCCGTCCGGTATCGCGGAAATACTCGCCGATGGCGGCGCCGGCGAAAGGTGCATAGTACTGCAGGGCAGCCGGATCGGCTGCGGTGGCGGCGACGACGATGGTATAGTCCATGGCCCCTTTGGCGCGCAGGGTCTCGACGATGTTCGCCACGGTGCTGCCCTTCTGGCCGACGGCCACATAAATGCAATAGACCGGCTTGCCTGCCAGGAATTCGGACCGCTGGTTGATGATGGTGTCGATCGCGATCGCCGTCTTGCCGGTCTGGCGGTCGCCGATAATCAGTTCGCGCTGGCCGCGGCCGATCGGAATCATGGCGTCAATGGCCTTCAGGCCGGTCTGCAGCGGCTCGTTCACCGGCTGGCGGTAGATGACCCCGGGAGCCTTGCGTTCAAGCGGCATGGGAGTCAGTTCGCCCTCGATGCGGCCCAGGCCGTCCAAGGGATTGCCCAGCGGGTCGACCACGCGGCCGACCATCGCTTCTCCGACAGGAATCGAAGCGATCCGCCCGGTCCGCTTGACATCCATGCCTTCCTTGACCTGGTCCGTAGGGCCAAGAAGGACGGCACCGACATTGTCCTGTTCGAGGTTCATGACCACGCCCATGACTCCGCCCGCGAATTCCAGGAGTTCCCCGGCTTCCGCACCGGAAAGGCCATAGATACGGGCGACACCGTCACTGACCTGCAGGACTTTGCCGACTTCTTCATACTGGGCCGAGAGATCGATCGACTCGAGCTGCCGGAGCAGCACGTCGGAGATTTCGCTCGGCCGGATATTGATTTGCGCCATTATACGATTCGTTTGTTCTTGTTGATGAATTGGTCATGCAGTTTCCTGAGCTGCGCCTTCACGCTGGCATCGACCCGGTAACCGTCGACCGTCACGACCGCTCCGCCCAGCAGCGAAGGGTCCACCTCGGAGTCCAGGATGACCTTTCCGCCCAGCCGCCGCTCCGCTTTGGAACGGATCCGCTCCTGCATCTCCGCGGAGGCAGGAACGGCGGTGGCCAGTTTGGCGAAATGGATTCCCTGCGCCTTGTAATACAGGTCGATATAGTCCTGCAGCATGAACAGCAGCGCATCGAACCGCCCGCCTTCGGCGACCAGCGACAGGAAACGGGCGAGGGCATCCGCCATCGGCTCTTCCCCCAGCGCGGCCTGCAGGAATTCCATTTTCCGCGGGGTCGATACGCCCGCCGGATCCATCAGCACCTGCCGCAGTTCAGGGACCTCAAGCAGGGCCTTTTCCAGGGTCATCGCCTGACGGCACACCCGGTCCGCGTCACCGTGGGCGGTGACGTACCGGTGCAGCGCCTTGGCATAGCGCGATGCGATGATACCTGTGTTCATGGGCTATTCCTGCTTGATTTCCTGCACCAGACGGTCCACATACGCCATCTGGTCCTTGTCGGTGGCAAGTTCTTTCCGGATGACCTTTTCCGCTATGGCCACCGACAGGTCGGCGACTTCTTTGCGGATGTCCCGGAGGGCACTTTCCTTTTCCGCTTCAATCTCCGTCCGGGCTTTCTGCAGCAACTGGTCGGCCCGTTCGGCCGCCTCCTGTTCCGCCTTGGCGATGATTTCCGCACGGGTGCGGGTCGCCTCCTGGAGGATACGGGTCTGCTCCTGCCGGGACTTTTCGACGAGCTGTTCCTGTTCCCGGGCGAGGTCCTGCATCCGGATCTCGGCTTCGCGCGCCAGTTTCAGACTTTCGTCAATGTGCGCGGAACGCTTCTCCACCATGTCCGTGATGATCGGAAAACCGAACTTCCAGAGCAGGAAGAAGACGATGCCGAAAATGACGACCATCCAGAAAAGGAGGCCGGTGTCCGGAGTTACGAGACTCATGTCTTACTTGATGAAAATGGCCAGCAGGCAGACGATGATGGCAAACAGGGCCGCGCCTTCGATCATACCGGCGGCGATGATCATGCTGGTACGCATGTTACCGGCGGATTCCGGCTGGCGGGCGATGGCTTCCATCGTGGACTTGCCGATCATGCCGATACCGAAAGCGGCGGCGAAAGCGGCGATGGCGGCACCGAAGGCGGCAGCCACTTTTCCGAGGACTGCGTTGGCAGCAACCTGAAGAAGGATCATACTAATCATAACACTATCATTTTTAGTTGTTCATTCTATTCCGCATGCTGGCGTGACAAGCCGATGTAAATGGACGACAGCATGGTAAACACATACGCCTGGATGAAGGCGACCAGACATTCCAGCGCGTCCAGGAACACCCCGAACAGCACCGAAACGACACTCATGGAGCCCAGCAGCAGCGGGCCGTATTTCGCCATGATGAAGATTACGCACACGATCGACAGGATCATGATGTGTCCCGCCAGCATGTTGGCGAAGAGTCGGACCGTAAGGGACACCGGCTTCATCAGGGCGCTGAAGACTTCGATCACGGGCATGATCGGCTTGAGGAAGCCGGGCACGTCCGGATTGAAGATATCCTTGTAGTAATGCTTGTTTCCGAAAAGGTTGACTGCGAAGAACGTGCAGAGCGCCAGCACCAGGGTGACGGCGATGTTGCCGGTCAGGTTGGCGCCGCCCGGGAAGAACGGCACGATCCCCAGGAAGTTGTTCAGCAGGATGAACAGGAAGGCCATGCACAGGTACGGTGAATACCGCTTGTAGTCCTCGCCGATGTTTTCGCGGGCCATGTCGTGGACCATCATCACGAGCGGTTCCATGAACGCGGCGATTCCGGTCGGGGCCTCGTTCAGCGCATCGTGCTTGCGGTACCAGCGGGCGGTCAGGAGGATGACGGCCAGCAGCAGGGCGCCGCTGAACATCAGGGCCAGGACGTTCTTGGTGATGCTGATGTCAAACGGTCGGCGTCCGTCCGCCTCGACGATCTTGCCGCTGTCGGGATCGATGTGGAATCCTTCATGCTCCCCTTCTTCCAGGTGTCGGGAGGAGAACACGTGCCAGCCCGTGGTCCGGCTATGGACGATGACCGGGAGCGGGATGGCGATGCTTTTTTCGCCCCAGTCGGTGATGTGCCACTCGTAGGCGTCGCCGATGTGGCCGAAGATGATTCCGGGCAGGTCCACCGACTCTTCTTCCGCCGGCTGCGCCTCCTGTGCCTCTTGTGCACGGAGTCCCAGGGCGGGAAGCATTATCAGACAAACCACTATGTACCAGAATCTTCTCATAGCTCGGCGTACACGGATACGGTATTGTCCCGGACTTCGACGAAGCCGGAACGGATGGTCAGGGACTGCTCCTCCCCCGCCTCAGGCGCCCAGCGGACCTGGCCCGGATCCAGCGAAGTGATCAGGGCGGCATGGTCCTTCAGGACCTGGAACGGACTGACCACGCCCGGCAGCGTGACGCTGTGGGCCCGGACATCCGCCACGGTCTCTTCCGGGGTGACGATGAGGAGTCGGATCGGTGCCATGGACTATGCTTTTGCCTGTGCGAGGATGGCCTCGCCCTTCTTGATGGCGTCTTCGATGGTTCCGACATTGAGGAAGGCCTGCTCGGGCAGGTAATCGACCTCGCCGTCAAGGATCATGTTGAAGCCCTTGATGGTATCTTCGATATCCACCATGACGCCGGGAACGCCGGTGAACTGGCCGGCCACATGGAACGGCTGGCTGAGGAAGCGCTGCACCCTGCGGGCGCGGGCGACCGTCAGCTTGTCTTCGTCGGAGAGTTCGTCCATGCCCAGGATCGAGATGATGTCCTGGAGTTCCTTGTTGCGCTGGAGGATCTGCTTGACCCGCTGCGCGGTATCGTAATGCGCCTGTCCCACGACGTTCGGGTCGAGGATGCGCGAAGTGGATTCGAGGGGATCGACGGCGGGATAGATGCCGAGCGCCGTGATCTTGCGGCTGAGGACCGTCGTCGCGTCGAGGTGGGAGAATGTCGTGGCCGGGGCCGGGTCGGTCAGGTCGTCCGCAGGGACATAGACCGCCTGGACGGAGGTGATGGAACCGTTTTTGGTCGAGGTGATGCGTTCCTGCATCTGGCCCATTTCCGTGGCCAGGGTCGGCTGGTAACCGACGGCGGACGGCATGCGCCCGAGCAGGGCGGACACCTCGGAGCCGGCCTGGGTGAAACGGAAGATATTGTCGATGAAGAACAGGATGTCGCGCGGGCCGCTGCCGGTATGGCTGTCACGGAAGGATTCCGCGAGGGTCAAGCCGCTCAGGGCCACGCTGGAACGGGCGCCCGGCGGTTCGTTCATCTGGCCGAAGACCATGGAAACCTGGCTCTTCTCGACTTCTTTCATATCGACTTTGGAGAGGTCCCAGTGTCCCTCTTCCATGGATTTGCTGAATTCCTCGCCGTAGCGGATGACGCCGGATTCGATCATTTCCCGGAGCAGGTCGTTGCCTTCACGGGTACGTTCGCCGACGCCGGCGAAGATGGAGAATCCGTTGTGCTTCTTGGCGATGTTGTTGATCAGTTCCTTGATCAGCACGGTCTTGCCTACGCCCGCGCCACCGAACAGGCCGATCTTGCCGCCCTTGAGGTAGGGCTCCAGCAGGTCGATGACCTTGATGCCGGTGTAGAGGACTTCCTGGGAAGTCGTCAGATCCTCGAATTTGGGGGGTTCGCGGTGGATCGGGAGGGCACCTTCCGGACTCATGCCGCCAAGTCCGTCGATGGCCTGCCCGGTCACGTTCATGACACGTCCGCGGATCTGGACGCCGGTCGGCATCGAGATCGGCGCGCCGGTGCAACGGGCTTCCAGGCCGCGGCGCAGGCCGTCGGTGGAGTCCATCGCCACGCAGCGGACCGTGTCCTCACCGATGTGCTGCTGCACTTCGATGACGAGTTCGCGCCCGTTGGGACGGACGACGGTCAGGGCGTCATGGATACGGGGAAGCTGGCGGTCATCGCTGCCTTCGAAGTCGAAATGGACGTCGACGACAGGTCCGATGATCTGGGATATGGTACCTTTGATTTGCGGCATATTCAATACGATTTCCGGTGGGGACATCCCCATCTTTGCAAAGATAGCAAAAAACTTCCCCTTTCCGTCCAAGATTCGACCAAAAGGAAAAGGTTGTGGAAATGTATAATAAAAAAGACGGCCTTGCGGGCCGTCTTTTCACATTTACGGGAAGGATTATTTGAGCTTCTTGTAGCCGTAGCGGGCCTCGTCCTCGAGTTCGATCTCGATCTTCATGAGGCGGTTGTACTTCGCGATACGGTCGGTACGGCTCAGGGAACCGGTCTTGATCTGGCCGCTGTTGGTAGCGACGGCGATGTCGGCGATCGTGGTGTCCTCGGTCTCACCGGAGCGGTGGGAAGTGACGGTCGTGTAGCCGTGGCGGTGGGCCATCTCGATGGCGTCGAGGGTCTCGGTCAGGGAACCGATCTGGTTGACCTTGATGAGGATGGAGTTGCCGGCGCCCATTTCAATACCCTTCTGGAGGTACTTGACGTTGGTCACGAAGAGGTCGTCACCGACCAGCTGGCAGCGGTCGCCGATGGCCTTGGTGAGCTTGACCCAGCCTTCCCAGTCTTCCTCGCT
>JBGUXJ010000050.1:0-6628 GCA_045222055.1 Candidatus Cryptobacteroides sp. | reverse complement strand
GAGAAGATACCCTGGAAGATGAAGTTCAGGTTCGGGTCGCTGCCGATGATCCTGCCGTCGAAGGCATTTTCGGAATAGGAGCCGGTCGCGGCGATGCCGGTATAGTCGTAGCCCAGGGCATGGAGCCGGTCGATATAGAGGGAATCAATCTTGACGGTCGGGGATTTCCCGGCAAGGGTTGCCTGGACGGTGGTGTACAGGGTGACCGGTCCGACGGCATCGATGCCTGCGATCCGGCCCACGTCGAGGTCTCGGGTCCGGAGGTTGCCGCCGATCAGGATCGGGCGTTTCGGATCCGTTACGTTCCGCAGGTCCAGGACCGTATTGAAACTGCCGGCCCCGGAGGTGAAATCACCGTTGACGGCCAGCCGGTTGATGGGACCCGTGGCCGTTCCGTTGAAGGTGAAGGTCTCGCCCGGGGCATATTTGTCCAGCCCGAGCTTGACGTTCGGTGCCCAGCCGCGGATGAATTTCTCCAGATTCCCGAGGGTGAAGGACATGTCCTGGATCTTGTAGTTCAGCAGCATGTTCTGCGAATCCGGCAGGCCGACCAGGGATCCGTCCACGCGGGCGGAGACGCCGCTGTCCAGCGTGTTGAACTGGAACCGGTTGACGTGGAGGTCGTTGATATATCCATGGACTTCGCCTTCCAGGTTGCTGACCAGGGACATCCTGCGCAGGGTGGGGGCGAAATAGCCGACGGTTTCGAGGTTGAGCCGGCTGCCGCGCAGGATGGTGCCGTCAAGCTTGACTTCCTCAATGAAATGGCTGAAGGCGGACATCCCGTCGTAGGTCATCTTGAGTTCCTTGAACCGCAAGTCGCTGAACAAGTCCCTGATGACCAGGCTCTTGATCTGCGTCAGACCGTCGCCGACACGGGCTTCGCCGCTCATCTTGTGGATGGTCATGCCGCTTTTCTCGCGGAAGGAAAGCTCGTCCGCGATTCCTTCCACGACCTTGCCGTGCATCCGGAGCTTGCGGCCCTTCAGGTGGATGTCGCTGATGTCCAGGTCCGCCCAGTCGATGGCGTCCGCCGGGACTTCCCGGGTGCTGTTGTAGTTTCGCAGCCGGAAGCGGAAGCCGTTGATCTCGACCCGGCCCACCCGGAGGATTTCCTTGTCGTCGGGTTCCTTGGGCTCCTTGGGCGGTTTCTGCCCCTGGCGGAAGATCCGTTTGAGGTTGCCCTGGCCGTCCGGTTCGTTGGACAGGACGAAATAACCGTCTTCGACATAGGCCTCGGTCAGGTCGATCACGCCCTGGCGGAGCAGGGTGGCCGGACGGATCCGGACCGTGATGTACCGGGCGCGGGCAAACGTGTCGAGCGGGGCTTCTCCTTCGGCAGCATAAGGGGCGCGGTCGACAAGGGCGACGTCTTTCAGGACCACGGCGTCGAAGGGGCGGATGTGCACTTTCCCGATGGAAATGTCACCGTCGATGACTCCGTCTAGCATCCCGACGATCTTCCGGGCCGCCATCGTCTGCGCCTTGGGCGACTGCAGGACGATGAGCAGCAGAAGCAGGAGCACCAGCAGGAGCCCCACGACATAACCGGCTATCTTCAGGATTTTCTTCATACAATCCCGCAAAATTAGGAAATTATTACGGTTTCTCACGCGCCTGCGCGGATAATTTTGCTATCTTTGCAACCACAATAGTTCTTTCAGAAAAATGGCAGACATCATTCTCGGAATCGAATCTTCATGCGATGACACTTCAGCCGCCGTCATTCGCGACGGGTATCTCCTGTCCAACGTGATCGCGAGCCAGCAGGTGCACAAGGATTTTGGCGGCGTCGTACCGGAGCTCGCCTCCCGTGCGCATGAAGCCAATATCGTTCCCGTTGTCAGCCAGGCCCTGGCCAAGGCCGGCGTATCGGCGTCCGACCTGACAGCCATCGCCTTTACGCGCGGTCCGGGCCTGCTCGGTTCGCTGCTGGTCGGCACTTCCTTCGCCAAGGCGCTGGGCGTCGCCCTCGACAAGCCGATCGTGATGGTCAACCATCTCCAGGGTCATATCCTCGCCAATTTCATCCGGCAGGAGGGAGCGGAGAACCGCCAGCCTTCCTTCCCGTACCTGTGCCTGCTCGTGTCCGGCGGCAATTCCCAGATCGTCCGGGTCGACAGTCCGCTGGAATTCACCATCCTGGGCCAGACCATCGATGACGCGGTTGGGGAGGCCTTCGACAAATGTGCCAAGATGATGGGCCTCGGCTATCCGGGCGGCCCTGTCATCGACCGGCTTGCCAAGCAGGGCGACCCTTCCCGTTTCACCTTCGCCAAACCCCATATCCCGGGCCTGGACTACAGTTTCAGCGGTGTGAAGACCTCGCTGCTCTATTTCGTCCGTGACGAGATGGCGAAGGATCCGCAGTTCATGGAAAAGAACAAGGAAGATATCTGCGCATCCTTCCAGAAGACGCTGATTGACATTCTGTTGGACAAGCTGATCAAGGCTTCCCGGCAGACCGGGATCCGCGAGATCACCATCGGCGGCGGCGTGTCGGCCAACAGCGGCCTGCGCGAGCGCATCGTCGAAGAAGGACGCAGACGCCGCTGGAACACCTATCTGCCCGAATTCAAGTTCACCACGGACAATGCCGCAATGATCGCCATCGCCGGCTATTTCCATTACCTCGCCGGAGAACGTACCTCACTGGACGTCGCCCCGGTCTCCCGCATGTCAGATTTTTAACATGAGAACCTTCGATATCACCTGTCCGATCGGCCGCGAACCGCGCCTTGACGACATCCGGCGCAAGGCCGCCGAAGAACTGCGACTCCGCCGGGGCGCCGTCATCAACGTCATCGACCCTTCCAAGTCCTACCAGCCGACCATGGTCGGTGCCGATGCGGTCTGCCGCATCGCCCGCCGTTCCATCGATGCGCGCGGCGAGGTCAAGACCGTATACAGGATCGAGGCGTTCAAGAGTTACGAATACCATGAATACCAGCCGGCTCCCTTCCAGGATGTTCACGAAGCCGATCCCGTCATCGTGATCGGAGCAGGTCCTGCCGGCATGTTCGCCGCCCTGAAACTGCTGACGCTGGGCCTTCGTCCCATCGTCCTGGAGCGCGGCAAGGATGTCCATTCCCGCAAGACGGACATGGCCCGCCTTTCCCGCACCGGCGTCGTGGATCCGGATTCGAACTACTGCTATGGCGAAGGCGGTGCCGGCGCGTTCTCCGACGGAAAACTCTTCACACGTTCCTCCAAGCGTGGGGATATCCGCGAGGTCCTGCACCGGTTCGTGGAATTCGGGGCGGACCGTTCCATCCTCATCGACGCCCACCCGCATATCGGTACGGACAAACTGCCGAAAGTGGTCGAGAACATCCGCCGGTGCATCGAGGAGCACGGAGGCGAGTACCATTTCAATTCCCGCGTCGAAGACATTTCCAAACTGAAAACGACCGGCCTGTTCAACGTTAAGGTGACGGACTCCAATGGCTTGAAAGCCAAGAAGGTGACATATAAGGCCTCTGCCGTCGTCCTGGCGGCCGGCCACTCTGCCCGCGACATCTACGAGTTGTTCCGCGACAAGGGCTGGGACCTGGAAGCGAAGGGCTTTGCAATGGGCGTCCGGGTGGAGCATCCGCAGGCGCTGATCAACAAGATCCGCTACCGTGGCCAGTGGGAACCCGGCATGCCGGCGGCGGAATACAACTTCGTCGAGCAGGTCGTGGCGCCCGGCCCCGACGGCGAGCCGCAGGAGCGTGGCGTCTTCTCCTTCTGCATGTGTCCGGGCGGTATCCTGGTCCCGTCTTCGACGGAGCCCGGGACCGTGGTGCTGAACGGCATGTCCAATTCCTCCCGCAATTCCAAGTGGGCGAATTCGGGCGTCGTCGTGTCTATTGAACCGGGTGACGAGCCGGAGCAGTACAAGGCCGCCGGTGCGTTCTCCCTGATGGATTTCCAGCACGACGTAGAAAAGAAAATGTATGACTATGCGGCAGCCCATTCTTCCGAAGGAGACAACCTGATGAAGGCCCCGGCCCAGCGGATGGTCGATTTCTGCGAAGGGGAAATGTCTGCGGACCTGCCCGAAACCTCCTATCATCCGGGTGTCGTATCCGCCCCGTTGCATGAACTGCTTCCCGCCCATGTCGCCGAGCGGCTGCAGGAAGCGTTCCCGGCGGTCAACATGCACGGCATGCGGGGCTACTATACCAACGAGGCGCTTCTGCTGGGTGTCGAATCCCGCACTTCGTCTCCGATCCGCATTGTCCGTGACCCCGAGACCTACCAGTGCCTCCAGGTCCCCGGCCTCTTCCCGGCCGGTGAGGGTGCCGGTTATGCGGGAGGCATCGTTTCTTCCGCCCTGGACGGAATCAATTGCGCCGAAGCGGCCTGCCGTTACCTGCGCCCGGAGCCCGAGGAAGACCCGCTGGCGGAGTAAGAATTTGTTTTTGAGGATATTTTCCGTAACTTTACAAGCCACATAATTACGTAACCATGAAGACACGGAAACTCGAAATCAACTATAAGGAATATACCGGCGTGGAAGAATTGCCGGCGCAGGACCGGGCCCTCGTCGAGGCCGCCCGTGCCGCCCAGCACTCATCCTATGCCCCTTATTCCCATTTCAATGTGGGGGCTGCGGTCCTGATGGAGAACGGGGAAATCGTCACCGGCTCCAACCAGGAGAATGCCGCTTCTCCCTCCGGCCTTTGCGCAGAACGGACCGCCATGTTCGCGGCCGGCGCGAAGTTCCCGGGGGTCCCGATGCTTTGCATCGCCATCGTCGGAGGTCCGGATTTCGGTATCTGCGATACGCCTGCGACGCCCTGCGGGGCCTGCCGGCAGGTCATGGCGGAGTACCAGAAAATCGGGAAGAAGCCGATGCGGGTCATCATGACCGGCGGGAAGTCCGTCTGGGTCTTCGACCGCGTGGACGATGTCCTTCCGTTCATCTTCGACAGCATCTGATTCCCGTAGCGATTTCATGAAAATAGCCTGGCGTTTGCCGGGCTATTGTTGTCTGATGGCGTCCCTGAGCCGGTTGAGCGCTTCTTCCAGCACGGCACGCGGAGCACCGATGTTGAGCCGCATCCATCCCGGGGATCCGAAGATATCCCCGTCGTTGAGGGCGAGTCCGGCGCGGCCCACGAACAGGTCGACGAGCGCGTTGTGGTCCAGTCCCAGTCCGCGGCAGTCCAGCCATACCAGGAAGGATGCCTGCGGCCGGAGGGGACGGATCTCCGGGATCTGTTTTGTCAGGAAGGATTCCACGAAGCGGACGTTTCCCTCCAGGTAGGAAATGAGTTCCCGCCGCCAGGGTTCGCCTTGGGTATAGGCGGCGACGGTGGCGATGGGCGCGAAGATGTCCGGAGCTCCGAATTCGTTGGCTTCCAGCCAGTTGAAGAAGCGTTCCCGCAGATGGGGATCCGGCACGACGGCATAGGAACTGACGATGCCGGCGATGTTGAAGGTCTTGGAAGGGGCGCCGAACGTGATGCTGATGGCGGCCGCTTCGGGGCTGACGGTGGCGAAGGGGATGTGCTTGTGTCCGAACAGGGCCATGTCGCAGTGGATCTCATCGGAGATGACGATGACATGGTGGCGGTGGCAGATGGCGGCGAGCTGTTGCAGGATCTCGTGGGGCCAGACGATGCCCGCCGGATTGTGCGGGTTGGACAGGATCAGCAGCCGGCAGGCCGGATCCTGCAGGACCTGCTCCAGGTTCTCGAAATCCATGTCATAGCCCCCGTCTTCGCGCAGGATGAGGGGATTGTACACGATCTCATGGCCGTTTTTCTGCGGGACAAGGCGGAAGGGATGATAGACCGGCGGCTGGATGACCACTTTGTCCTCCGGGCCGAGCAAGGCATTGACAACCATGCCGATACCCTTGACGATTCCCGGAATGTAGGACAGCCATTCTTTTCGGACTTCCCATCCGTGCCGGTCCCGGAGCCAGTCATGGACGGCCCGGTACCATTCTTCCGGCATGACGGTATAGCCGAAGACAGGATGGTCCAGCCGTCGGCGCATCGCTTCCACGATGAACGGGGGAGTCTCGAAATCCATGTCCGCCACCCAGAGGGGCAGCAAGTCCGCCTTGCCGAAATAGTACGGAAGGGCTTCGTATTTGACCGCACCCGTTCCGTGCCGGTCAACGAGTTTGTCGAAATCGTACATGTCTGGTGGATTATATGGCGCCGCTGCCAAGCATTTCATCCCCGTCGTACCAGACGGCGAACTGCCCGGGCGTGATGCCCCGCTGCGGCGTGTCGAAAAGGATGTACAATCCGTTTTCCCGGCAGATCAGCGTCGCATCCTGGAGCGGCTGGCGGTACCGGATGCGGACCCGGTAGCGGCGGATGTCGCCCGGGACCATGGCGAGGTCCGGACGGATCCAGTGGATCTCCGACGGATCTACGCGCAAGCAGCTGCGGGACAGTCCTTTGTGCCGATGGCCCTCACCCACGTAG
Source organism: Candidatus Cryptobacteroides sp. (assembly GCA_045222055.1). GTDB lineage: Bacteria > Bacteroidota > Bacteroidia > Bacteroidales > UBA932 > Cryptobacteroides. Next base: position 197 of record JBGUXJ010000050.1, on the reverse strand, counting down.
ATCAGGTTTTTCTCCACGTCCGTCGCGATGACGAACAGGGAATCGGCATGGCCGCCGATATTCAGGCCCTTGCGCTGTCCGATGGTGTAAAACTGGGCGCCTTCGTGTCGGCCAAGGATCTTCCCATACGGATTTGCCTTGTAGCGGGTCTTCTTGACATGATGCTTCCCGCTCCGGTAGGTTTCGGTCTCGAAGGT
>JBGUXJ010000049.1:0-12255 GCA_045222055.1 Candidatus Cryptobacteroides sp. | reverse complement strand
ACTCCACGGCGCCATGGCCATAGGCATTCGCCTTGACCAGCACCAGCAACTTCGTGGAAGGTTCCAGCAAACCCCGGAAATACCGGTAGTTGTACTGGCAGCCCTTCAGGTCGAGTTCCAAACGGGAAAAATCGTCTTCGCGGTACATGTACTCTCAAAAAACCGGTTACAAAATTACCAAAAAATCACGAATACTGACAGAATTTCCTATTTTTGTATTCGGACTGCATTTTGCATTGCGTACCGCAAAACCGAACGACATGTACATCTGGATTATCATGATCGCTGTGATGATCGCCAGTTTCATCATCCAGCAGACCCTGCAGAGCAGGTTTACCAAATATTCGAAAGTTCCCCTCTACTCCGGCCTGACCGGAGAGGAAGTCGCCGAAAAGATGCTGCGCGAGAACGGCGTGACCGACGTGCAGGTCACCTGCATCGAAGGCCGGCTGACCGACCATTATAACCCGCAGACCCGGACCGTCAACCTCAGCCGTGAGGTCTATTCCGGACGCAGTGTCGCCGCCGCCGCTGTCGCCGCCCATGAATGCGGCCATGTGCTGCAGCACGCCCAGGGCTATCTGCCGCTGAAGATGCGCTCCGCCCTCGTACCGGTGGTCAGTTTTGCCAACAACCTGGTACAGTGGGTCTTGATTGCGGGTATCATCTTCGTCAATGTCTTCCCGCAGCTGCTGTGGCTGGGGATCGCCCTGTTTGCGATGACCACGCTCTTCAGCATCGTCACCCTGCCGGTCGAAGTCAACGCAAGCGCCCGGGCCGTCGCCTGGCTGCAGAGCGCCGGCATCACGGATTCCACCACGAAGCCCCAGGTGGTCGACGCCCTGAAATGGGCCGCCTACACCTACTTCATCGCCGCCATCGGCTCGATTGCGACCCTGTTCTACTACATCAGCATCGCCAACCGCCGGTAACATGGACAAACAAAGCCGGTGGGGGTTGAAAAGGTACTTGTACCCAACAGAAAAACCCCGAAAAAATCGGGGTTTTTCTGTTGAGGTACAGCGATTCGAACGCTGACTGAGGGAACCAAAATCCCTAGTGCTGCCATTACACCATACCTCAATACGGACCGCAAATTTAGAGATTATTTTCCATAAGGCAAAATTTCCTTTTCCATGAACCACGCATACATTTTCCTCGCTGACGGCTTCGAAGAGACCGAGGCCCTCGCCACCCTGGATGTCCTCCGCCGCGGCGGAGTTCCCGCCGAACTGATCTCCGTTTCCGACCAGTTCCACGTCACCGGTTCCCACAACATGCAGGTCATCGCAGACACGACTTTCAGCATCTTCTGCGCCGAAGCCGAAGAACTGGACCCGAGCGACGCCCTGATCTTTCCGGGCGGCATGCCGGGCACCAAGGTCCTGGCCGAAGACGAGGAACTGATGGACATGATGAAGGAACACTACAAGTGGGGTGGCATCGTCGCAGCCATCTGCGCCGCACCCGGGCTGGTGGCCTCCCAACTCGAAGGGATTGAAGGGAAGAAAGTTACCTGCTATGACGGCTTTGAGGAGCCCCTGCTCGCCAAGGGTGCGGTCCCCGTCAAGGAACCCGCCGTCACCGACGGACAGCTGATCACCGGACGCGGCGCCGCTTTCGCCATCGAGTTCGGCCTCGCCATCCTCGAGAAGATGCGGCCGGAGAAAGTGGCCGACGTCAAGGCCGCCTTACTGCTGTAAGCTGATATATTTGCGAACGATACGACCTTTCCGGTCTGTCTGGAGAATGAAGGGCAGGCTGGAAAGGTCGAATGTTTCCAGCAGACGCCCGGCCAAGGCCGGCTCCGAAGCCGTCAAGGCATCCATATTGACAACATAGACCTTCGTACCGCCAGCGACAATCTGAGGAATCGCGGCCTTCTCCGCCGCGCAGTTTCCGCAGCCCTCCGAATAGAAGAAAATGGCGGCCGGACCGCGCAGGCAACGCAGCGAGCGCCGCACGGAACGCGCGCCCTTGGCCGAATATAACATTCCCGGAACCCGCAGGCGCGGCAGTCTGCTCCCGACCGGTGTCCGGTCCAGCAGATCCTTCATCAGGCCGGCCAGCGACAGGACCTGCAGACTGTCATTCTGCGTGGTCCACATGTCCGGACGGCCCAGCACCAGACTGTCCACGACATAGCCCGTTCCGGCCTTGTACCCTTCTCCTCGCTGTCCCGAAAGGTACATCAGGAGGTCGCCGGTCAACTGCTTGTACAGCAGGGTGTCCCGCTCCGGGAGCGTCAACTGCTCCACATGGCCTGCAATCACCCGCACGTCCTCTTCGGTGACCGGAGGCTCCAACTCGCCGAAGAGCGTGTCAAACAACTTCTGCGAGGCCTCCGAACCGTATTCCACCTTCGGCAGCAGCACCCGCAGCAGTTTCAGCAGACCCTGCGTATCCAGATTCCGCCCCACGATCGTCCCGTCCCGGTCGATGACGAACATCCGCGGCGTCTGGAGGACACCGTAAAGCCGTTGGAAATCCGAGGCCAGGGAAGGGTCCCAGGCATGGACCAGCCGCAGCGACGGGGCCGCGAACGTCAGTTCTTCCCGGCGGTACTCCTCCCATTCCGCCGCATTGTCTCCCGTGTAGAACGCGATGAAATCCGCCGGGAAGTCTTCCTCGGCGAAGGCGGCACGGAGGAGCATCGACTCCAGCCGGCATTTCGAGCAGTTCGTCTCATAGAGATACAGGACCGTGATCCGCCCCTCCGAAGGGACACGGACCGGCCTGCCGTCGGGGCCGGAAACAGCCAGCACCGGCGCTTTCTCCCCCAGCAGCGAAGAACGGTTGAACTCCGCATAAATGCGGGCGTCCATCAAGTCTATCTCATTGGTAAAGTGTGCTTTCCCAGGTGCGAACCAGGTATCCGTCAGGTGGACGGCCACCCCTTCGTCTCCCATCAGTGACGAATTGATATAATGGTCATAGATCCGGATGGCGACATGGTCCCGCACTGCGTCGGTCGTGCAGCTGCCGATCAGATAGTCGGCTTCCGCATTCTTGACGGCCACCGGTTCGGACTGAAGACTGGCGAAGAATTCCTCCAACTTGGCATCAAGGGCAGCCAGTTGGAGGGAATCCGGGGTCTGCGCCCGTCCGGACAGGGACAGGAGCAGCACGGCCGCTATGAGCAGCAGCCTACGCATCGTGGTCGGGCAGGACGACGCCCTCCGGCAGGAACAGCGATGTATCGCCTTTGTGTTTCAGGATGTCCCGGACGGCGGAGGAAGAAATGTGGGCGAATTCCTGGGCCGTCGGGATGATGATCGTCTCCACCTCGGGCGCGAGGCGGCGGTTGGCATCGGCAATGGCGCGCTCATTCTCGAAATCGAGCATGTTGCGCACACCCCGGACGATGTGCCGGATGCCGAGTTCGCGGCAGGTGTCGATCGTCAGGTTGTCATACTTGATGATGCGGACTCCTTCCAGGCCACGGGTCGCCTGGCGGACGATGTCCATCCGCTGATCCATGGTGAAGAATCCACGTTTGTCCTGGTTGATACCCACGGCGACCACGACTTCGTCGAACATGGTCAGGGCACGGTTCAGGATGTTCAGATGGCCTGCGGTAAAAGGATCGAAAGATCCCGGAAACAGGGCGGTCTTTTTCATAATTGCCAGTCAATGGGGGTTTTGCCTTCCTTCAGGAGGATGGCGTTCGTTTGCGAGAAATGGCGGCAGCCGAAGAAGGCGCCACGCGCAAGGGGCGACGGATGCGGGGCTTCGAGCACATGATGCCGGGACAGGTCGACCAGGTCCTTCTTGGACCGGGCGAAATTGCCCCAGAGCAGGAAGACGACCCCTTCGCAGCGGTCGGAGACAGTCCGGATCACGGCGTCGGTGAATTCCTGCCAGCCGATCCGGCTGTGGGATCCGGCCGCACCGGCCTGGACGGTCAGCATCGCATTGAGCAGCAGCACGCCCTGCCGTGCCCACCCCTCCAGGTTGGGCCGTCCGCTCATGCGGATGCCCAGGTCCGATTCGATTTCCTTGAAAATGTTGACCAGCGACGGCGGTGCGGGGATGTTGTCCGGCACGCTGAACGAAAGCCCCATCGCCTGGCCGGGCCCATGGTAGGGATCCTGGCCGAGGATCACGACCTTGACGGCCGGGAGCGGAGTCAGTTCAAAGGCCTTGAATATCTGGCTGCCGGGGGGATAGATGGTCTTCCCGGCCGCCTTCTCCCCATGCAGGAAACGCACCAGCGAGGCGAAGTACGGCTTTTCGAACTCCGGTGCCAGTGCGTCTTTCCAGGTCTGTTCTATCTTAACGTCCATTTACGAGAAAATATACCCGATGACATCATCGATGGTCTTCACATACACAAAGGTAAGACCTTTCCGGTAAATTTCCTTGATATCTTCGACATCTTTGCGGTTTTCCTCTGAAATCAGGATCGTATGGACGCCTGCCCGCTTGGCGGCCAGGATCTTCTCCTTGATGCCGCCGACCGGGAGCACACGGCCGCGCAGGGTCATCTCGCCCGTCATGGCGATGCCGCTCCGGACCGCCTGGCCGCGCAGGGCGGACACCATGGAACTGACCATGGTGATACCGGCGGACGGACCGTCCTTCGGGGTGGCGCCTTCGGGCACATGGACATGGATGTCTTTCTTGGCGAATTCCTCCGCCGTCAGGCCGGCCAGTTGCGGATGCGCCTTGATATACTGGTAGCCGATGGTGGCGCTCTCCTTCATCACGTCACCCAGGTTGCCGGTCATGGTCTGCACGCCCTTTCCTTCGCTCGCCTGGCTCTCGACGAAGAGGATCTCTCCGCCCAGGCTGGTCCAGGCCAGGCCGGTGACCACACCGGGCGCCTCGTTGCCTTTCTGGCTGTCATGGAACGCCGTCGGAAGCCCGAGGTATTCCTTGAGATGCTCCTTCTTGATCAAGGTAGGGTATGGCTCGCCCAGCGCGATCTTCTTCGCGGTCACGCGGGCGATCTTCGCGATCTGCTTCTCCAGTCCGCGGACACCCGACTCATGCGTATACTCGTCGATGATGGTCCGGAGCGCCGGCTTGTGGATCGAGATGGACGCCTCGATTCCATGCTCTTTCAACTGTTTGGGCACCAGGAACTTCTTGGCGATTTCCATCTTCTCCTCCGCCAGATAGCCCGTCACGTTGATGACCTCCATGCGGTCCAGCAGGGCCGGCTGGATGGTGGCCGTCGTATTGGCCGTCGTGATGAACAGGACGTTGGACAGGTCGTAGTCGATGTCCAGGTAATTGTCATGGAAGGCCGTGTTCTGCTCAGGATCGAGGGCCTCGAGCAGCGCCGAGGACGGATCGCCTTTGAAGTCGGCGCCGACCTTGTCGATTTCGTCGAGGACGATCACCGGATTGGACGTCCCGGCCCGGCTGATGCCGGCGAGGATCCGGCCCGGAAGCGCGCCGACATAGGTCTTGCGGTGGCCGCGGATCTCGGCTTCGTCATGCATGCCGCCCAGGGAGATGCGGACGTACTTCCGTCCCAGCGCCCGTGCGACGGACTTGCCCAGACTGGTCTTGCCGACGCCCGGAGGCCCGTACAGGCAGAGGATCGGGGACTTCATGTTGCCCTTGAGCTTGAGGACTGCCAGGTACTCGACGATGCGGTCCTTGACCGAATCGAGGCCGAAATGGTCCTCGTCCAGGACTTTCTGCGCATGGGAGAGGTCCAGGTTGTCCTCGGATACATGGTACCAGGGAAGGTCCAGCATGAACTGCAGGTAGGAATACTGGATGCTGTATTCAGGCGCGGAAGGATTGAACCGGCTCAGTTTGGCCAGTTCTTTCTCGAAGATTTCACCGATGGCGGGAGACCATTCCTTCTTCTCGGCTGCGGCGCGAAGCTGGTTGATGTCGTCGTCCTCGTCCATGCCCAGTTCCTCCTGGATGGTCCGGAGCTGGTTGTTCAGGTAGTATTCCCGCTGCTGCTGGTCGATCTCGGTCTTGACCTTGGAATTGATCTCCTGCTTGATGCGGAGCAGTTCCATCTGGTTGCTCAGCAGGGACAGCAGGGCCATGGCGCGCTCCTTGACATCGTCGTAGCGGAGCAGCGCGACCTTGTCCTGGTAGTTCTCGATCTCCACGGTCGTGGCGATGAAATTCACCAGGAACCCGAAATCCTCGATGCCCCGCAGGGCGCTGATGACTTCCTTCGGTGCGAAGGAGGCCGCCTTGATATAGTTGCTCGCGCTGTCCTTCAGCAGGTCGGCGATGATCTTGTTCTTGGAGTCGTCCATGTCCGGCTCGATGTCATCCAGATAATGGACACGCGCGCGGATATAGGGTTCCGTACCGGTGATGCGGTCCAGCCGCAGCCGCTTGAATCCCTGGAGGAGAGCGGTCACGGTGCCATCCGGCATCTCAAAGGTTTTCAGCACCTTGCAGACGGTTCCGTTGTCGAAGAAATCGGCTTCGGTACGGGGATTCTCCTCGGCCAGGTTGACCTGGGGGACGGCCCCGATGAAAAAGCCCTCATCCTGGGCTTCGCTGACCAGCCGCATCGACTTCTCGCGACCGATGGTGATCGGATACACCGTCCCCGGGAAGATCACGGCATTCCGCAGGGCGAGGACGGGAAGGGTGTCGGGGAGGTCCGCCTCGTTGATCTTGAGCGGTCCTTCTCCGGACATGACGGGGATGATGTTCACCTCGGTGGAGCCGGGAGAGAACATTGCACCAAATATATTTTCGTTACTGTCCATATCGTCTTTGATTTCAGGAAAATAGCCTTCCGCCTGCCAATTTGTCACCCGGCAGGCAGCCTTTTTTGTACCATATATTATTGTCAAGCACCGTGCCAAGGAAGAAATCGGCCTCTGAACGCGCTGGGCGGGGGATAAATAACTGAAAAAAAACTCATAATCATTTTGTTGATTGAAAATTTAACCCTATCTTTGTGCCTCGATTTAAGAAAAGTCGAATACTTTAAATATAAACCAATTATGACAAAGGCAGAGATCGTTAACGAAGTAGCAAAAGCTACCGGTATTGAAAAAATCGCAGTTCAGACTGTAGTCGAAGCTTTCATGGAAAGCGTCAAGGGTTCCCTCGCCAAGGGCGAGCCGGTGTATCTCCGTGGTTTCGGCAGCTTCATCATCAAGCATCGCGCTGAGAAGGCCGCCCGCAACATCACCCGCAACACCACCATGACCATTCCCGCTCACGACATTCCTGCTTTCAAGCCGGCAAAGGTCTTTGTTGCTGCTGTAAAGAAATAAACCATTAAAATCAGTGCACTATGCCAAGCGGTAAAAAGAGAAAGAGACATAAGATGGCAACGCACAAACGCAAGAAGCGTTTGCGCAAGAACAGACACAAGAAGAAATAATCTTCTTCTCCGTCTGCCATTTTAGCAGTCTGCTAAGTGAAAGGGCCGGCCGGGAATCGCGGTACGGCCCTTATTAAATTTTTCCAATGGAATCAGAAAAAGTAAAGGATCTGATCATTGACGTCAGAGCGACGGAAGTTCAAATAGCCCTGCAGGAAAACCACAGGCTGATTGAACTGAACAAAGAGTCCAGCAGCGGGCGCAGCTTCACGGTTGGTGACGCCTTCCTCGGAAAGGTCAAGAAAGTGATGCCTGCCCTCAATGCCGCCTTTGTGGACATCGGAGACGAAAAGGAAGCCTTTATCCACTATCTGGACCTGGGATTGTATTTCGACGCGTTCGACCAGTTCGTCCGCAAGACCAACCCCAACACCAACGCTGGCGACCTGTACAGCAGCATCCAGCTGGGGCCGATCCTCGAGAAGGAAGGCCGCATCGAGAATGTGCTGAAGCCGGGCCAGATGCTGATCGTCCAGATCACCAAGGAGCCGATCTCCACCAAAGGTTCGAGACTGACTGCAGAGATTTCATTGGCAGGACGCAACATTGTACTCCTCCCCTTCGCCGAGAAGGTGAGCATTTCCCAGAAGATCTCCTCGAAAGAGGAAAAGAGACGCCTTGAGACGCTCGTGCGGAGCATTCTACCGCGCAATTACGGAGCGATCATCCGCACCGCCGCGGAAGGCAAGAACGCCGCCATCCTCGTCGCGGAACTCAAGGCCCTGATCAGCAAATGGGAAAATTCCTGGAAGGACCTCTCCAGAAACAAGAACGTGCAGCCGCTCTTCGCCGAGTACAGCAAGACTACCACGATCCTGAGGGACCTGCTCAACGATGAGTTCTCCAACATCTACGTCAACAATGAACGGGAGTACGAGGAGATCCGCAGGTACATCTCCCTCATCTCGCCCGACCAGGAAAAGATCGTGAAACTGTATGACGGCAAGGAGCCGATCTTCGACCATTTCGAAGTCAGCCGCCAGATCAAGAGCTCGTTCGGCAAGGTCGTCCCCATCAAGCAGGGCGCCTACCTCGTGATCGAGTCGACCGAAGCCCTGAACGTCGTGGACGTCAACAGCGGCATCCGGGCCAAGACCAAGGAGCAGGAACAGAACACGTTCGACGTCAACAAGTACGCAGCGGAAGAAATCGCCCGCCAGCTCCGGCTCCGGGACATGGGTGGAATCGTCATCGTGGATTTCATCGACATGGAGACCCAGGAGCACCGCAACGAACTCTACAAATACATGGTAGAGTTGATGAGCACCGACCGGGCCAAGCACAACGTGCTGCCGCTGACGAAATTCGGCCTGATGCAGATTACCCGCCAGCGGGTGCGTCCGGCCACCGAGATCAACACGACGGAGGTTTGCCCCCTCTGCCACGGCACGGGCAAGATCGCTTCCAGTTCGCTTATCGACGAACAGATCGAACGCAGGCTTTCCTACTATGTCAATGACAAGAAACTCAGGAACCTCGTCCTCAAGGTCAGTCCGATCCTCGGCGCCTATCTGTCCCGGAAGGGCAGTCTCTTCTCGGATACATCGTATCTCGGGAAATGGAAAAAGAAGTACAAGTGCAGAATCACGCTCGAAGAAGTCACCGACTTCTCGGTCCTGCAAAATGAATTCTACGATGAAAAAGGAGGGAAGCTCGATTAGGGCTTCCCTCTTTTTATTCTTCCGGCATGTTGGCGGCGTACTGGCGCCATTTGGCCAGGAGGGCCTGCATGTCCGCAGGCAGGGCGGAATCAAAGCGCACGGGTTTGCCGGTACGGGGATGGTCGAAACCGAGCGTCCTGGCATGAAGGGCCTGGCGGGGACATAGTTCGAAGCAGTTGCGGATGAACTGCTTGTACTTGGAATAGATCGTCCCCTGGCGGATTTCTTTCCCGCCGTAGCGCTCGTCGCCGAACAGCGGATGCCCGATGTGGGCCATGTGCACGCGGATCTGATGCGTGCGTCCTGTCTCCAGCCGGCACTCCACGACCGTCACGAAACCGAAGCGCTCCAGTACCTTGTAATGAGTCACGGCGTGCTTGCCCTTATCTCCCTCCGGATAGACCTTGAAGCGCAGCCGGTCGTTCGGATCCCGGCCGATGTTGCCGGTGATCGTCCCCTCGTCTTCCTTGAGATTGCCCCAGACGACGGCGACATAGCACCGCTCGATCGAGTGGACGAAGAACTGCCGGGCCAGGTTCAACTGCGCCTCGTCGTTTTTCGCCACCACCAGCAGACCGCTGGTATCCATATCGATGCGGTGTACCAGCACGCCCATCCGGTCGTCCTGCGCATCCGGTCCCTGGGAAAGGCCCAGGTGGAAGGCCAGCGCGTTGACCAGCGTCCCGGTAAAATGGCCATGCCCCGGATGAACCACCATCCCGGCCGGCTTGTTGACGATCAGGAAATCCTCGTCCTCATAGACGATGTCCAGCGGAATGTCCTCCGGCAGGATCTCGAAACCCCGCCGTTCGTACGGCATCACGAACCGGATGACGTCTCCCGGACGGATGATCAGGTTGGCTTTCGCCGTCTTCTCCCCCACCTTGACATAGCCGTTCTTGATGGCCAGCTGGATCCGGTGGCGGGAGGTGTTCTCGAGATGTCCGGCCATGTATTTGTCGATCCGGACAGGTTCCTGCCCCGGGTCCACGACCAGCCGGAAATGCTCGAACATCCCCTGCTCGTCATCTGCGGAAGCATCTTCCTCGACGACGACGCCTTGCCCCAGCAGGGCCTCCTCCGGATCTTCCTGCCAGTCCATCGACTATTTCTTCATGATGGTCTTCGCGGGATCCACGGACAGGTACAAGGTCACGTCGGAGCCGATCAGGATCGGCGCCTTGGAGCCTTCCGGTCCCTGCCGGTACACGACGGCATCCAGCGAATCGGAATAGTTCTTGACGCTCTCGTCAAAGTTCAGATTCTTGATATTGAGAGAATTGCCATGGACGACATCCACGGCCCGCAGATACTTCAGGCCGATGACGTTCGGCACATACGTCTGGTTGTCCTCGGAATTGAGGCCCACCACCAGGTCGATGGCCGTCCCGCTCTCGATCAGCGTGCCGGGCGCGATCTCCCGGTTGCCCCGCAGCTGGCGGAGCACGTTGTTCGTCGCCATGTCACTGACATAGACCAGCTTGCCGACGGTCAGTCCGCGTGAAGAAAGTTCGGCCATGGCCTGGCGCATGGAATAGCCTACCAGGTTCGGGACCTGCACCTTCTGCGGCGTCACCGAATTGATGGTCAGGCGGATCTTGCGACCTTTCTTGACCTTGCTGCCGGCCTTCGGATTCTGGCTGTAAACCAGGCCGCGCCCCATGCGGCGGATATAGACCGAGTCCACCACGATGACCTTCATGCCTTCCACCTTGGCGGTATATTCCGCTTCGTGGACCTTCATGTTGGTCAGGTCAGGAACGACCAGTTCCTGTCCGTGATGGGTCAGCATGTTCAGACCGATATAGCTGCCGACGATCAGCACGACCAGCGCCACCAGCGCCAGCAGCAGGTTCCGGACAATCCAATTGCTCCAGAAACTCCCCTTTTCCGCAGGAGTCCCGGCCTGTCCGTTCTTTTTGGTTTCTTCGCTCATAAATCACTCATTTCTAAGGGAACAGGACCCGCATCAGGCCCTGGCCCAGCAGGACGACGCCCAGGATCATGACGACGGCACCCAGGAGCCGGTTGATCCACAGGAGGACGCCCACGTTGAATTTCATCCGCAACTTGCTGAAAAGCAAGGTGAAGAAAAACCAGTATGTCGCCGAACCCAGCGCCACGGCCAGCAAGATCGGAATGACGTGGAAATCCCGCTCGCTCAGGTCGATGCTGAAGAAGGTGAACAGCGTGAAGATCACGATGATCGATGCCGGGTTGGAAAGGCCCAGGGCGACGGCACGGTAAAAATCGCTGACCGAATAAGACTCCGTCTTCTCCTGCTTGATCTTGCGGAACGGGTCACGGAACAGCATGCTGGATCCCACCAGGAGTACGATCAGTCCGCCGACGAGATAGATCAGGGTCTGGTGCTCATCGATGAACGTCTCGGCCAACGCCAGGAAAAACACAGCCACCACCGAATAGAACGTATCGGTGACCGTGGCGCCCATGGCAGTCAGGTAACCTCCCCGCTGCCCCTTGCTCAGGGTTTTCTGCAAGATATAGATCGCCGTCGGTCCCAGCGGGACGGAGGCACAGATTCCGATCAGGAAGGCTTTGAGGATATCCAGGAACATGCAATCTCAAATAAAGAGTGCAAAGATAAGGGTTTTCCGGCAAACAACCTATTTCCGGGTCGTCGGCTTCTTGAAACCCTCCTGGCTGGCACGGGCCGACATGCGGGCGATCCGGGCCGCCGTGTCCGGGTGGGAGGAGAAGAGCTGGCTGACCGCCGTGCTCTGCGCACCACCGCCGCCGGCCGCGCTCTGGAGTTTCTCAAAGGACATGGCCATCGCCCACGGGTTCTTGCCCGCCGCCTTCAGGAATTCATAGCCGAAATCGTCGGCCGCACTCTCCTGTTTCTTGGAATACTGGGCATTCATGATCGCATTGCCGAGAGCGCCGAGCTGGGAGTCGGTCAGGGCCGCCATGGTGTTGCCCGTCGAGGCCAGTCCCTCCATCGCCGCGCTGGTCAGCAGGGCCTGGCGCATCTCTTTCTTGGAATGCTTGAGGGCCACATGGCCGATCTCATGCCCGATCACGCCGAGCAGTTCGTCATCCGTCATCAGGTCCATGATGCCGGTATAGACCCGCACGCTGCCGTCCGCGCACGCGAACGCATTGATGTCGTTGGTCTTGTACACCTTGAAGTTCAGTGGAACGCCATCGACGGAATTCAGGCCGGAAGTAAGTTTTTTCAGCCGCACCACATAGGGATTGTTGTCGGGAAGAACCGGACTCTGGGCATCCAGTTGGGTAATATAC
>JBGUXJ010000048.1:0-13005 GCA_045222055.1 Candidatus Cryptobacteroides sp. | reverse complement strand
CCCGCCCCGCGCATTATTGCCCTGTTTGCCCGGTGGCCCGCCCGCACCTTCGCCCCCCCCCCGCCGCACGGCGGCGTGATCACGGCCGCGACCGATATCGAATACACCGACACCCACAAGCCGTATGAGTTCGACGACCGGATCTACAAGAGCCGCATCTACTACGGCTACGGCAAGGCGGACCTGTCCGTCGAACTGCGCTACGGCCCGAATATCAAGGACTGGCCGAAGATGTATCCGATGGAGGAGAACATGCTGGTCGAACTGGCCGCCGTCATCCATGACCCGGTGACCACGACCGACGAACTGATCCCGTCCGGAGAGACGTCTTCCTATCGCTCCAACCCGTTGAAACTCTCCGAGTTCGCCCTCAGCCGCCGCGTCCCTGAGTACGTTGGCCTGAGCAAGCGCATCCAGGGACAGGATCTCGAGCGCCGCGCCGGCAACGTGCCCGCCCATGTCGCCGGGGCCCTCGCCAAGGTCGGTGCATCCGCGCAGGACACCTCCTTCGGCTCCTGCGTCTTCGCGAACAAGCCGGGCGACGGTTCCGCCCGCGAGCAGGCCGCTTCCTGCCAGAAGGTGCTCGGCGGCGACGCCAACATCTGCTATGAGTACGCGACCAAGCGCTACCGTTCCAACTGCATCAACTGGGGCATCGTTCCGTTCACGATCGCTCCGGAGACCGCCTTCGATTACGAGCCGGGCGACTTCGTCTTCGTCCCGGGCATCCGCAAGGCCATCCTCTCCGGAGCAGAAGAGATTGACGCCCAGGTGATTGCCAAGGACGGCGTGCATCCGATCCACCTTTATTTCCAGAACCTCACCGCCGACGAGCGCGAGATCCTCGCAGACGGCTGCCTCATGAATTATTACAAAAACCGCAAATAACACCATGGAAAAAATCAAAATGACCACACCGCTCGTCGAGATGGACGGCGATGAAATGACCAGGATCCTTTGGCAGATGATCAAGGATGAACTCATCCTTCCCTTCGTCGACCTTAAGACAGAATATTACGACCTCGGCCTTCCGAACCGCGACAAGACCGCGGATCAGGTGACCATCGACTCCGCCAACGCGACCAAGCGTCTGGGCGTTGCCGTCAAGTGCGCCACCATCACCCCGAACGTCCAGCGCATGAGCGAATACAACCTCCACGAGATGTGGAAGAGCCCGAACGGCACCATCCGTGCCATGCTCGACGGCACCGTGTTCCGCACCCCGATCACCATCCCTTCCATCCACCCGGCCGTGAAATTCTGGAAGAAACCGATCACCATCGCCCGTCATGCCTATGGCGACGTCTACCGTGACGTGGAGATCCAGACCACCGAGCCCGGTGTCGCCAAGCTCGTCTTCGAAGGCGTCAGCGGCAAGCGCGAGGAAATGGTCATCCATGAGTTCAAGGGCCCCGGCGTCATCGAAGGCATGCACAATACCGACGCTTCGATCCGCAGTTTCGCCCACTCCTGCTTCAAATACGCCCTTGACGTGAAGCAGACCCTCTGGTTCGCGACCAAGGATACCATCTCCAAGAAGTACGACGGCCGCTTCAAGGCCATCTTCGAGGAGGTCTTCCAGGAGTACAAGGATGCGTTCGAGGCCGCCGGCATCGAGTATTTCTATACCCTGATCGACGATGCCGTCGCCCGTGTGATGCGTTCCGAGGGCGGTTTCATCTGGGCTTGCAAGAACTACGACGGCGACGTGATGTCCGACATGGTCTCCACTGCCTTCGGTTCCCTCGCCATGATGACCTCCGTACTCGTCAGCCCGGACGGCAAGTACGAATATGAAGCGGCCCACGGCACCGTGACCCGCCACTATTACAAGTACCTGAAGGGAGAAGTGACTTCCACCAACCCGATGGCGACCATCTTCGCCTGGAGCGGTGCGTTCCGCAAGCGTGGCGAACTCGACAACCTTCCGGAACTGGTCAACTACGCCAACCAGCTCGAAGCCGCCTGCTTCGACACGCTGGGTGAGGAAATGGTGACCAAGGACCTCGTGAACCTGATGGACGGCTACGCACCGCGCGCCCTGACCTCCCTGCAGTTCCTCCGCGAGATCCGCGCCAACCTCGAGAAGCGCCTCGGCTGCTAGGAGGCAGCATTGCCTTACTGTTCTGTGGGAGAGATCCGATCCGGGTCTCTCCCATGTTTTTATGCTCGGATTATTTGCTTATCTTTGGAATGATTAAATGTTCTGGCATGAAAATGATCCTTATGGCCGCGACCCTGCTCCTGGCGGCGAACGCCGCCGATTTCCATGAAGAAGATTATCCCGTCCGGCAGGGCTCGCTGGATGAGATGCAGTATTCGCCCCAGGCCACTTCTTTCCATCTGTGGAGTCCCAAGGCCGAAAAGGTGCGCGTCCTTCTCTACGAAGAAGGCCAGGGCGGCCAGGCATGCGATTCCCGGGACATGGCCCTGGGGACGGACGGTACCTGGCATGTCACCGTACCGGGCGACCTCCGGGGAAAGTTCTATGCCTTCCATGTCCGGATTGACGGAAAATGGCTGGGAGAGACCCCGGGCATCTTTGCGAAGGCGGTCGGTATCGGCGGCCGGCGAGGCGCCGTCATCGACCTGGCTGCCACGGATCCGGAGGGCTGGGCGGAAGACCGGAGCCCGGCCATGGACGGACCGGCCTCGGTCATCGTCTATGAAATGCACCACCGCGATTTCTCCATCCATCCTTCTTCGGGCATCGTCAACAAAGGCAAGTTCCTGGCCCTGACGGAGGAAGGAACCACTTCGCCAGAGGGCCTGCCCACCGGCCTGGACCACCTTAAAGACCTGGGAGTGACGCATGTGCATATCCTTCCGTCCTTCGATTTCTCGTCCATCGACGAGACGGCCCTGGAACTCAACCGCTACAACTGGGGCTATGATCCTCTGAACTACAATGTCCCGGAAGGCAGTTACAGCACCGATCCCGCCCGTCCCGAGGTGCGGATCCGCGAGTTCAAGCAGATGGTGCAGGCCTTGCACCGCAACGGGCTGCGGGTGGTGCTTGACGTCGTTTACAACCATACGTCCAATGCCCGGAGCAGCGCTTTCGAGCGGACGGCGCCCGGCTATTTCTACCGGCTCAAGCCGGACGGAACGTTCGCCAACGGCTCCGGCTGCGGAAACGAGACGGCCTCCGAGCGTCCGATGATGCGCAAGTACATGGTGGAAAGCGTCCTCTACTGGATGCGCGAATACCACATCGACGGATTCCGTTTCGACCTGATGGGCGTGCATGACATCGCCACGATGAACGCCATCCGCGAGGCTGCATGCCAGGTCGATCCTCAGGTATTCATCTATGGAGAAGGGTGGGCTGCCGAGACGCCTCTGTACGAAGCGGACAGCCTGGCCATGAAAGGAAACGCAGCCCGGATGCCGGGCATCGCCGCGTTCAGCGACGAGATGCGCGACGCCCTGCGCGGCCCCTGGGACGACGATGCGAAAGGCGCATTCCTGGCCGGGAAACCCGGAGACGAAGAGAGTCTCAAGTTCGGACTGGCGGGGGCCGTGAGCCACCCGCAGGTGCAGATGGGCAGGGTCAATTACAGCACCGTCGCCTGGGCGGCGCAACCGACCCAGATGATCAGTTATGTCTCCTGTCACGACGACATGTGCCTGGCCGACCGGCTGAAGGCATCTGTCCCGGATTTGCGTCCGGGCGAACTGGAACGGCTGGACATGCTGGCGCAGACAGCCGTCCTGACTTCCCAGGGCGTTCCTTTCCTTTTTGCCGGGGAAGAGGTCCTGCGCGACAAGAAAGGGGTGCACAACAGTTACCGGAGTCCCGATGACATCAATGCCATCGACTGGAACAACAAGGCGGCCTTCCGGGACGTATACGCCTATTACAAGGGCATGATCGCCTTGCGCAAGCACCACCCGGCCTTCCGGCTGGGGGATGCGGACCTCGTGCGGAAACACCTCGAGTTCCTTCCTGTGGAAGGGAGCGGCCTGGTCGTTTTCCGCTTGAAGGACCATGCCGGCGGTGACTCCTGGCAGGAGATCGTGGTCGTGCTCAACGCCCGCCGGGAGGCGGCTTCCGTCCGCGTCGGGGAGGGACGATGGACTACGGTGGTAAAAGACGGCAAGGTCAGGGAAGACGGTCTGGGCGTGCTGGCCGGCCCGGTTCTGACCGTCGGGCCGGAATCTGCCTTGATTGTCTGGAAGGAAGACCGGTGACCTTCCGGGCTGGCTTTTGGAGAGAATTTGCTATCTTTGTAAGGATTTGGAAGTTAAACGAAAATAGTATATGAAGAGAATCGTCATGATCGCAGCGGCCTTGCTGCTGACTGTTTCCGCTTTTGCCCAGAAGCCCGCCGGTGATCCGAAAGGAGGCATTTCGGCGGACCTGCTGAAGGAAATCGCCAAGGGATATGAAGGCAGCGCCGCCGACATCGCCCTGCAGAATGCCCTGAATTCCGCCCAGATCACCGTCCTGTCCGCGAAGGCGGGCAACCTGGCAAAAATGGACACCCATTTTACGGACATGGTGAAGACCAAGGGCCGCACCAACCAGAAGTCCTCCGGACGCTGCTGGCTGTTTACCGGCCTGAACGTGATGCGCGCCAAGATGATCGAGAAATATGACCTCGGCGCTTTCACTTTCTCCCAGAACTACGTGTTCTTCTATGACCAGCTTGAAAAGGCCAATCTCTTCCTCCAGGGCATCATCGACACCAAGGACCTTCCTTTCGAGGACCGGAAAGTCGACTGGCTTTTCGCCAATCCGATCGGCGACGGCGGCCAGTTCACCGGCGTCTCCAACCTGATCATGAAGTACGGTGTCGTTCCGTCCGAGGTCATGCCGGAGACGCTCTGCGCCGAGAACACCTCCGCCATGCGGACCCAGATTGCGACCAAGCTCCGTGAAGACGGCCTCCGCCTCCGCGCGGCCAAGGGAGACCTGCAGAAAATGAAGGTCGACATGCTCAAGGAAATCTATCACATGCTGGCCCTCTGCCTGGGCGTCCCTCCGACCGAGTTCACCTGGACCCGCTACAATTCCAAGGGCGAATTCGTCAGCGAGAAGACCTATACTCCGAAATCCTTCTACCAGGAGTTCGTCGGCGCCGACCTGGAGAACAACTATGTCATGCTGATGAACGATCCCGTCCGCGAGTATTACAAGGTCTATGAGATCGACTACGACCGCCATGTCTATGACGGACAGAACTGGGTCTATGTCAACCTCCCGATCGAGAAGATCAAGGAGATCGCCATCAAGTCCATCAAGGACGACACGGCGATGTATTTCTCCTGCGACGTCAACAAGTTCCTCAACCGTGACGCCGGGTATGCCGACCTGAACAACTTCGACTATGCTTCCCTGATGGGCGTGAGTTTCGGCATGGACAAGAAAGAGCGCGTGATGACGCACGCCAGCGCCTCTTCCCACGCCATGACCCTCATCGCCGTTGACCTGAAGAACGGCAAGCCGGTCAAGTGGATGGTCGAGAACAGCTGGGGCGCCACCTCCGGGTACCAGGGCAACATCATCATGACCGACGAGTGGTTTGACAACTATATGTTCCGCCTTGTCGTCGAGAAGAAGTATGTCCCTGCCGACGTCCTCTCCCTGCTGAACCAGAAACCTGTGATGCTCCCGTCTTGGGATCCAATGTTCCTGCCTGAAGAATAATGAAAAGATTGCTTACATATCTTCTTGTCCTGCTGGCGGTCGCGGCTTGCGGCAGCCGGGGCGGGGAAGAAGACACGCGGCCTATGAATGAGCGTGAATGGAGCAAAGCGGACGTGATGGACCTGGAAATGCAGCCGGTCTCCGCCTTTGCCAAAGACTGGATGGCGCTTGGCGTACGTACCAAGGAGGGCATCAATGCCATGACCATATCCTGGGGTTCCATCGGCGAACTCTGGGGCAAGCCGGTCCTGACGGTGTATGTGTCCCGGGACCGCCATACGAAGGGGATGATGGATGAATCGGCGTATTTCACGGTATCCGCTTTTCCGCAGGACCGTCGCAGCAAGGACGCCCTTCTCTATATCGGTTCCCATTCCCTGAAAGACGAACCCGACAAACTGGAAAAGGCCGGCCTGACGGCCGAACTCAGCGAACTGGGCAATCCATTGTTCCGGGAAGCCTGCATGGCTTTCGAGTGCAAGATCCTCTATCGCGAAGAGTTCAAGCGGGACCAGCTGCCCGAGGAGGTACGGTCTTTGTATGAAGAGATGGGACTCCACACGATGTACGTGGGAGAAATCATCAACTTCTACAAAAAATGAAACGGATTCTGCTTTTGACCCTTCTGGGCGCCCTGCTCGTGATACCCGTGCAGGCCCAGCGCCGTGGCGGTTATGGCACTCCGCCTCCGCCCACCCGTCCGAACCGGGGCAATACGGTTTATCGCTCCGGGGGCTATTATGGCATGCCGGCCTATTTCGGCCTGCGCGCCGGCTGGAATGTCGGCCATGTCTCTTCTGATTTCGAATTCCTGGACGCCGCCTCCCCGATTTCCCGGATGAATTTCGGCGTCGTTGCGGGCGTACAGGTTTCTCCCTATGTCCCGCTGGCCCTGGAAACCGGCCTGCTGTATTCCGGCAAGGGCGGCAAGATGAAACAGTTGGGAGAAAATACCGTCTATCACCTGGATTACCTTGAGGTGCCTGTGGTCGCCAAACTCGCTCTCCCGGTCGATGCGTCCATTGTCCTGCAGCCGTTGATGGGCTTCTACCTGGCCGGCGCCGTGGCCGGCGGGGCAAAGGATTATGCATCCCGCACGACCTATGAGATATTCAACGATCAGGCTTTCCGCCGTTTCGACGCCGGTATGCGGATCGGCTGCGGCTTCAACATCATGATGCTGTATGCGGAATTGAGTTATGACCTGGGGCTGGCGAACATCAGCCATGACACCTTCCAGCACGCGCGTACGCGCACGTTCTCACTGACGGTCGGCTTTGACTTCTGACCGACGCACCGGCAGCAGGGCTATGAGATATCCGATCACCGCTACGCTTGTGGCGGTGATTATTATATCTGCCGGTTTGAGGATCACGGGATAGGCGGCCACCATGAAACTGCCCGGCATCTTGACCAGACCCAACCGCTGCTGCAGCAGAACGATGGCGATGCCGGCTACCAGGCCGACGGCCAGGCCGAGCAGGGAAATCATCCATCCTTCCAGCACGAAGACCCGCCGGATCAGCCGGTCCTCCGCCCCCATGCTCTGCAGGGTGCCGATATCCTCCTTTTTCTCGATGATCAGCATGGACAGGCTGCCGAAGATGTTGAACCCGATGATGATAAGCACGAAGATCAGGATCAGGTAAACGGCCGCTTTCTCGTAGCGCATCATCTTGTAGAGGGATTCGTTCTGGCGATACCGGTCCAGGACCCGGAATTCCGGTCCCAGCTGCCGGGAAATGTCTTTCCGGAGCCGGCGGAGTTCCCGGGAGGAGGTCCCTTCTTCCAGCCGGATCTCCACGGCGGAGACTTCATCCGTATACCCCAGCAGTTCCCGCATCTGGCCGATGGGGAGGACCATCAGGTTGTTGTCGATGTCGGTGTTGACCGAGAAGAGGCCGCCGGGCCAGACCTTGACGCTTTGCAGCGAAGCGGCCGGGTTGGCGGCGGAAAAGGCGCGGTCGCGGGCCGGGAACCAGATTTCCACCGGCGGCAGGAACCGCGGGCTGATGCCCATCCGGTAGGCGAGTCCCGAACCGACCAGGGCGAGGGGAATGTCTCCCTTGTGCAGGTCGATGGCTCCGTCCACCAGACATCCGGTCAGCGGATTGCGGGCTTCATAGGCCCGGTCGACGCCTTTCGCGCGGGCGATGCCGTTGTGCCCGTCATAACTCAGATAGACATTCTCCTGTAGGATGGCGTCCACCGTCGCGACGGAATGCGCATGGCGCACCTCGTCCAGGATGGTCTCGTCGGGGACGAAGACCTTGCCGCTGTCCGGAACGATGAGCAGGTCGGGCTCGACATGGCTCAGACTGGAGCGGACGAGGGAGTCGAATCCGTTGTAGACGGAGAGGATGACGATGAGGGCGGCCGTGCCGACAGCCATGCCGATGGCGCTGATCGCGGAGATGATGTTGATCACGTTGTGTGATTTCTTCGCGAACAGGTACCTTCTGGCGATGAACAGCGGCAGGTGCATGTCGGACGCGTTATTTCTTCAGCAGCTCGTCGATGTGCTCGGCGTAATCCAGGGAGGTGTCCAGGTAGAACACCAGTTCGGGCACGATGCGGAGCTGCTTGGCCACGATGCGGCCGAGTTCGCCCCGGTATGCCTTGACGTTCTCCTGCAGGACCTTCATGACTTCCTCTGCCTTGGCGGAGGGGAAGATGCTGACATAGACCTTGGCCACGGACAGGTCCGGGGAGATCCGGACTTCGCTGACCGTCACCATGGCACCGCCGAATGCGGCCATCCCCTTGCTGCGGATGATTTCGGCGAGGTCTTTCTGGAGTTCCCGGGCAACCTTGAGCTGACGGGTGGTGGCAGGTGCTTCCATCTAGTTGATATTGAGGATGTAATAGTTCTTTTTCCCGCGCTGGGCGAGGATGTATTTACCGTCGAGGATATCGCTTTCGCTGACTTCGTAGTTGATGTCGGTCACCTTGTCCTTGTTGAGGCTGACGCCGCCGCCCTGGACCATCTTGCGGGCTTCGCCCTTGGAGGGGAAGACCTGGGTCTTGACGGCGAGCAGGTCGAGCAGGTTGCAAGGCAGTTCGCTGCGGGAGACGGTGAAGGTCGGGACGCCGCTGAAGACGGCGAGGAAGGTGCGCTCGTCGAGCTTGCGCAGGGCCTCGGAGGTCGCGTTGCCGAAGAGCATCTGGGAAGCGGCGACGGCGTTGTCGTATTCCGCCTGGCCGTGGCACATGACGGTCACTTCGCGGGCGAGGACCTTCTGGAGCTTGCGCTGGCCCGGATCCTGACGGTGCTCTTCGATGAGGGCCTCGATGGTCTGGCGGTCCAGCATGGTGAAGATCTTGATATACCGTTCGGCATCTTCGTCGGCGACGTTGAGCCAGAACTGGTAGAACTCATACGGGGACGTGCGTTCGGCATCCAGCCAGATGTTGCCTTTCTCGGTCTTGCCGAACTTGGTGCCGTCCGCCTTGCGGATCAGGGGGCAGGTGAGGGCAAAGGCCTCGCCGCCGTCCATGCGGCGGATGAGTTCGGTGCCGGTCGTGATGTTGCCCCACTGGTCGGATCCGCCCAGCTGCAGGACGCAGCCTTTGTTCTTCCAAAGCCAGTAGAAGTCATACCCCTGCATGAGCTGGTAACTGAACTCGGTGAAGGACATGCCCTCGCTGGAGTCGCGGGAGAGGCGCTTCTTCACGGAGTCCTTGGCCATCATGTAATTGACGGTGATATGCTTGCCGATGTCGCGGATGAAGTTGATGAAACTGTAATCCTTCATCCAGTCGTAGTTGTTGACGAGTTCCGCCTTGTTGGCCGCCGCGGACTCGAAGTCGAGGAAACGGCCGAGCTGCGCCTTGATGCAGGCGACGTTGTGGTTGAGGGTCTGCTCGTCGAGGAGATTGCGTTCCGCGGATTTCATGGACGGGTCTCCGATCATGCCGGTCGCGCCGCCGACCAGGGCGTACGGCTTGTGGCCGCAGTTCTGGAAATGCTTGAGGATCATCACGCTGACGAGATGACCGATATGCAGGGAGTCGGCCGTCGGGTCAATGCCAACGTAGGCGGCCTGCGGACCTTCCATGAGTTTCTCTTCCGTCCCGGGCATGATGTCCTGGATCATGCCTCTCCATCTAAGTTCTTCTACAAAGTTCTTCATCGGTTGAATTTCATTATTCTACAACAATCCACAAAGTTACGACAAAAAAGCCCGGTTGGCAAATTTATGTTGATTTGAATAATTGTGCCGGAATGTGTAACTTTGCATGATTTGAATTTAATTATATCCAAAATACCCAAAACATGAGAAAGCACATTGTCGCAGGAAACTGGAAAATGAACACCACCGTTCCTGAAGGAATCGAACTTGCCAAGGCCGTCGTGGCCAAATCCGCCGAAGTTCCCGCCGAGGTCGGCCTGATCGTCGCCGTTCCGTTCACGCATCTCTGCCCGGTCGCCGGCGTCGTCGGCGGTACCCGCGTGGAACTTTCCGCCCAGAATTGCGCGGACAAGGAGAAGGGCGCATATACCGGCGAAGTCTCCGTCTCCATGCTGACCTCCACCGGTGCCCAGTGGACCATCCTCGGCCACTCCGAGCGTCGTCAGTATTACGGTGAGACCGATGCCAAGCTGGTCGAGAAGACCCGTCTCGCCCTCGCCGCCGGCCTGAAGGTCATCCTCTGCGTCGGTGAAAACCTCGACGAGCGTGAGACCGGCAAGCATTTCCAGGTGGTTACGGATCAGACCAAGGCCGTCCTGTACAACTTTACCGCTGAGGAGATGAAGAATATCGTGGTCGCCTATGAGCCCGTCTGGGCCATCGGTACCGGCAAGACCGCCACGGCTGAGCAGGCCGAGGAGATCCACGCCTGCATCCGCAAGGTTCTCTGCGAGAAATTCGGTGCCCAGGTCGCTGACGACACCACCATCCTCTACGGTGGCAGCTGCAAGCCGTCCAACGCCAAGGAACTCTTCGCACAGCCCGACATCGACGGCGGCCTGATCGGCGGCGCCGCCCTCAAGGCTGACGATTTCATCGGTATTGCCCTGAGCTTCTAAGATTTACCGGAGGGTCCGGACGCAGACGGCGATTTTCTTGTCGCTGTTCCAAAGCCAGATCATGTCGCCCTGGACCTTCTCCACCTTCAACTTGAGATTCGATTCCTGGCCTACGCCGTTTCCACGGGTGTAGGCCAGGTTTCCTTTTATGGTCTGGCCTTTTTCGGTGGGAATCTTGTCGCAGGAGAGGGTGAAATATTCCGTCCCGTTGTCGTTGCAGGCACGGAAGGTCTTTTTCTGCTCGTTGAAAGACAGCTGGTCGCGGGCGGAGTCGTAGGTGAACTGCGCGGCTCCCTTGATCTGCAGGGCCACGGTCGAACTCTCCAGGAATTTGGAATCGATATCGGGTTCCTTGTTGCAGCTGCAGCCCGCCAGGATGAGCAGGGATGCCAGGAGGGGAAGAAGTTTCTTGCGCATGTTACCGGATCTTGATTTCACGGATGATGATGTCTTTGGTGCCGTCCTTGTAGGTCACGACGGCCTTGAGGGTGCCGGACTTGGTGAGCGGATAATAACCGTTCCCGGAAGGGAGGATGCTACTGCTTCCGAGATACCAGTCCACCCCGTCCGTATTCTGGGCATTGTTGACGTGGAGCGGAATCTCGGTCCCGGAGGTGAAACTGCCCTCGTTCGCAGGAAGGACGATATAGGGGACACCGCCGCGGAAGGCATTCGTCGTGAAACTGACAGTGACGATCTTGCTGGTGCTGCCCCCCTTCTCGAACCGGATATCCGCCTTGTAGGCGGTGGACCCGTTCAGCCCGTCCAGTCGCAGGGCATAATTCCCGGGTTCGTAGGGAGCGACTTCGACAGTCTGCCGCGTCTGGGTGGCGGAAGCGCCCCATTCGACGATGGCCGTGCCGGTGTATGCCGGGTTGTTCGCCGACCATTGCAGGATGGCGGCGTCCTGGAAAACCTCCTTGCTTGTCTTCGCGATTTCAGGGACGGTCGAGCTGCCGTGTTCCTGGACGGTGAAGGAAACGGAAGTGCCGCGAAGGGCGATATTGACAAGGGCGATGGGGGACTCGGTTTTGTCCCAGAACACGAAAGCCGGATTGGTTTCGGATGAATACTCCTTGTAACTGGGCTGCGGGTAGAAGACCTTGGCCTGGTTGCCTGAATCATATCCTTCGGAATCCTTTGCATGGATGCCCGGCGTCGCGCTGACAATATAGGCACACTCATGTTCGGGATTGGCATTGACCTCGTTATAGTCCCACCGCTCAAACGCCGTCATGTCTTTCTCATAAGTGTCCGACCGTCCGGCGGACCGCATTGCCTGGTCAACATGATAGATCAGCAGGCCCTTTCCGCGGATATCCTTGTCCCAGCCGGAAGCATTGCTCCGGCACTCGAAGAGGTAGAACTCTCCCTCCGTGCCGGTCTCGAATTTCAGGTAACGGCGGGCGGAGGATATGGGTTCCAACGTGTAGTTTCCGGTGCCGATGGTCTCGCATTGTCCCAGCCCCAGCAGATAATAGTCGAGAGCGGAATAGTGCGGCGGTCTCCGGCCGTAATCGTTCCCGTTGCCGCCGTCCATCAGGTCCAGGATGCCGAAGAGACCGTCTCCCTGGCCGCCGCTGCCTTCGTAGTCCGTGTCGTAGAAGTCCGGAAGTCCGAAAGTGTGGCTGAATTCATGGCAGAATGTGCCGATGCCGGTAAACCCGTAATGATATTCGTTGTTGCGCCATCCGTCCATGCCGTATTCGGTGGTGATGGCGTAGCCGTTGATGAGTTTTCCGTCCAGGTAGCAGGTCTTGCCGGCTCCGTCCCTGACGGCCCAGGCGTGGGACCAGACGCAGCTTGCATCCGCGCCTTCCGCTTCATCCTTGCCGGCCACGAAGACGATGATGTTGTCAACTTCTCCGTCTCCGTCGTCGTCGAACCGGGAGAAATCGATGCCCTGTTCATGGGCCTTCGTGCAGGCGTCGATGATGGCCTGTGCAGGATCCT
Source organism: Candidatus Cryptobacteroides sp. (assembly GCA_045222055.1). Taxonomy (GTDB): domain Bacteria; phylum Bacteroidota; class Bacteroidia; order Bacteroidales; family UBA932; genus Cryptobacteroides. The sequence continues at coordinate 367 of JBGUXJ010000048.1, read as the reverse complement.
TGTCTTCGTCTTTGTCGTTGTTGTCGAAATAGTAGGCGGAATCGTGATCCAGCGTCACGACGGGAGAGACGGTGAACTCGAAATGGTAGTCTCCTTGGAACATTTCATCGAAATACTCCATGGCGGAACCGTGGGCCCCGTTATAATTGTACCCTTTCTGGGTAAGCATGTTCAGGAAATTGTCCCGGGTGAAGGTCATCTTGGTGTCCGTGAACTCGGCCAGGATGACGATGCTGTGGTGATTGGCCGGCTCCGTCTCTCCCGCTTTGGTCACGGGCCGTCCCTGGAGCCGGTGCCGCATCTGCTCCAACCTGCGGGCACGATAGCCGGAAATCCGGGAAAGCCGGTCGGCCGTGCGGAGCCGGAG
>JBGUXJ010000047.1:0-2258 GCA_045222055.1 Candidatus Cryptobacteroides sp. | reverse complement strand
GTCGGCCAGTACATCGGCCAACGGATCCTCGTGACGGTGAGCGGCCGGGGCACTGGGGACATGGGCCTGCAACCGGACGAAATCGATGGCATCCACGGCGCCCAGATCTTCCGAATCCAGGAAAGCGCCCCAGTCGAAGACCTTGATATCCAGCAGCGAAGCCTCTGATATCTCCACAAGTTCCACGCCCTGGGCGGCATGCAGCACGCCCGGTGCGATCCAGTACCATTCCCCTGCCTTCGGGGTTACGGCATGCAGGTCGGCTCCGAGCGTCCCGTCCATGCAGGCACGGTAGAACTCCGTCGCCGTCATGTCATGGTCCAGGCCCAGATACAGCCGGGCGTCCGGCGCAGCCGAGACGACATGCCACAGTTTCTCCTTGCCGAGGGCGTCATAGCGCTCGCCCGCGACCTTGTCGTCCGGGCATACCCAGACCGGCGTACGTCCCGTCACGGACAGACGGCGGACGGCGACCGGGAACTGGCGGCCAAAATAATAATAGACATTGTCCCCGACCATCCGGTCGATATAGGTTTCCATGATGTCGCTGAGCGAATCGCCCTTCAGCCAGCCGGCGGATGCCTCCGAGTCCACAACCCCGAGGTCGGCCAGCAGATAACTCTCCTTTCCCCACGGATGTTCTGCCACGATCGGCTCGAAACACAGCGGATAGAGTCTCTTCTCTTCTTCCATACAAATAAGGTTACCATGACAAATGTAACAAATTTCGTGCGGACCACAGCCGTTCCGGGCAAGAGAAGTTGTACGATTTTCTCATTTTCCACACCGATTGACACATACCAGCCGCCGGATGTATCAAAAACCCTGAGATTATTCTTATATTGGGTGCAAAGCAAGAGCCACATGAAAAAACACGTCCTGCTACTTATCCTATTACCTATACTATCTGCCTGCATCACCCTGAGGAAAGATAATTTCAAGATCGGTGTATCCCAATGCAGCGAAGACGTCTGGCGCGAGATGGCCAACGAGGAACTGCGCCGCGAGGCATCCTTCTTCGGCGACATCGACCTGGAAATCCGTTCCGTAGCCGACAACTCGGAGGACCAGATCCGGGACGTCCAGTACTTCATCGACAAGAAAGTCGACTTGCTGGTCATTTCGCCGAACGAGTCTTCCGCACTGACCCCGATCGTCTCGAAGGCCTATAATTCCGGCATCCCTGTCATCCTCTTCGACCGGAAAATCGACAGCGAGGACTATACGGCCTACGTCGGAGCCGACAACTGGCAGATCGGTTTCCAGATCGGCGATTATCTCAAACGGACGTTCCCGCACGACGATCCGGTCCGGCTCTTCATCGTACGCGGCACCAAGGGATCGACGGCCGACCAGGAGCGCTATGACGGCCTGACTTCTTCCCTGGGAACGGATCCGAAATGGCAGGTCCTGACCGAACTCTACGGCAATTTCACCCAGTACGAGGCCTACGACCAGACGATGAAATGGCTGGAAGCCACGCCGGAATCCGAACAGGGAATCGACGCGGTGGTCGCGTTCAACGACCGGATGGCAAACGGTGTGTATTCCGCTTTGAGCGAAGGCGATTACCGCGGGTATTTCCCCGCCATTTTCGGCGTCGATGCCATGCGGGGGCCCGGAGGTGGAATCGAGAGCATCCTGAAAGGGACCATGACAGCGTCGTTCATCTACCCGACCGGCGGCGAACAGATCATCGATGTCGCCCGAAGGATCCTCAACCATATCGCCTTCGACCGGATCAACCTGCTGAACACGGCGGCCGTTGACATATATAACGCGCGCGTAATGCAGTTGCAGTACAACCAGATCGACCTCCAGCAGCAGAAACTGGACCGGCTGAACGACCAGTACCGGGACGTATCCGTGCTGTACTCCAATTCCAGGCGGGCTATCTGGTGGTTCTCCGCACTGGTCGCCCTGTCCCTTTTCTTCGTCTGGTTCCTGATTCAGACCAATCGCCGCAAATCCCGGCTCAACCAGCAATTGAACGAAAGCAACGCACAGGTCGAGAAGCAGGTACAGGAACTGGAGGACCAGAAACAGCAGTTGGAACGGCTGAATGCAGAAGTGGAAGAAGCCACCCAGGCGAAACTCTTGTTCTATACCAATGTATCCCATGAATTCAAGACACCGCTCTCGCTGATCACCGGGACGCTGGACGAATTGAACGCATCCAAACCGGAGGATCCGCAACTTCGCAGCGCCTTGCAGATCATGACCCGCAACAGCAACAAGTTGCTGGCGCTGATCAACGA
>JBGUXJ010000046.1:0-4506 GCA_045222055.1 Candidatus Cryptobacteroides sp. | reverse complement strand
CTACCGTCTGGGCGTACTCGGATTCATGACGCATCCGGCCCTTTCTGCCGAAAGCCCGCATCATGTCTCCGGCAACTACGGCATGCTGGACCAGATCGCTGCCCTGAAGTGGGTCAAGAACAACATCGCCCAGTTCGGCGGTGACCCGGACCATGTCACGATCATGGGCCAGAGCGCCGGTGCGATGAGCGTGCAGACCCTCGTGACTTCTCCGCTTTCCAAGGACCTGATCTGTGGCGCGATCATCCAGAGCGGCGGCGGCATCACGGATTCTCCCGCCCTCGGCGGCACTCCGCTCGCTGCCAGCGAGGAAGCCGGCAAGACCCTGATGGACTGGGCCGGTTACGACACGCTGGAGAAGATGCGTGCCGCGACTCCGGAAGAACTCATGGGCCTGGGTATGCGTTACATGCGTGAGACCCATCAGTTCCTGCGTGCTGGCAGTGCGCCGGTCGTGGATGGCTGGGCCTATCCGGAGACCTTCAACCAGGCCGCACTGGCGGGCCGGATCTCCAATGTCCCGTACATGATCGGCTGCACCCTGGACGACATGGGTGCGCTCGGCGCCGGTATCGACCGGTTCTGCTTCGAGCGGGAGAAAGCCGGCATCCCGGCGTATGCCTACCAGTTCGCCCGCCGTCTTCCGACCGACGGCCGCGAAGGCGTGCTCAAGGGTGCGTTCCACTCTTCCGAACTCTGGTACATGTTCAAGTCCCTGCGCTTCTGCTGGCGTCCGTTCGTTCCGGGCGATTATGACTTGGCCGAGCAGATGGTCACCAACTGGACCAACTTCGCCGCCTACGGCAACCCGAACGGTGCCAAGGACGGTGCGTGGACCCCGCTGACCAAGGACAATCCGAACTACATGGTCTTCAAGCTCGACGAGAACGACCAGGTCGCTTCTGCCATGGGCCCGCTCATGCCGCGGTAAGTCTTTGACCCTGAAACAAAGAAGGCCTGCTCCGATGAGCAGGCCTTCTTTGTTGTCTGTCCAACGCTATTTGAAGAGCTTCGGAACGAATTCGGAGAGGTAGATGCGCCAGTTGCGCCAGATGTGGCCGCCGTCGGTTTCCATGTACTCGTACGGATAGCCGGCCGCATCGAGTTTCTTGCGGAAGTCGTTGTTGGCTTGGATGAGGAAGTCGGAGTTGCCGATACCGATCCACAGGAGCGCAGGCTTCTTGCTGAAGTAGGTGGCGAGCTTGGCGTCCATGTCAGCGTAGATCTCCTTGTGGGCGGCGCGCTCCTCGGAACCGGTGCCGATCGCAGCGGAGAACATGCCGGAATAGTTGAACATGTCGGGGTTGTTCAGGGTGATGTACAGCGTGTGGAAACCGCCCATGGACAGGCCGCAGATGGCGCGGCTCTGCTTCTTGGCGATCGTGCGGTAGTTGGCGTCGATGAACTTGACGACCTCCGGGAAGGAAGTCTCGAAAGTACCTTCCATGGTCTGCGGGAGACTCATGGTCGGACGGTCGTAACCGGTGGAATTCTCGAGCGGGGCGGCCTCCTGGGAGATGTTGCCGTTGGTGAAGACGACGATCATCGGCTTGGCCTGGCCGCGGGCGATGAGGTTGTCGAGGATCTGGGTGGCGCGACCCTGGGTGACCCATGCATCTTCGTCGCCGCCGATGCCATGGAGGACATAGAGGACGGGATAGCGGGTCTTGGTGTTCTTCTCGTAACCGGCCGGGGTGTAGACGGTCAGGCGGCGGTCAAAGCCGGCGGTGGCGCTGGGATACCAGACCTTGGAAACGGTTCCGTGGGGGACACGGTGGATGGCGTAGAGGTCGCTGCGGGCGCCTTTTTCAGGAACGAGGAGGACGCTGGTCAGCGAGGCGATGTCACGGTTGACGAATACGTTGTTGGGGTCGATGCCGCTGACGCCGTCCACGCTGAAAGTATAGGTGTACATCTCTGGGGCGACCTTGAAGTCGGTGGTGTACTCCCAGACGCCGTTCTGGCCTTCCTTCAGGTCCACGGGGGCCTGCATCTCCATCTCACGGTCTCCGAACTTGACCTTCTGGACCGGCAGGAAATCACCGGACAGGGTGACGCGGACGGCCTTCGGGGCACGGTAGCGGAAGGTGACGGTGCCGTCTTCGTTGATGACGGGGGATTCGACGCCGGCGGGGCCGAAGAGGGCCTGCTGGGCGAAGGCCGATCCTGCAAGCAGGAGGCTGGCTGCGATCAATGCAAGTTTCTTCATACGAATTGATTATTAAAGTGTTCTTTGGATTTCGGATTTGTCGTTGAAGACCATGGTGGCTCCTTCCTCAAGGGAATAGGCCGGCCAGGCGGGAAGGCCCTTGGCCTGCGGTTTTCCGGTCTTGGCGAAGTTCGTCCAGGCGCGGCTGATCCTGTGGCCGAGTTCCACGTCTTCGGGTGCGCCGCCGGTGATGCTGTAGTGCAGGGCGACGTTGTCGAAGACGAACGGGATCTCCATGCAGTGTGAACTGCCCAGATGGCCGTCAAGGACGGGGGATTCCCAGTCGAAGCGGTACAGGTAAACGGGTGCACAGCCGTATGCGGTGCGGTCCTTCGCCTGTTCGATGGCCAGCGGCTTGAACATCTGGTCTTCCTGGCCGACGGTGAATTCGTTCCAGGTCGTGCCGATGATGACCGGGATGTCCTTGGACAGCGCCATGGATTCGGGTGCGCCCGGCTGGGCCGGCAGGATGACTCCGTCGACGGTGGGCTCGGTACCGAACAGGATGGACAGCAGGAAGTTGGCAGGAACGGCGCCGTCCTTGGCCGCTTCTTCACGGGCCTGTGCGACGGCTTTCTGGCCGGCGGCCAGCAGGTCCTCGTACGGGACCGTTTCGATTCCTTCCATGTTCAACGGGGAAAGGCCGAGGTTATGTACGGTATAGCGGCCGATCCGCTGGCTGTATTTCCTGTCCATGACGGAGGTGATGGAACCGCTCTCGACGATCGCCTTGCGGAACAGGCCTTTTGCGGACGGCATGGCCATCAGGGTCGTGACCTTTCCGCCGCCGCCGGACTGGCCGAAAATGGTGACATTGTCCGGATCGCCGCCGAAGGAAGCGATGTTGTCCCGGACCCATTCGAGGGCCTTGACGATATCGGTCATGCCGACGTTGCCGGAAGCCGCGTATTTCTCTCCGAAGAAGGAAAGGTCCAGGTGGCCCAGGACGTTGAGCCGGTGGTTGAGGGTCACGACGACGACGTCATGGCCTCCGGCCAGGGCGCGTCCGTCATAGGAAGGCCATTCCTGGCCGTTGCCGCTGTGGAAACCGCCGCCGTGAAGCCAGACCATGACCGCCCGTTTCCCGCCGTCCTTGATGGCCGGGGTCCAGATGTTCAGGCGGAGACAGTCTTCGTCCGGGAAGCCGTCGTTCCAGGCGGAGGAGAAGGCCTGTTCGTCGTCGTACCATCCGGTCCGCGCTCCCTGCGGGCACGTCGGACCATAGGCGCGGCAACTGCGGACGCCTTCCCAGGTGACGCTTTCCGCCGGCATGAACCGCTCGGCCTTGCCGTAGGGGATGCCTTTGTAGATGTATACGCCGTTTTCCACATAGCCGGCGATGTCGCCGCCGGTGGTGGTAATCCTGGATGTGGCTTCGGATGAGTCGAATTCGATGGCCGGAGTGGCTTTCCGAGGACAGCCGGTCGCCACCAGAAGGGCTGCGGCGAGGATAAGCAGAGGTCTCAGTTTCATGTTTGCATATTATCTCATTTACAAATATGCGAATTCTGCGGCAAATGAATTCGACCTGATGTGCAGATTGTTGGTACAAATCGTTACCTCGTGCATTATTTTTGCAGTGAAATCTTGCAAAACGAACGAACCATGAATCGGATAACCTCACTGATGCTGACCTTCTTGGCTGCAGTTTCCTGCGGCACGGCCTACCAACCCTCTGCGGAGAGTGAACTTGTCAATGTCGGATACGGTACCTTGGAGCGGAAGGAAGTAAGCACTTCCGTGACCAGGGTGGACAGCAAGGATGTCGACAACGCGTCGATGCAGAACATTTTCGATTATCTTGAAGGCCGTGTCCCGGGATTGGTCATCAACCGGACCGGTGACAGGACGGCCACGCTCAGTATCCGCGGCGCCAATTCTTTCCATGGGTCGACGGAACCGCTGCTCGTCGTTGACGGCACGATCGTGGAGGATATTTCCGAAATCAATCCGCGAGACGTCAAGAGCGTCGAGGTCCTGAAGGACGGAGGTGCCGCCATTTATGGAAGCCGTGGCGCCAACGGCGTCATTTTGATAACTTTGAAAAGAAACTGATGAAATCTGCGAGAATCGTTTTTCTTTCTGCCGCGGTGGCTGTCGCCTCTGCGTGTGGGTCTTCTTATGTCACTCCCGGCCAGAAAGCCGTCAATATCGGGTATGGCGAGGTAACCCAGGACCAACTTACTTCTTCCGTTTCCTCCGTCGATATGGGGCAGATGGAAAAAGGAACGTACAATACCATTTATGACTATCTGGAGGGTCGTGTTCCCGGCTTACGGATCATCAGGAACAATGGC
>JBGUXJ010000045.1:0-2368 GCA_045222055.1 Candidatus Cryptobacteroides sp. | reverse complement strand
TGTGCAGGGAGGAGAACCTATCTCCTCAAATACTTCCGGGAGAACATGGCTCCGGACGACCGGATCATCGCGACGGATATGCAACTGTCGGCTCCGGCTTTGCAGGCGGCGGACGTCAAGGTCCGGGTGCCGGCGGTCTATGCTCCTGATTACATTGACATTACGCTGAAGATATGTAAGGATTATGCCGTCGACGCCCTGTTCAGCCTGAATGATCTCGAGTTGCCGATCCTGGCCGGAAACAAACATCTCTTCGAAGCGGCGGGCGTCCGGGTGATCGTCTCGGATCCTTCCGTCATCGATATCTGTTTCGACAAGTTGAAGACGGCGCGTTGGGTGGAATCGCTGGGACTGAACGCTCCCGTGACTTTCTCCTCGCTCTCCTCCGTCAAGGAGGCGCTGGCCGCGGGCAAGATCCGTTTCCCGCTGTTCATGAAACCCCGCTGGGGCTCCGGCTCGATCGGCCTGGAGACCGTCGACGACATGGAAGAAATGGAGATGGTATTTCGCCTGCTGCAGAAGAAAATCAAGAAATCCATCCTGGCGACGGCCTCGACGGGAGACGAGTTTATCCTGTTCCAGGAGAAACTGACGGGGGAGGAGTACGGCCTGGATGTGATGAATGACCTGGACGGGAACAACGTCGGCGTATCCGTCAAACTGAAACTGGCGATGCGCTCCGGGGAGACGGACAAGGCCGTGACGGTCGATTCCGCCGAAATCCGGAAGATCGGCGAAACCATCGGAAAGAATCTCGGGCACATCGGCAATCTGGACGTGGATATCATGCGGCGGAGCAACGGCGATTATTGCGTACTGGAACTGAATCCTCGTTTCGGCGGCGGTTTCCCGTTCTCCTATGAAGCCGGCGTCAATTATCCGGGCGTTCTCCTGCAATGGCTGAAAGGCATTCCGGCCGATCTGTCCGCCTTGGTCCCGGAATACGGGAAGGCATATGCGAAAAATGATTATCTGGTGGAGGTGAGTCTGTGATGTCGTTTGAGAAGAAATATCAGTTCTGCAGCGCGGAAAGTGCTGTCCTGTCCGTCAGGAACGGGGACCATATCCATTTGAGCAGCATTGCCAGCGTCCCTCATGTCCTGGTCGATGCATTGAAGAAGAGAGCGGATGCCGGTGATGTGCGGAATCTGCATTTCCATCATTTCCATACGGAAGGCGATGCGCCCTACGCTTCGGCGGAGTATAAGGATGCTTTCTTTGACCAGGGGTTTTTCGTGGGACCGAATGTCCGGTCGAGCGTGAATGCCGGCTGGGCGGATTATCTCCCGGCCCATTTGAGCGAGTCTCAGTTCATGTACCGCAACGGCGATCTTCCTTGTGATGTCGCCATGGTGCAGGTTTCGATGCCGGATGAAAACGGGATGGTGTCCCTCGGGACATCGGTCGACTGCTCCATCGCCGCGCTGGAAGTAGCGCGGGAAAGGATCGCGGTCATGAATCCGAATGTCCCGTTCGCCTATGGCGATCTCGTCCCGCTGTCTTGTTTCACGCATGTCGTGTATGATGAGACTCCGCTGATTACGAAGGATTTCGTCGTCCCGTCCGGCGTGGATACGGTCATCGGGAAAAATTGTTCCGAACTGGTTCCTGACGGAGCCTGCCTCCAGATGGGCATCGGTTCCTTGCCGAATGCGCTGGCCCTTCAGTTGACCGACCACAAGAATCTGGGCATCCATACGGAGATGTTTGCCGACGGTGTCCTCCAGCTGATCGAGAAGGGAATCGTCAACGGCGCCTGCAAGAAGATCGATACCGGAAAAGTGGTCGCTTCTTTCCTGCTCGGCTCGAAGCATGTGTATGATTTCATCGACCACAATCCCGATGTCCTCATGAAGGACATCAAATATACCAACGATCCCTGGACGATCGCCCGGAATCCGAACGTCGTGTCGATCAATTCCGCCGTCGAAATCGACCTGACGGGCCAGGTCTGCGCGGATTCCATCGGAGAACGGATCTTCTCCGGGACCGGCGGCCAGGTAGATTTCGTCCGTGGGGCGAAAATGTCCAAGGGAGGGAAGGCCGTGATCGCCCTTGCTTCCCGGACCAACAAGGGGATGAGCAAGATCGTCCCGACGCTGAAGCCCGGCGCGGGTGTCGTGACACCCCGTGCGGATGTCCAGTGGGTCGTGACCGAATTCGGCGCGGTCAACCTGTACGGAAAATCCTTGCAGGAACGGGCCAGACTGTTGATCAGTATTGCCCATCCGGAGGACCGGGAAATGCTGGACCGGGCGGCATTTGAAAGATTTGGAGAACATTATAGAATGATTTTTTGATATGGCGAACAAGCGTATCTATCTCTGCCTGGCTCACATGAGCGGCAAGGAACAGCAGTATATCCAGG
>JBGUXJ010000044.1:0-11020 GCA_045222055.1 Candidatus Cryptobacteroides sp. | reverse complement strand
GGAAATCTTACCCTTTACATAGACTTCCTCCGTGGACTGATAGTCCGTGTTGCTTGTCCAGGTCAGGTCCTTGACAGCATCGATCGCTCCCTTCGGCGTGTACGGATCACTCAGCGTACCGCTGCCGTTGCCGCCCGGGGTCGGAGTGTCACCGCCTTCGCTCAACTTGTACAAGTACGCCTCGTTGGCAACGGTCTCCGGCGTATTGCCACGGTAGTTCATCAGTTTACCACAAATGACCACCTCGTCACCGACCTTGATATCCGTACCGGAAGTATACTTCTCGTTTCCGAGATACAGGATGCGGTAAGCGTATAGATTGTTCGCATCCTTGCCGTCATCGGAGATATAGAACGACGCATTGCCGAAAGTACCACTTTGAGAATAGGTTCCATTATCTGCGATCTTCGAGATGATACCCTTCACATAGACCACCTCGCTCTTGTCGTATTCGGTGTTGGAGGTCCAGGTGAAATCCTTCACCAGGTTACGGGCCGCCGCCACGTTGTACGGATCTTCCGACGTACCGGTACCGGCAGGCTCGCCGTCACCGCCCGGAGTCGGGGTGTCACCGCCGGTATTGCCGTTCAGGGAGTACAGATACGCGGTACCTTGCACTGTTTCAGGGGTGTTGCCCCGATAATTCATGATTTCGCCATAAACGATAACTTCGTCACCGACCTTGATATCGTCTCCGGACGTATACTTCTTGTTGCCCAGATAGAGGATGCGGTATGCATAGAATTCCGTTCCGCTTTCGCCGTCCTCGGTAATATAGAAGGTCGCATTGCCGAACGTGCCGCTTTGGGTATAGGTTCCATTATCTGCGATCTTCGAGATCTTGCCCTTGATATAGACCGGCCCGGTCTTTTCGTATTCGGTGTTGGAGGTCCAGGTCAGGTCCTTGACGGCATCGGCCGCGCCGGCCGGGTTGTACGGATCCTCGAGGGTACCGGTGCCCTTGGGCTCGTCGCTGCCACCGCCACCGCCGGCGGTCTCACCGTTCAGGGAGTAGATGTAGCTGCCGCCCTTGCCGACGGTCTCCGGGGTGTTGCCCTTGAAATTGGTGATCTTGCCACAGATGATGACTTCGTCACCGACCTTGACGTCCGGACCGAGGGAAGCCGTCCACTTCTTGTTTCCCAGATAGTAGGTCTGGTAGACCTGGAACGACTTCGTATTCTCCGTACCGTCTTCGGAAATGAAGAAACTTGCATTACCGTAGGTTCCGCTGGCCTCGAAGGTCGTCGAAATCGTGGTGATGATACCCTTGATGTAATACGGACCGGCTTCCTCGTCGGCAGCCAGCGCGCTGGCCGCCTCGGCGGCACCGGCCGGGGTGAACGGATCCTCGAGGGTACCCGTGCCTTCGGTCTTCTCGCCGAGCGGACCTTCCTGATGGACCAGGATGGTCTTGTAGTCATAACCGATGTCGATGCGGACGGAACCCGTCCGGTTGTAGCCCTCGTTCTCGAGGACCGAGATGTTCACGACGGCATTCTCATAGCCGACGCCGCTCTTCGGAGACACATCGATCCAGTCGACGGTCGCGACGGCCTTCCAGTCGCGGGTCGCATTCACGGTCACGGTGTTGGTACCGATGCCGGAATTGAAACTCAACTGGGTCGTGCCGACCTTGACCTCGGGCAGGCCGAGATCCTTTTCCTCCTCCTGGCAGCCGACCACGGCAAACGCCGAGACCGCCAGAAGGGACATGATGAGATTTCTGATTTTCATGTTATCCGTAATTATTGATTTTCAACTTTTTCGTAGAGTCTCGGAAGGACACCGCCGTCCTGGGCGCTGGGGTAGCAGCCATAGGAGCCATATTTCTGGCTGAACTGTACCCACTTGTTCATCCCGACATTGGTAATGGTCGCATAGCCGTCGGCATCAAACTCGACCTTCCATACCGGAGCCGCATCTTCGGGAATCTCTTCCGCGACGTTGAAGCTGTTGAACGTACCCTTCAGGAAAACGTACCGCTGGTTCTGCACCTGCCGGATATTCCAGCCGCCCTCGACGGCTTCAAAGCGGAAGCCGTTGTTTTCCGTCGGCATGGCGATCTTGTCTTCACCACCCATTATCTCCGTCGTCACCTGGATATATCCGTAGTTCGACGTGATCGGAGTGGCGACCGTCAGGGCGCCATCCGCATTCGTAGCCACCAGCAGATAGACTCCGCCGTCCTTGACCGCGGTCACCGGCAGATAGACGTTGCCCTTCATCGGGTCGCCGGCCTGCTTGACCAGGAAGGAGGAGGCGCCGCTGGCACATTCGACGGAAACCGTCGCCTGCCGGTCGGCGTTCATCTCCCCATTGGAGTAGTTGTCCGCGAAATTGAACAGGATGACGCCGTCTCCGTGGCCATAGCGCGGGCTGGCGGAAACCCAGTCAGGGGTCACCACGACCCAGTCACCGTCGGAAACGACATCCACGGCGAGGGTCGGTACATTCTCGGCCTCGATCTCCAGGACGTCCGTCTGGGAGAGGATGACGCGGGAAGCCAGGTTGATTTCTTTTTCCTTGCAAGCGGCCACCGTCAGGAGGGCCAGCAATGCGATATATATCTTTTTCATACGCTTGCGGGGATTAGAAGGTGAAACGCACGCCGACCTGCATCCGCCAGCGGGAGTTGAAGTCCGCCACGTTGACGGTCTGCGGATCGTAATGGTAGGTCGGGGTCATGTTGCCCGCGGCATCCAGGCTGGCGGAAGTCACCGTCAGGATCTGGCGGGACGTGACGCTGCTGTAGTAAATGCCCCAGGCCCGGTTGACCAGGTTGCCCACGTTCAGGATGTCGAAGGTCAGCTGGACCTTGCGGCCGTGCTGGCGGTCATACAGGAAATCCTGGGCGAACTGGAAGTCGAAATGGTGCTCGAACGGAGCCTCCGCGGCGAAACGCTCGGACCACTGGCCGCGATGGGAGGACAGGTAGCTGTCATTTCGGATGTAGCGCTCGAACGCGGCGGCATCGCCCGGGGTGGACCAGTTCATCTGGCCGATCTCGGCCTGGGTCGGGATGTACAGCAGGGAGTTGCCGGTACGGCCGTCGTTGTTGAAATCGACGGCACTTTCGTTCATCGTATAGGAGAAGCGCTGGCCGCTGCCTCCCTCATAGGAGAGGGTGAAGGATGACTGCAGGCGGCCGCGAAGGTATTTCGGCGTACGGTAGGAGGCGACGCCGATCAGTTTATGCGTCTTGTCAAAGAGGGAATGACCCAGTTCCATACCGTTGGTATCGACGGAAGGGTTGCCCTGCCAGTTGGAATTCGCAATCGAAGAGGTGCCGTCGTTGACGGAATAGGCGTGGCCGAAGGTATAGGCCGCCATCAGGTCGAGACCGAAGTCGAAATGCTTCTGGATCTGGCCGCTGAAGGAATAGGTGTAGCCCTTGTTGGTGTTCAGCAGGGCGATGACCGCGTTGTAAGGGATGTCCTCCGTACTGTAGTAGGGAGCGACGCTGTTTTCACGGGCATTCGCGGCATCCACGCCGTAGACCACGCCTTTCTGCTGGAGGGCCAGGTTCTTGAAGAACACGTTGTTGAGCGTCTTGGAGAAGAGCCCGTCGAAGGTGAATTTCCAGCCGCCGGCGAAGGTCTGCTCGAAACCGAGGTTGGCACGGAAGACCTGCGGATACTTGAAGTTGCGGTTCAGGGTATTGATCGTGGCCTGGCCGCCTTGCTCCTCGGCAAGACCGGCTTTGACGATTTCATTATACGGATCGCTGGTGAACGGGAACTTGCCGTAGGCCGGCTGATTGACCCGCACGTACTTGGTCTCCATGCCTGTGTTGTTGTAGGCATTGGAGATCCATACGAACGGGATTCGGCCGGTGAAGAGGCCGGCACCGCCGCGCAGCAGGGTCGCATGGCTGTCGTTGAGGAACCAGCGGAAGCCCAGGCGCGGGGACCAGAGCGGGACGACCTTCGGGACGACGCCGACTTTTTCGCCGGAAGCGGCGGAAATGGGACCCTTGTTGAATTCCGGGTTCTCGGTAGGATTGTTCAGCAGGACCGGAACGTCGACGCGCAGGCCATAGGTCAGGGTCAGGTTGGTATTGGGTTTCCACTCATCCTGGGCATAGAGACCGAACTGGGCGGCGTAGGTGGCGGCGGCCCAGTTGGTCGTGTCGTTGGAGCCGGTCACGGCCGGGTCGGAATACCGGTAATAGAACGCCGCGGGGGAATTGTGGAAATAGTCGTTCAGGGAAGCGAATTCATATTCGCCGAAGGCATACTGCAGGAAGAGGTTGTCGAACTTGTAGATCTCGTTATGGGTACCGAAGGTCAGTTCATGCTTGCCCAGGTACCAGCTGAGGTTGTCCGTGATCGTATAGGTGTCGGAATTCATGCGGTTGCCGCCGGAGGAATACTCCGTACCGATGTTCACATAAACCTTGTCCTTGATATAGTTGTTGGCTCCCTTGTACGGGATGTCGCGGTGGTCGCGGACAAAGACCGCGGTCGCACGGAACATGTTGGAGACCGACGGGGAGAGCCGGGAGTTGAGTTCGAGGACGAAGGTGTTGGTCTTGTTGGCCTGGAGGAAGGAAGAATTGTTGTAATAATAGGAACGATAGCCGGAGGCATAGCGGTCCTTGAAGGCGTCCATGTACTGGTAGCGGAACATCAGCTTGTTGGCCTCGTTGATGTTCCAGTCCAGGCGGGCCAGGACGTTGTAGGAACGGATGTCGATCTGGTGCTGCCTGATGCTCTCTCCGGTGTTGCTGACCTTGTAGGTCTTCTCGTAGAAGTCGATCAGTTTCTCAGCCAGCTCGGCATTGAAGTAGTCATACCGGGAGCCGTCTTCCAGTTCGACGGTCTGGGAGAGTTTCTGGTCGGTGTTCTCATAGGAACCGTTGGCCGGGGTGTAGATGTTCGGACGGGAGTTCTTGTAATACTCGCCGCTCAGGAAGAGGAAGAGCTTGTTCTTGACGATCGGGCCGCCGACGGTGAAGCCGAAGGTCTCGGAGAACTGCTTCTCATACTTGGTACGCTTGCCGTCGGCATTGAAGTACTTGACCTGCTCCTTGTTTCCCGGGGTCGTACCGATCAGTTCCTGGTTGGTGTAGTACGTGTACGCGGAACCTTTGATGGTGTTGGTACCGGACTTGGTGATGGCGTTGATCGCACCGCCCGTGAAACCGGACTGGCGCACGTCGAACGGAGCCACTACGACCTGGATTTCTTCGATGGCGTCCAGGGCGACCGGGTTGGCGTCGGTCTGGCCTCCGTTGGTACCGGAAGAAGAAAGGCCGAAGGTGTCGTTGGCCACGGCACCGTCGATCTGGAACGAGTTGTAGCGGTTGTTGGCGCCGGAGAAGGAGATGCCGCCGCCCTTGTTCACGGTGGCCTGCGGCGTGTACTTGACGACGTCATAGACGCTTCGGTCGATTGACGGCATCGTTTCGACCATCCGCTGGCTGAAGGAAGAGCCGGCGCCGGTGATGCTGGCGTTGAAGGACTTCTCCGCCACGACGGTCACGGCGTCCAGTTCATTGGTTGACTTGAGTTCAGCATTGAGTTCATAAGGTTCACCCAGTTTGAGGGTGATGTCCTCGAAGCGGAGGGTGCCCATGCCGAGGAAGGAAACTTCCACGGTGTAGGGACCGCCGGTACGCATACCCTGGATGGTATAGCGGCCGTCATTGTTGGTGATGGCGGCATACTGGGTACCCGAAGGAGTATGCACGGCGATGACTGCGGCACCGGCCAACGGCTCGCCGCCGTCTTCCGTGATGCGTCCGCCAAGGGAGGAGGTGGTCACCTGCGCAAAAGCCGTCACCGCGACGAACGCCGTGGCAAGGACCGCCAAACCTTTCTTAATCAGTTGATACATAATATGTTGGTTAAATTTATTCCATTTAGGAAATAGTAACTCACAAATTTAACCAAAAAAATTGAAAAATTAAAACGGTTTGATGCGGAGGAAATGTGGGCGGAAGGGTATAAAAAAGTCCGGCCGTTTGCACGGCCGGACGTATCATACGTTATATCAACTTCCTAGAAGAAGAGACGGGCGCTGAGCAGAGCCTGCCAGGTGTTGGCGGTGCTCAGGTACTTGACCTCCTGCGGAGCGGTGAAGGTGTAGACTCCACTCTTGTAGTTGATGATGTCCTCGCGGTCATACTGTTTGACCAGGCCCCAGTTGGAGTTGATCAGGTTGCCGACATTGAGGAGGTCTGCACCGATCTGCAGGGTGGTCGGACGACCGGCGATGTAGATGATGAAGTCCTGGGCGACCTTCACGTTGAAGCGGTTCAGCCAAGGAGCCACGACGGCGTTGCGGACGCTGTACTCGCCACGGTGCTTGCTGAGGTACTTGTCAGCCTCGATGAATGCCTTGTAATCAGCCTTGTTCTCTTCGGAAGCGAAGGTCATCTTGCCGAGATCGCTGTCGGTCGGGATGTAGATCAGGTTCATGGAACCGCCTTCACCGGTGACATTGTTCATCAGGTAAGAATGACGGGCATAGGAGTTGCCGCCGACATAGCACTGGTTGAGACCCTCATAGAAGACACCGAAGGTGGTGGCGAGGTGACGGCCTTCCTGCAGACGGTAGCTGACATTGGCGATCACACGGTTCGGAGCGACGAAGCCGGAATAACCGAGCTCCGGATAGTTGGAACCGTTGACGGAATGGTTGCCGCCGGCGAACATGGAGTTGACCTGGTCGCCCCAGCCTTCCTGGATACCCTTGGATTCGCTGCGGGTGTAAGCGGCCATGATGTCGAGACCGAAGCCGAAGGTCTTCTGCAGCTGGGCGGTCAGGGAATAATAGTGGCCATGGTGGTCATCGTTGGTCAGGTAGTACGGAGCGACGGTCTGGCCGTTGGAATTCTTGATACCTTCGGAGACCCACTGGGCACGGGAAGACGGCTCACCCGGAAGGGTGACGCGGGCAACTTCCTTGTAACCCAGACGGCTGGCGGTAACGGTCTCCATGTCATAGTTGTAGATACCTTCGAACGTACCCTTGATGCCCCAAGGCAGCTGGACGTCAGCGGCCAGGGAAGCCTTCCAGGTCATCGGCATGCGCAGGTGCTTGTCCATGATGGTGGTTCCGCTCGGAGCCGGGAGGTCCTGAGCCTTGAAGGAACCGCCGTAGATGTCCTTCAGGATATCGGAGACATTGTCATGGAAGGTCGGAGTGTTCGGGTTGGTTCCGTCAGTGTCGATGAACTGGGCCTGCAGGTTGTTGGAGTTACCGGCGGCGGAGACGATCCACACGAACGGGATACGGCCGGTGTAGATGCCGGTGCCGCCACGCAGGATCAGGTTGCGGTTCTTCAGGACATCCCAGTTGAAGCCGAGGCGCGGGGAAACGTTCGGACGGGCGATCGGCATGTCAGCCGTGCTGGTGCCGGCCATGGAGGTACCGGCGGCAAGCTTCAGGTATTCCTTGTTGGTGTTGTTCGGGATGACAGGCAGGACCGGGAGTTCGAAACGGATGCCGGCGGTCAGCTTGAAGTAATCGCTGAACGTAATCTCGTCCTGGGCATACCAGGAATACTGCATGTACTCGAAGGAAGGATAGACCTGGGCGAGGTCGTCGCGGTTGGAGTGGGTGATGGCGAAGGCGACCGGCTTGCCGGCGGCCTTGAAGGTCTCCCAGCTGTCATAGACATAGTAGCCGAGGCCACCCTGCATGAAGCCGTTCTTGGTGTTGTTGTACTCGAACTGCAGACCGAGCACCCAGTTGTGGATACCGTTGGCCCAGGTAAGTTCGTCGGTGGCGACGATGGTCTGGACGTCGCGGAGGTTGCCGTAGGTGAACGGATCCGGGCCGAAGGAGGTCAGGACAGCACGGTTATTACCGTAGTTCTCAAGGATATCGACCGTCGGGAAGTTGGCGCCTACGAAGGAGCGCGGCTCGTTCTGGTGGGACCAGGTCACGCGGAACATGTTGTCGGCGCGGCCGATGCGGGAATTGAGCTCAGCGGCAACGGAGGTGAAGTTCTGCTCCTGGAAGTAGCGGCTGGACTCGAAGTACATCGCATAGTCGGAGGTACGGCCGTAGGTGTTACGGTTGTACGGGTTCGGGTTGATCGGGTTGACCGAGCTGGACGGAGGGTTCGTGTTCGCCGTATGGGTGTGGCTGAAACGGACGTTCAGCTTGTTGGCGTCGTTGATGATCCAGTCCAGACGGGCCATGGCCTTGTAGTCCGGAGTCTTGAAGGAATAGCCCTGGTAACGGCCCGGGTTATAACCATAAGTGCTGGACAGGTAATCCTCGACTTCCTTCATGAAGGATTCGGTCGGACGAACGGTGCCGCTGCCGGGAGTGAAACTCGGATCGACGCGGCCGGAAGCGGTGCTGACGACGCGGCTGGAACCCGGAACGGTATCCCAGGTGTATTCACCGTTGATGAAGAAGAAGAGCTTGTTCTTGATGATCGGGCCGCCGAGGGTGAAACCGACCGTGTTGTTGAGCATGTCATTCTTGGGAACTTCATTGTCCTCGACCTTGTAACCACGGGTGTCCTGGTTGGAGAAATAGTCATAGACGGAAGCCTTGACCTGGTTGGTACCACTCTTGGTGACAGCGTTGATCGCACCGCCGGTGAAACCGGACATACGGACGTCGAACGGAGTGATGTTGACGCTCATCTGCTCGATTGCATCGAGGGAGATCGGGGCGCCGCCGGCCGGCAGGTTGGAACCGATACCGAAAGCGTTGTTGAACGCGGCACCGTCGACAGTCACATAGGAGGAACGGTAGTTACCACCACCGATGGAAAGGCCGTTGGAGGTTCCGGAGGCCTGCGGGGTCAGCTTCATGACATCGGTCATGCTGCGGTTGACCGTCGGGAGGTTGTTCATCGTACGCTGGCTGACGGACGTACCGATGCCGGAGCGCTTGATGTTCATGCCGGATTCGGTACCATCGGCAACGAAGACGGCGGCGTCAAGGTTGATGGATTCTTCCTCAAGGTCAGAATTGATGGTGACAGTCTCACCGAGAGGGGCATAGACACCCTGGTTCTCGACTTTGCGGTAGCCGAGGACGTCGACGGTCACGGTGTACGGACCGCCCGGGGTAAGACCGCTGAGACGGTAGGCACCACGGCTGTCCGTCACGGCATAGTAAGTAGCACCCGTCGGCTGGTAGACAGCGACGACCGGAGCGCCGACGACGGCGCCCTGTGCGTCAGCGACGCGACCGGCAATGGATGCAGTCGTCACCTGGGCATAGGCGACGACGCTCGCGACCATCGAAATGGCTGCAAGCAAAACATACTTGAAAGAATGTTTCATAGATATTGATAATGGGTTGGTTGTTTTTTCCGGGCGCAAAGTTAAAAGAATCTGAGAGATTCGGAAAATAAAAAATCGTTTTAACGTAGTTTTCATCATTTTATCGCTCAAAAAGTTTGGTTTTTTAAGTTTTCTCCTTACCTTTGCGACTCCTTTTAGGAATGTGGAGAGATTTGCCTGCTTGCAACCACGTTAAAAAATGCTAAAATGTTGACCTTTGGTCACGCCGAAAACTGTGACCGCTTTTCATATCAATGTTTTGTGTTTTTGTGATGGCTCCATGTTCCCCCAGGGAGCCTTTTTTTGTTGCTATTCCGAGCTATGCTCCTTTGACTCTGTCATTCTGAGCAAAGCGAAGAATCTGAAAAAGAATACTGAAAAATACATTTGATATGAACTATCTGTTTACTTCCGAATCCGTTTCCGAAGGCCATCCGGACAAAGTGGCCGACCAGATCTCCGACGCCATCCTCGACGAATTCCTCCGCCAGGACGCCTATGCCAAGGTGGCCTGCGAGACCTTCTGCACGACCGGTCTGGTCGTCGTCGGCGGCGAAGTCCGTTCGGAAAACGCCTATGTAGACATCCAGAAGACCGTCCGCGACGTCATCGACCGCATCGGTTACAACAAGGCCGAATACCGCTTCGACAGCAATTCCTGCGGTATTCTCTCCGCCATCCATGACCAGAGCCAGGACATCAACCGCGGCGTCGTCCGCGAGGAACCGGACCAGCAGGGCGCCGGCGACCAGGGCATGATGTTCGGCTATGCCTGCCGGGACACCCGCCAGTACATGCCGCTTCCGCTCGCCCTCTCCCATCTGACGCTCAAGACGTTGGCCGACATCCGCCGGGAAGGCACGGTCATGCCGTACCTCCGCCCGGACGCCAAGGCCCAGTACACCATCGAATACGACAGCCGGAACCACCGGCCGCTCCGCGTCCATACCATCGTCCTGTCCACCCAGCACGACGAGTTCGACTCCGACGAAGCCATGCACGCGCGCATTGAAGAAGATGTCCGCCGGATCCTGCTGCCCCGCGTCCTCGCCCAGCTGCCGCCCGAGACGGCCGCCCTCTTTGACGGGACCTATATCCTCCATGTCAACCCGACCGGAAAGTTCGTCATCGGCGGACCCCACGGAGACACCGGCCTGACCGGCCGCAAGATCATCGTCGACACCTACGGGGGCCGCGGTGCCCACGGCGGCGGCGCCTTCTCCGGCAAGGATCCTTCCAAGGTGGACCGCAGCGCCGCCTACGCCGCCCGCTACATCGCCAAGAACATGGTCGCCGCCGGCGTGGCTGACGAAATGCTCGTCCAGATCTCCTACGCCATCGGCATCGCCCGTCCCGTCAGCATCTTCGTCGACACCTACGGCACCGGCATCCGCCACGACAGCGAGATCGCGGAAATGGTCGGCAAGCTCTTCGACCTGCGTCCCGCCGCCATCATCCGCAAGTTCGGCCTGCAGAACCCGATCTACGAGCCCACCGCCGCTTACGGCCACATGGGCCGCGAGCCCTATGTCCGCCGCCTCAAGCTGATCCGCGACGGCGCCGAAGTCGAACGCGACGTCCAGTTCTTCGGCTGGGAGAAACTCGACTCCGTCCCCCGCATCCGCGAGGCCTTCCACATCCAGCCCGCCACCGCCTTCCAGTTGCGGTAAGTATTGTCTTAAACTGAAAAAGGTTGACTCACAAACAAAGAGTAAACCATGTTCATTTATCAAACAGAGAAAAGAGTCAAGTATTACAAT
>JBGUXJ010000043.1:0-3569 GCA_045222055.1 Candidatus Cryptobacteroides sp. | reverse complement strand
CCGCCGGCAACCTGTTCGAGGGCGACGAGACCCGTCCATCGCTGGATGCCTTGCTGAAAGAGGCGTCCCGGCAGCTGACCCGTACGGCCCGTTTCCTGGAACCGGCCGGCACGCTGGCGGACCGCCTGGAATCCGCCCGGCTGGAACTGGATGACATCCTCTCGGAAGTCGCTTCCCTGGAAGAGTCCGTCTCGGTGTCTCCGGAGCGGCTGGAAACCGTCGAGCAACGGATGTCCCTGCTGTACGACCTGATGAAGAAGCATGGCGTCCGGACGGTCGCGGAACTGATCGCCCGCCGGGATGAATTGTCCGAAGCCCTCTACGACGCTACGGCGCTGGAGGGGGAGCGGGACCGGCTGCTGCAGGAAGTGGAAGCCGCCCGTCTCCGGCACGCGGACCTGTCCGCCCGTCTCCATGCCAGCCGCGAAAAGGCCGCCCGTCCCTTTGCGGAGGCCATCCGTGACAGACTGCGTTTCCTGGAACTGGAACAGAGTGCTTTCTCCGTGGAACTGGCACCGGCCGCTCCCGGACCGGCCGGCATCGATGCCGTGTCATTCCTGTTCTCGGCGACGGGCCGGAACCTCGTTGACGTGGCCCGCTGCGCTTCAGGAGGCGAGCGCTCCCGTATCATGCTCTGCCTGAAGGCCTTGATGGCCCGTTTTACCAAGATGCCGACCATGATTTTCGACGAGATCGACACCGGCGTATCCGGCAGCGTGGCCGACAAGATGGGTACGATGATCTGTGAGATGGGCCGGGACATGCAGGTCTTCGCCATCACGCACCTGCCGCAGGTCGCGGCCAAGGGTGATGCCCATTACCTCGTCTCGAAGGACATCCTTTCCGACGGCCGGGCCGTTACGGACATCAGACAGATAACGGGCGACACCCGTGTAAGGGAAATCGCCCGCATGCTCAGTGGCTCCGCCGTTACGCCCGAGGCGGTGGCCAATGCAAAATCTCTGTTGAAATAATCGCTATCGTACGATCTTGATGCTGAAATCCGGGTTGTAGACAGCCCGGCGGATGCCATGGTTGACCAGACCGCCGCCTCCGGCTTCCATGAACTGGAAATCAGCCTGGAGACCTTCCCTGCGGTCGATGCGGTCCAACCGGTCGATCCAATGGTCGCCATGGTCGGCGACGGTCTGGATGAAGAAGTTGGCGAGGTCATACCCCTGGAAGGCGAACTGGTTCGGCTCCGTTCCGAAGAGGCCGCGGTACGCCAGGAGGAAGTCGCGGACCTTTGCGCTGTCATAGTCGATGAAATACGACATGGAGACATGCAGGTTGACGTTATGCAGGTATTCCACGTCGATGGTATCGAAGGAACGGACTTTGGACGGGCAGTAAACCACGATCTGATAGCGGTTGTGAATGAGCAGCGAAAGGTTGCGCACCACGTCGGTGACGAACGCTTCGCTTTCGGAATCCAGGATGATCCGGTTTACACCGTCGCGCGTCAGGTTGTTGCCCAGGGAGGTCGTGATGCCGCGTCCCTGCAGGATGCTGTAGGAGAACGGCGTATATTCCAGTCCGGACGCATCGATCATGCCGTGGAATTCGGACGGCTCGTTGCTGCGTTCGGAGACGACCAGCACCTTGTCGTTGTCCTGACGGTCTTCCCGGACCCAGCGGATCACGTCGCTGTATTGTGCGGCGAGGGAGGCGGGCGCCTGGATCAGGTTCCGGTGGGTCGTGACCAGCGAGGTCGCTTTCTGGTCCAGCGGGGAGACGATGGCGGCACGTCCGTCGGCCAGGTTCAGGACCTTGGTCAGGTCGGCGGGAGAGATCGGACCGATCACGACATCCGCGTCTTCAAGACGGGATTCCGTCACGGGCAGGGCACCGCCGCTGACATCATAGACGTTCAGTTCGGAGCCGATTCCTTTCTCGCCCAGTTCCTTGACCGCCATGAGGAAACCGCAGTAGAAATCCATGCTGGTGCTGTTCCGCATCGGAAGCAGCAGCACGGTGCTGACGGAGGTCTTGCGGTTGCTGCCGAAGATGGACGGGAAACGCCAGGTGCGTCCCTGCTTCTCGGGCTCCTGCTGTACCTCCGGTTCTTCCTCCGGAACCGTTACGGTTTCGGCCGGAACTTCCGCCACCACCGGTTCGGCCTCCTGGACCGTTTCCGGCTGCGAAGGAGCATGACGGCTTGCCAGGAAAGCCACCGGATCCTTCGGGATGAGGATCTTCTGGCGGTTTTTCAGTTTCTTGGAAGTCAGGTTGTTGGCTTGCATGATGACATCTACGGATACGCCATATTTGGCGGCGATGTCATTGATGTCTTCATACCAGCGGACCGTATGGGAGATGAATTCATCCTTCGAAGCCTGTGCCGTCGGCTGCGTCTGCATCAGCGGGGCGGCGGCGGTTTCGGCCACGGAGGACGTCGCGGGAATGAGGATGATGGCATTCTTTTTCAGTCCCTCGCTGCGGAGGTTGAGCGTCGGGTTGGCGTCATAGATCTCGTCGACCGTCACTCCGTAGGCCTTGCTGATGGAGAACAGGGTCTGTCTCTCCAGGACTACATGGGAGTAATAGACGTTCCCGTCGCTCCCGCGCACCTTCTCCTTCGAGACGGTCACAGGGGGCTGGGTATAATCCTGCGCCTGCATCCCGATGGCCGGGAGCAGACACAAGGCTACCGTCAGAATCCACAATCTTCTCATGAAAAATGATTAGTTGTTCTCTTTCGCTTTGTTGCGGACATATTCCTCGTTCAGGCCGGCAATCACTTCGTCGGTGATGTCGAGACTGGCGTCACCGGCAACGACCGGAGCGGGAAGAACGTCACCCTGGCAGCTGATGATAAGGGCGAACTGCTTGTCCTCGTTGTATTTGTCGATGAACTTCTTGATGGCGTCGCCGATCTGGTTCATCATGACCTGCTGCTCTTCGGCGATCTCCTGCTGCTTCTGGCCGGCGTAGGTGTTGAACTCGTTCTGTTCCTGTTGCAATTTCTGGGCCTGGACTTCGGCTACGCTGCGGGTGATGAGGCCCTTGTCGATCTTCTCCTGGAAGTCGTTGGCTTTCTTCTGCAGGTTGTTGCCGCGGCGGGTGATCTCCTGCTGGATGCTCTGGACCTTGGTCTCGACGACGGAACTCAGGTCATTGGCCATGTCATATTCGTTCAGGACACGGTCCAGGTTGAAATAAACGACGGCGCCCTTCGCGGCGACGGATTCGGTGCCTTCAGCGGAGACAGTGGCTGCCTTTCCCTTACCTGAGGTAAGCTGGAGAATACCGACGAGAATCGCAGCGACGAGCGCGATGATGCTGAGGATGAGTGGAGTGTTTTTCATTGTATGATTTGTTTTTTATCTCTTCATTTCATGGCACAACAGCCAGTAATTTGCAAAGATAGCTAAAAATTTTTAATCCGGGACAAATAGGCCTGGATTGTTTTCTCAAGACCCATGTACAAGGCGTCACTGATGATGGCGTGGCCGATCGAAACTTCGTCCGTCCAGGGGATGGTACGGATGAAGAACGCCAGGTTGTCGAGGTTGAGGTCGTGGCCGGCGTTCAGCCCGAGTCCGCAGTCGCGGGCGGCCCGGGGCGCC
>JBGUXJ010000042.1:0-3011 GCA_045222055.1 Candidatus Cryptobacteroides sp. | reverse complement strand
GGCTCGCGGGTGTTCAATGTGGTTTACCCGGCGGCAAAACTGTTTTCGGATGACATCCGCTCAGCAGAAGTCTGTACGGAATTCCAGGACCTGATGCGGGTGAAACTGAAGGAGTTGCTTGCTGACATGGCCGATCCGGACAAACCGATCCTTCGTACGGACAGCAGCAAAACCTGCAAGTATTGTGACTTTAAAACCATCTGCGGGCGATGATACGGATTCTGAAAGCATCGGCGGGTTCGGGCAAGACGCACAACCTGGCCAAAACGTATATTTCCCTGCTGCTCAGGAGTGAAGAGCGGCATGCCTACCGGCACATCCTGGCCGTGACCTTTACCAACAAGGCGACCGACCAGATGAAAAGCCGGATCATCAAGGAGTTGGATATCCTGGCCCATGAGCCGGAGAAATCCTTGTATTACGAAGAATTCCTTCCCGAATTCGGACCAGTCGAAAAACTGCGGAAACGGGCGCTGGAACTTCTGACGGACATGCTCCATGATTACAGTGCCTTTGCCGTCAGTACGATCGACAAGTTCTTCCAGCAGGCGCTCAAGGCGTTTGCCCGGGAAATCGGCCAGTTCGCTTCCTATCAGGTCGAACTGGACAAGGAATCGCTTGTCCATGAGAGCGTCGACCGGATCCTGGATGCGCTGACGGAGAATGACAAGGATCTGCTGGGCTGGCTTTCGGACAGTGCGATGGACCAGTTGGAGCAGGGGAAACGGTTCAAGTTGGAGGATTCCTTGTACGAGATGGCGGATGCGCTGAAGTCCGAAGAACACCGCGAACTGGTCGAAAAGGCCGGGCTCGACGAGAACCGGATTTATTCCAAGGATTACCTGCGGGGAGTCCAGAAGGCCTGCCGTACGTGCCGGTCTTCGTTCCGCACCCGGGTGCAAGACGCCGCACAGACTGTGCTGGATGCATTGGCGCAGGCCTGCGTGAATCCGGGCCAGACCCGTTCAGGTTTTCTTACAGACTTGCAGGACAAATACTTGTCACTGGATCCCAAATCCGATATTCCGGCTCCGAGTGAAGCATGGGTCAAGAAAGCCCGGGATCCGGAACTGTGGTTCCCTAAGAAGAACGCCGGTCTGCTCAGACAGGTCCAAGGCGTGCTGGAAGACCCGCTGAATGCATTCTGCGACCTGTTCGACCGTCCGTTCAAGGCCTACAATACGGCGAAGATCCTGCAGCAGCAAGTCTACAGTCTGGGCCTGGCCGGCGAGATCTACCGGGAGTTCAACACCCTGTTGCAGGAGAAGAACGTCATGAGTCTGGACGAATCTTCGGTCACGCTGAGGAGGATCATCGACGGCAGCGACGCGCCCTTCATCTACGAGAAACTCGGTGTCAAGTTCGAGGATTTCCTGCTGGACGAGTTCCAGGACACCTCGACCATCCAGTGGGACAATTTCCGGCCGTTGCTGGCCGAGAGCGACGCCAACAACCGGGACAACCTGATCGTCGGCGACGTCAAGCAAAGCATCTACCGCTGGCGCGGCTCCGACTGGGACCTGCTGGCGACCCGGGTCAAGGAGTCCTTTCCGCTTGCCGACGACGGCGAGCCGCTGCAGGAGAACTGGCGCAGTCTGGCGCAGATCGTCTCGTTCAACAACGGATTCTTTTCATGGGCGGCGGAACAGCTGGACCTGCAGTATGCCGGGAAGAAAGGCCTGATCAGCCAGGTGTATGCCGATGTGCAGCAGAAGATCCGGACCGAAGATCCTGCTCCGGGCAGCGTGGAAGTGACCTTCTGCGGCAAGGACGAGGAAATGGACACCGTGCTGGATTCCATCCGGCGGGCCCGGGAAGCGGGTGCGCGGTATGGAGACATCGCCGTGCTGGTACGTTCCAACGATACGGGCTCCGACATCGCCGCTTTCCTGGTGGACCAGGGAATCCCGGTGATTTCGGACGATTCCCTGCGGGTCAAGTCTTCGGTGACGGTCCGGCGGCTGGTCTCCCTGCTTTCCTGCGTGGAGAACCGTTCGGACAGGGTGCCCGGCTACCTGGCGCGGAAACTCGATATCGTCGTCCCGGAGAGTTACCATTCCCTGATCGACCTGGCGGAAGAACTGCTCCGGTCCCTGCGGGATCGCGACCCCTCGCTGTTCGAAGGCGAGACACTGTATATCCAGTCGTTCATGGACGAGTTGCAGGATTGGACCGCCGCCCATGGCAACAACCTGGCCGGCTTCCTGAAAGCGTGGGAGGACCTGGATCCGAAGATCAGTTCTCCGGAGGATCCGGATTCCGTGCGGATCCTGACGATCCACAAGGCGAAAGGACTGGAATTCCCGTATGTCATCTTCCCCTATGCCGAGACGGTCGGCCTCTATAGGGATGGAATGCGCTGGTGCCGGCCGGACCTGGCCGGCACCGACCTGAAGGGTGTGGCGGACGGTGCCTACCATGTATACCTTTCTTCCCAAAAACCGAAGGAAACCTTGTTCTCCAAGGATTTGGAGCGTGAGATGCTCCTGCAGTACATGGATAATATCAACACCTTTTATGTCGCGCTCACGCGTGCGGAAAAAGGGCTCCATGTCATTGCGGAAGCACCTGAGAAGAAGTTCGCGGAGGCGTGTGAGAACGGCAGGCAGGTATACAAGGACTTTTCGCAGGTCCTCTTCGCCTGGCTGTACAAGAAGCCCCGCATGTATGGGGAAATGTACGACTTCTCCCGCCTGAAGCAGAAGAAGGGACCCGCGGAGCGGGAAGCCCGTTATCTTTCCTGGCCGCTGAATCCCGATGCCGGGGATGAACAGACGGATGTCCGGGAACGCGGCCGCCTGAAGTTCTCTTCTGACGCAATCGACTTTTTCCGGGAGGACGCCCTGGTGCGTTCTCCTCGCCTGAAGGGCCTGGTGCTGCATGGCATCCTGGCCGGAACGGTCGTACCGGACGACCTGGACGCGGCGGTGGCAGCCGCCCTGGAGCGGGGCGAATTCAATGGGGAACAGGCAGATCGATACCGGGAATTCCTGGCCGGGAAGATCGCATCC
>JBGUXJ010000041.1:0-8623 GCA_045222055.1 Candidatus Cryptobacteroides sp. | reverse complement strand
GCAGCGTACGGGGTAAGCGTGTATTTGTCCGACACTCGTCATCGAAATATCCGTCATGATTCCCAAATAATAGGATGCTGTCTGCTGGCTGATTCTAGTCACCGGATCAGACGAGGTCGAAATGTAGCCGCGATTGGTCCACAACCGGCAGCGCTTTTTTTCAACATTCAGGTTGCCGTTTCCATTTATGAAATCCAGGGCAGGTAAGAAAACCGTGCCGGTTTTATCCTTGTTGGTTTTCCCTTCCGGCCAATAGTTGAAGCCATTCTCGGTGAATTCAACATTCGTCGATTCCGTGACGACGATGGACTTGTTGGGAATATAAATGCCGGAGGCAAAATTAGAGTTGGGTATTTTCCATCCGGGAGGGCATGGGTCATAGATGCTTTTCTTGATCTCAAGGACCTCTTGATTCCCTATGTGCTGATAGTATTTACGATCAAACCATCCTTCTCCGGGGCCCGCCAGATCGTCCTCGTCCCGGTTGGATGTCCAACCGTTGCCCGAAGGTTGGTTCGACGCGGAAATGAATGTCCTGGGATGACATACGCCATAGCGTACGTTCTGGGGGACGGAAAGCGTGTTTATCGACAAGATGGGTTCCCCGGTATTGGTTAGTATTTCTCTTGCACGAGAATCGTTCATCCAAAAAGGATCCTTGCGCCCGAACTGATAATACATGGATCTGCTTTGGTCTTCGAATGAAATGCCCAATGCTCCCAGGTTGCGGTCCATGATGAAGCCGTTTTTGTATCCATCGGTCATTTCAGTCGGTGCGGTCGTGTTAAAGAAAGCATTGTTATACCGATGGACCTGACCTCCTTCCACATCGTAGAAGTATTGTCCCTGACGGGGTATAAGGTTTTTCTGATCCGGATCGTAGTCGGTGATCCAGATATGCCAACTCCAGACAATGTTGTCTCCGACTTTGACGGCAATCTGGGCGTTTCCCTGCATTCCGGCTTTGACCCGTATCTTGAAATACGGATCCTGTGTCGGCTGAGTAGGATCGAACCCCGTCCCGCTGCGCTTGAACAGGAATTCATTTTTTTGATCTGCAGTCATGCCGAAATCGTCTCCGATGACTTCGGCCGTCCACTCCGTATCCGGCGTGATGCTGAAAGCGGAGTAGTCCTTTTTCTCCCACTGACTGGCGCCGTAGATGCCACCGTTCTCGCCTTCTTTGTTCCAAAATGTGGCTGCACGCCGGATCGGGATGGCGTAGACGCGGGATTGGCCTTCAACCTTTGGCGGGTGGACCATGTAACTGTTGGCGTCAACATGGAACTTCACCTCCTCCAAATCTTCGACCCGATAGTCAAAACGGGCGTTGCCCTTGTCTTTCAGCGTGATGTTGTAGGTGTAGTGGTGGTTGGGCTTCAGGTTGAAGTCTTTCACCAGGTCTCCGCCCAGATAATAGGTGTAATTGACCGGCGTATTGTCATCCCCATAAGTGCCATACATGCAGAATCGCGTTGCTCCCTCCGGTGCGTCCTGCCCCTTGGTGTACTGGAATTCACTGTTGGTCACACCCCGGAGATTGGCCGGCACATAGTACGTGAAGGTCTGGACAGCGCCATTGTTTCCGTCGGCCGGGAAATCCTCCTGCTCCTTGTCAAAGCGACATGGACGATTCGCCGAATAGGGATCTTCGTATGCCGGCTCCTTGTTCCCGTCGAGCGGTGTCCGGTAGTAATACTTGGCGTTGATGTCCCGGAGTTGGACCTTTTCCAGCGCGACTTTCCCGTCACCGTCAGTGGCATTCGTCACATTGACGGTAATTTTGGATACGTTTCGGATCAGGTTCACATCCAGCACCGTACCTTGATCGACATGGTCGAATTCGGCGCTGCCGCTCATCCGGAGATAGTCTTTCCCGTCTATCCGGAGGAACGCCTGATCATAGCCGGTCAATTCCGAATAATGCTTCGTGAAATCCTCCAGCGTGGTTGAATTGACATTGCCGTAAACATTGAGCGTATTGGCAACGACGACAAAAATAAAGGCTTGGTTTCCTTTGGAATAGAGTACTTTTATTTGCTCGGTGCCGTTCAGGATCGGCGCAACTTGCGTACCTTCATAGGATTCTCTGCCGCGCAGCACGCTGCCATCTCCCGTTTTTTCAAATTGCAGCACGGTGAAACAGTGGATTTGCTGGATAGTCGTCAGGTTGTCGTCAAGGTCCGGATCCACGACGGCGGCCTTGGTTTCCGGCGTTCCATGCTCCAGCCCTGCTACGGAAAGAGACAGTGACACAGGATAACGCTCCTGCTCCTCCAGAGGGCGGATGTTCAATTCCTCCTGTGAACAGGAAGGACTTGCGAGCAGGATGCCGCCCGCAAACAGAAAGAATAGTAGTATTTTGTAGACTTTCATATCGTTATAGAGTTGGATTCCAGTCGTCCGTGCCGATAGGGGCCGGCGTGTCCCAGGAATTGACGCCATTGTTGATCGCGATTTTGGCCCATTCTTCATCTGAAGTCGATACCGGATTGACATCATACCAATCCAAGGCGGTGAGACGACACCAGATATATTGCTTGGATACCCGGAGCGTCAGAAGATAATCCTTCATGGGTTCAATGTCTTCCGAAAGATTGATCGTGGTTCTGCCGGGTTTCTCCGTATCTGTGCCAAGCAGAATCTCCAACTGTGGCTGCATCGTCTGGTATTGATTCTCTGATTTGTACGCGAGCGGCAAGATATAGGAGCCGTTGGAATCCCAGACATCTCCGCTACTCTTTTCGAGGTGTTTGATCCCGCCGTCGACCGTAAAGTCGTAGAGAGAATACGTCGCTGTCGTGTAGTGGCCCTCAGCCGCGGAAAAACCGCCGAGGACATACCAGCGCGCCTTGTTGACATAAGTAAGTCTGACGGCCTGAATATCGGCCTCGTCCAGTTCGCCACATTCGATGTGGACGAAAAACCTTGCCCGGCGGTCGATCAACTTGAGTTCTTCTTCTGTGCGCGGATCGTAAATATAATTGCCACCGATCCACGATCCTTCCCAGAATACAGGTTTACTGTCACTCAGGTAGAGCGTTTTTTCGGCATCCCACGGGAAGTAGGTTTTGCCATTGTCGCTCATCTCTTTGATGGCAGGGGAAACGGCGGAAAGATAAAGGAGGCTCCGATAAGTGACACTATAACGGAGTCCATGTATGCTTGAATGGTCTGCTTCTTCGAAACTGTTCGCAATGGAACCGGTACTCGTGAGCGGTTCGCCGGCATTGTTTACCCGACAAGGCGAAAGCCAGGATCCCATTTCGCCGGGAGTAATCTCTTTGTTGTGGTATGTTCCATTACCCTTAAGTGAGCCATCAGCCGTTACCATGACCACCCGATAGGTGCGTTCGCCCTCGGGCAGGCTCTTGGTATCCAGCGAAAAAGGTAAGGAAGTCCCTGTGGGCTGCCAGTCCGGGACCGTCTCGATCCTTTCGCAGGAGAGCACCGGAAGCAGCAGAAGAATCATCAGGAAGTGTTTTATGTTCATCATATTTCGACAGGTTCTATAGGAATAATCGTGTCATCCCAAGGCTCAATATCAAAGTCTTTCAGGTACAGGTAGTTATCCATGGTGAAACGGAACGTGTATTTGTATCCGCCTTGGAAGCCATACGTTTCTCCATCCCCATGTTTCACATACTGCTTTTTAATGACAAAAGGTTTTGCGGTTATCCGGTCGGTTTCGTTAAAAACAAAAAGGACCTCCAGTTCATCATCCTCCAACTCTGTGGGGACCAAAGCCATGTAGGCGATATGGTCCGCTGCGGGAAGCTTGTTGGGATTTATGATCGGGGACTCTCCTCCGGGTGTGAGTTGGGATACCGTGAGGGCGTCGACCGACGTGCAGTCGTCGTAATTGATGTTGCCGGTAATCGCATTGAATGTCCCTGATCTATATATCTGGGCAGTCGTGTTCGCTTCCGGGTTTTTCTTCTTGACGGTAATGCTCTTCAACCGGTAACTGCTTGAGTAACTGCTTGAATAATTCTTTATTTCGAACTCAAATGCGAGCAACGCCAAGGCGTGCTTGAACGTAAAATTCGCTTTAAGCGGTTCGTTGCTCTCGCTCAGGGGATTGAGACCCTTGTTGACATCGGTGGCATTTTCTTCCGCATACATCAGGTCATCCTGCTTCCGGATTTCCTGAGAAATGGCAAAAGGAATCGCCGTCGGATCAAAGGCGATGTTCTTCTGCGGATTGTTTCCGTCGGCTTTCGTGATATAGGGCGCATAAGCATATAGGTCCGCTTCAGGGGCGCCGACAAGCGGGGCCGTGATGGTTATGTTGTCATATTGGGTGGGGGCCAGGATATTGGTTGCAGGATTGATATATTGGTAAGACCATCTGCCCTCCTCGCCTTCTGTCCCGGCCGTAAAGGAAGCACTTACGTTCCAGGAATTCGCCTTATGGGGCGTGTCCGTCGTTCCGGCCTTGCAGACGAAGATGCCATAAGTAAACCCGTCGGGAATGTCGGTGCCATGAATGATGGCTTTTGTCGCATTCGCCGGATTTGCAAGAGAGGCATGGATTTTCACGACCGCCTCGTCCCGTTTCTCCGTCCCTTCGTTTTCTTGGCGAGGGGCCTCTTTCTGGCATCCGGCCGCCCACAGGAGGGGCAGCAGTAGAAGTAGTTGAGTTATGCGTTTCATCTAATACAGTATTTCTTCAGGATTGTGCGTGTTTTGGGCATTATCCCAGTCTTTAAGGACAACGGTTTCGACGATCAGATCCTTGCGCACGGCGATATCGAGGGTGATGTAATATGCCACCGTCTTGCCGCTGGGCCACGCTTCCGTTCCTCTCAGTTCGTATTTCAGGGTGTTCGATTCGACGATATCATCTCCGTTGAAGATCTGGTAGTCGATCCATAACTGCTGCGGGTATTTGCCGGGATCTGCCGTTCCGTCTTCGTCTTTGAACACCTGGGGCAGAAGGTACATGTCGCCGACCGGAGTTTCGTTGATATAAGTGAAGGAATCCGTGTTCAGACTTGCGTTATTCAGCGCTCCGTTTTCAATGGACAGTTCATATTCGGTCCGGGGCATCGAAGAACTCCCGTCTACCGGCGAAATGTCATTGCACCATTTGTGGATCAGCGCATCGCCTTCTTTCGTGAAGTACAGGTACTCCGATCCGATGATGTCTTTAAGCGTCACGTTCGAGATAATGATACGTTCTTCGTCGTTGACGGCCCCTCTGACCTTACAGTGGAGCTGGACTTTCGTGGTGAGATGTAGCGCAAAGTCCACGGGGATGTCCCCCTGTCGTCTCCCCCAGTTCAGTACGGGGTTGGCGGCCATGAAGTCAATCTGGTCCTTCGTCTCCTTTTCAGGCGTAAACTTGATCAAAGGCGATCCCGGGAGATAGTTGTCCATCCGGGACGTGATGGTTTCCGACGGATCATTGTCGAATACAATGTCTCTGAATTCGGAATTGTCACGATAAGGTGCATAGCAGAAGAAGGAAAGCGAACCATCCAGCGGATAATAAACAGGGTCGAGGGATTTGCCTTCCGGTCCTTTTGAAATGCCTTGCCAGTTGATGTTGTCCAACGTACCGAACCGATGATTTGCGATATAGAGGGTGGACCCTTCCCCGAATTCACTCCCTTCGGGCGTGTACCAGGCACTCAAGCCAAAATCCTGATCGGCCAGGTCTCCCAGACCGTTCAAGCGTGGCGCTCCTTTTGTTTCCGGCGTCCGGGCGGTGCCGACGATGGGCACGCGGGAAGGAGTCGGTTCCGATGTCATCTTTTCTTTCTGACAGGAAACCGCCCCCAGTCCCAGCAGGGAAATACAAATAAGATAAATCTGTTTTTTCATTCTACAGGTTTTATATTGCCATCGTTATTGCCGCTGAAGACATTTGTGACGCCGTCGTCCCAAATCGTCGTCGTCGGAATAACTTTTATTTCTTCCAGGGAAAAGTCAAGGGCGTAGTTGTACTTGTATCCGGCCTTCCAGAGAATGCGGGGAAGGTTGATCGTATATTCAAGGGGCGACGCGGCGCCGCGAAGGGTATAGGTCAGGGTGATGGACTTGGCTGACTGCGGGATGATGAGCAGGTCCTCGCCGCACGGAACGTAATCGGTGTCCGGTAAGGTCAAGCCCTCGTCTCCCAGTCCGGGGACCTGCTTGTCTGCAGGTGTGCCGGTCTTCTCCCAGAAAGCGGTCAGGTTGGAGAGGGTGTTGTCGATCGTAAGCGTCCCTTTATGTTCGAGTCCGTTGACGGTGATGGCGTTGATGGTGAAAGCGTCGGCGATATCGCATTTGGCGGAGAGGGAGACGAGCGCTCCCGTATGGCGGAACTGCATGTTGACTGTCCCGCTGTTGGATCCATACGTCTGGGCGTTCCTGGAGGCATAGAGTACATCGTACTGGTGCTCGTTCAGGTCCCAGTTCTCGATCTTCACGGAATTCGCAGGAAGGGTCGTGTCCCATTTGATCTGGTCCTGCAGGTCTTCGTGCGCCTGCGGCATACAGGCGATGCCCAGGAAATCAAGATCCTGGCCGCCGGTCGGCCAGATAATCGGGTTTGCGACCCCGGGTGCAGACGAGGCTCTCCACTTCCCGTCCGGGGCCGTACCGCAGTAAGAGTACAGCTGGTCGGAGAAATACTCGCCCATTTCGGCGCTGGAGGCGGAGAGGTACACGACATACGTATTGTCCGTTCCAAGCGTATTGCCGGAAAGTGCTGCCTTGGTCAGCTGCGTAATCTCAGGAGAAACGGACAACTCCCGCACCTCGTCTGTCGCGATCCCGGTCTTGCTGCAGGCGCCCGCCAGCAGCGAAACCGCTATCATTAATGGAAAGTGTAGTTTTGTCATGGTATAGCAATTGGGCAGGCGGTCAAGCCTGCCCAGCCGTTTAATGAACTATAATAAAGGAATCTTAGTCGATGGTTGCGTTCTCAGTGTTTTCCTCGAAGTCCACGACGGATTCGGTGATGATGATCTCGTTGACCGTAAAGTCAAGATTGTAGATATACTTCTTGCCGGCATCCCAACTGCCACGGGTAACTGCAAAGGTGTAATCCATGGTCTTGCCACCGACGGTGTAGTTGATGGTGAAGTCCTGACGGGCCTGGGTCGGGACGAGAAGGGTCTCGCCGAGCTGGGCAAACGCGGTCTTGGAGAGGGCGGTACCGTAGTTCTCGACACCTTCGACGGTGCTCAGATTGCACTCGGACTTGGCGGAGACAGGGTCCATCGGCATGGTGTAGTCAGAGCCGGGTTCGTCAAGCGTCCATGCAGCGGCGAGCTTGTTGTGGGTGTTGTCGACCGTGAAGGTGCCTTTGGTACGGAGGGTACCCTTGACCGTAGCGGCCTTCGGATCTTCCACGAAGGAGATGCTGTTGACGGTCAACTGGTTCTTGGCGGCCTCATTGACCTTTACGTTGAAGATGAGCAGGGCCTGAGCGTGCTGGAAGGTCATCTTGACATAGTCGCTGGCGACACCGTTGGCGGCGGATGTCTGGCTGTTGGCGGCGGAATAGAGCAGGTCTACCTGGTTGTCATAGGTGTCCCAGTCCGTCACCGTGAAATCCTGGGCGACAACTGTTGCATTGAAAGCGGGCGCCGGGATGTTGGCCTTTTCACCGATAGGAAGAGCGTAAGCGAGATAATCCACCTTCGCTCCGCCGATCGGCCAGTAGATCGGATCGGCGACCACGGAGGTCTCTTCCGCGACATGCTGCCATTTCGGTGCGGCGATGTCCTTGAAGGGCTGATCCTTGAAGAATTCCCCGTTCTCGAGGACACCGTCCTTGGAATACTGGGATGCGGAGGCATAGATGACATAGCCCTTGCCATCAAAGGTGGTTCCGTTGAGTTCACCGGCCTTGGTCGGGGCGGAGGCGATGGACTTGAAGCCGATTTCCTGAGGAGTCTCATTCACGACAACCTCGGTCTTGTTACAGGCGACGAGCGCAAGGGCTGCGGCGCCAAAAATCAAAAATGATCTTTTCATTTAGATAAAGAATTTAAGGTTAATGAAAGATGTTGGTATTGTCTGTTAGGATAAGTAATGGCCGCGGAGCAAGTCTAGTTGATCGGCACGGGGATGATTTCAATGTCCCAGTCCTTGACATCCGGGCGGAAGCCACCGGCGTTCTTGTCCGGAATTACAATTTTTTCATCATCGATAATGAGTGCGTGATTGATGTTGTCCGGATTGTCGAACTGGTCGGTAACATCGTAGGTGAATTGATATTGACCGCCATCGACACCAGTGACTATAACATTGAGAATTACGTCATTATGTGCACCCGGGAACTTCCCGAAGGTATTGAAGACCGTGTAGAGCCTGTCTTTCTCGGCCTTGGGCTCGGAGGGGAAATAAATGGCGCTGATCTTTGACGGGAAACGGCGGTCCCACATGTGTTTGGAGGGCGCCTGCCCGGTGATATAGACATCGATGTTCTTGATCCGTTCTGCACCTTCGATATTCCGGACTTCAAGGGAATAGGTCTCAAGCAGGGTGGTCATCTCCATTTCGATATAGTGGGTCTTGTCGATTTCGGAATGGATGGGAATGATGACATTCTCTTTGGTCCCGACGAAGATGTGGTCGGGCTCGTAGATGACCGGCTGGTGACCGATGGTTGACTCTTCACTGG
>JBGUXJ010000040.1:0-3877 GCA_045222055.1 Candidatus Cryptobacteroides sp. | reverse complement strand
GCAAGGACTATGTCCAGCTGTCCGGCGGTACCCTTGCGGTAAACATCGAAGCGGCGATGGCAAAGGGCATCTCCACGGACGAATACGTGCTGGTGGAAGGCGGAACGCACATGGTCACGTCGACCGGCGGCGTGGATTACGACGAGGAGGACGCGGAATATACCGGAACCTCCTGCGTCAAGGCGGACAACTACTTCGCCATGACCGGCGGCTCGCTCACCATCAAGAATGAAGGCGACGGCGGGAAAGGCATCCGTGCAGGCAGTTATGATTACGATGAGACCAACCACACCCTCTCCGACAGTTACATTTCCGGCGGAACGCTGACCATCTCCACGACAGGCCGCGAAGTGAACGACGTGTCTGCCAAGGGCGTCAAGATCGGCTGGGTGACCAAGAATGGCACCGGAGACCGCGCCACGGTCACGGGGAATGCCGGCAACCTGGTCATCAGCGGCGGCTCCGTCGTCATCAAATGCACCGGAGGAGAAGGACTGGAGGTCAAGGGAGACCTGACCTTCAACGGCGGCGAGACACATGTCATCTCGACGGCCGACGATGCCATCAACTGCCAGGGAGAACTGACGGTGAATGACGGATTCGTTTACGCCTGCTCGACCCAGAACGATGCGATGGACTCCAACGGGAATACCAAACTCAACGGCGGCTATGTCATGGCCATCTGCACGAGGGGTAATCCGGAAGTCGCCATCGACGCCAATTCCGAGGGAGGGAAGAAGATCTATGTCAACAGCGGAGCGACACTGGTGGGCTACGGCGGCCTGGAGAGCGGCTATGCCGCTTCCCAGAACGTATACAGCATGGCCGGAACCGCCGGCGCCTGGAACGCGCTGTACGACGGGAAATCTTTCATCGCTGCGTTCAAGGCGCCGTCCAATATCTCCAGTTTCATCGTCTCGGCTCCGTCGCTGGCAAGCGGATTCAAAGGTGTCAGTGTCAACGGCGGGGGCAAGTGCAACGGCGTCTGGGCAGTAGATAGCATTTCGGGCGGAACCTCCGTCTCCCTTTCCAACTATACCGGCGGCAATGGCGGCCCCGGCGGCCCCGGTGGCGGCTGGGGACATTAGCAGAGAAAATGATTGGAAATCAGGAAGTATTTTCTAAATTTGCTCCAAGAGATTTAATTAATGCACTAAATATGAAAAAGGTACTTCTCGCTTTTGTCGCCTTGATGGCGCTCCTCATGATCCCTTCCGCCCTTCTTCGGGCAGACCGCGACCGCATCATTTCCCCCAATGAACTTCCCGCTGCCGCGCAGGCGTTCGTGACGCAGTATTTCCCGGACCAGACCATCTCTTATGCCAAGAAGGAGATCGACCATATGCGGACGAACTATGAGGTCCGTCTGGATGACGGGACGGAAATCAGTTTCAGCTCCAAGGGAGAATGGGACAAGGTAGAACGTCATTTCCAGGCAGTTCCTGACGCCCTGATCCCTCAGCACATCGCTGCCGCGGTCCAGGAACGTTTCCCGAATGCGACCATTGTCAAGATCGACAAGGAAAGAGGCGGCTATGATGTTGAACTCAACAACGAACTCGAACTGAAATTCAACAAGAACGGCCGTCTGGTCAGCATCGACGATTAATCATTCATAATTTTTTCCCCCTATGGCATCCATCAGTGACATTATCCTCGGCCAGGTCCAGTCCGCCGCAGGAAACATCCAGCTTCCTTCCAATGTGAAAGACACCGTTATCAACGGTCTTTCCAGTTCCATCCTCGGCAGTCTCACGCAGACCGCGACCAAAGCGGGTGGCGTCTCCCTGCTGAAAGACCTCTTCTCCGGAAGGACCTCCGCTGCGTCCAGCCCGGTCACCGCGCTTGCGACGAACCTGTTTACCAACAACATCCTGTCCAAGCTGAACCTTGGCAGCGCCGGCTCCGCCCTCACTGGCGTGATCCCGGTCGTCCTGGGCAAGCTCGGAGGCATTTTCAAGGATCAGGACGGTGACGGCGACGTCGATTTCAACGACATCATCCTCTCGCTGCAGGGCGGCGGTGTGAAAAAGGCCCTCGGAACGGCCGCTGCCGTCGGTGTCGCTTCCAAGATCCTCGGCGGTCTCTTCAAGAAGAAATAGTCCGAACCCAGGAGATTGAACGACAGAGGCTGGCCTTCTAATTTGAAGGTCAGCCTCTTTTTTGTGGCGGCCATCAACGGTTTTTAGAAGAACTTGGCGATTTCGTCAAGGGGACGGTGGACCGGAGCGCTGGGGTCTTCGGCCCTGTAGCCCAAGGAGATGACGGCCATGACGGCCTCGTTCTCCGGAATGCCGAACACGCCCCGGATCGCCTCGGAGTCACGCATGCCCATGATCAGCGTGTCAAAGCCCATGTCCCGCGCTTTCAGGATCAGGTAGGCATTGCTGAGGCCGTTGTCATACGCGCCCCAGCCGTCGCCGACCTCGTTGCTCGGCGTACCGCGGAAGAATCCGGACTTGCCTTTTTCAAAGGTGGAGACGATGAGGACGGGAGCGTTGAGGACTTTCGCCTTGTTGCCGCCGATCATCTCCAGGACGGCTTCGCGTTTTTCCGGGCTGATGGCGACATAGTATTTGCTCGGCTGCTGGTTCGCCCAGGAAGGCGCCTGCTGGGTCGCGGTTAGCAGTTCACGCACCTGTGCTTCGGAGATCGAACGTCCGGCTTCATAGGCGCGGACGCTTCTCCGGGTGAGGAACAGTTCGTCCAGGGAGGCGGACGTCGGCTGAGGGTTGCCGGCGCAACCGGCCAGAAGAAGCGCCATGGCGCTGAATAACAGGATGATTTTCTTCATATCCAAGGTTGTTGATTATTTGTCGTATCGGGTTTTGAATTCTTCCATGACCGCGAGCAGCGCCCGGGCGTCGGCGCCTCTCTCGCCGGTCTCCTGTCCCGCCTTGACCCTCTCGAAGGATCGGAGGAATCCATCGGCGCCGGACCAGATCGTGTGCATGTAGCCCTGCAGGTTGGAGGCCACTTCCCGGCTCGACTGGCCGCGGAAGGCCGCCATGTCCCGGACCTGCCGGACGGACGTGGCGGGGTTGTTCCAGCCGCAGGAGACGACACTGAGTCCCTTCATGGCGAAATAGACCGGGGTGAGTTCCGCCTTTTCATAGTGCCAGTCGCAGATCAGGACATCTTTCGGGATCATGTCGATGGCCCTCCAGGTATAGTTGTAACTCGCTTCCCATTCTCCGAGGCCCGTGGTCTTTCCATCGAGCAGCCGGTCGCCCCAGATCATGAGACTCCGGCCCTTCCGGGCCAGGTGGTTCCGCAGGAGGGTCACCTCGCCGGCATACAGTTCGGCCTTGTCCTTGCCGTTGCAGCGGGGACATTCCTTTTCTCCCAGGTAGAAGACCTCGTCCATTCCGGCATGGAAGGCGTCGGTCTGGAAGGCATCGCAGATCTCGTCGACCAGCGCGAACACGACTTTATGGACATCCGGATGGAGCGGGCAGTAACTCTTGCAGTACAGGCCTTCGGGATTGGGCCATTCGGTATAGTTCTCGGTCTTGACGGAAGGGGTTTCGTCGAACTCCGGATAGACCCGGAGCAGATTGAGGGTGTTCTTGGCCCAGGACTGGTGGCCCAGCAGGTTGATCTGGGGGACCAGGCGGATCCCATGTTTCCGGCATGCGGCGACGATCTTTCCGACATCCTCCCTGGTGAGGGGGTTCGGGTCGGCGAGTTCCGGGTGCGTCGTATAGGCGTAGTTCCAGTCGATCCGGAGGACCAGCAGGTTGAAATGTGCCGGGGCGAGGTCTTCCTCGATGAATTTCAAGAAGTTGCCGAGACCTCTCACCGACGGGGCTTCGATGGCCAGGCCGCGGATGGGGAGCGCGTCGTCGATGCTCTCCTTCGCCGGCTGGGCATGGAG
>JBGUXJ010000039.1:0-6676 GCA_045222055.1 Candidatus Cryptobacteroides sp. | reverse complement strand
CCGGTCTGGGCTGTTCTGCCTTCGGGGCCTCGTTCTGTGCGGCCTTGGGGGTTTCCGGGACCGACGGTTTCTCCGGTGCAGGCTGCGGGCCGGCTGCGGGTTTCTGCTCGGTGGCGGACGCCTGCTGCTTGGGCTTGCGGCCCCGTTTCTTGGGCGCCGTCGCCTCTGCCGGCTGCTGTGCGGGCTGGGCAGGTTCCGTTGCTGCCGGAGCCGGCTGTTCGGCAACTACCGGCTTCTCTTCCTTCCGGGCGTTCTCTTTCTTCTTTTTCGGCTGATTCTTCTGGGCGGCGGGCTGCTGTTCGGCCGGAGCCGGCTGTTCCTTCTTGGCCGGCGCTTTCTTTTCTTCCGGCTTGGCAGGCGCTTCCGCATTCTTTTTCGGACGGCCGCGCTTGCGTTTTTCCGGCTGCTGCTCAGGCTGTTTGGAAGCGATGGATGCCTCCTGGTCCAGAATGGCGTAACCGAGGGATTCGGCATTCATTTTCTTGGTGCCTTTGATACCCAGTTCGTCGGCCAGGGTCCGGAGTTGATCTTCGGACATGGCATTCAGTTCAAATAAACTGTGTGGCATATGTGAATAAATTATTAATCAATTTGATTCCCAAAAAACGGGAAAAATGGAAAAATGGAGACTCCGGAAGAACAGAAAACTAAACGCACCGGAGCCGGTTTGCGTTGCAAAGATAATACAAATAATCGGAAGAAACAACCCCTGGCCGGCTAGCGGTCCCAGTAACTCGTGCTCTTCTTGTAGCGGAGCAGGTCAGCCAGCGCAGAGGCGTTGGCCGCGATCCGGAAACTCCAGTTCTGCCATTTTCCCGAAGGGATATAGGAAACCGAGATGTTGAAGCAGTGCAGGTCGTAGGAGAAACTGAGCTGGGTGGAAGTCATCTTCATGGCGACGAAATCGAAACCGGTCGTCGCGTTCATCGACATCTTCGGGGAAAGACGGATATTCCCTGAGGCTCCGAGCGTCTGGTTGAATGTCTTTTTCTTGATCAACTGTCCGTTCGTATATTGATAGGACGGCGTGTAGGAGAAACTGTAGTTCAGG
The DNA here is from genome assembly GCA_045222055.1 of Candidatus Cryptobacteroides sp. Taxonomy (GTDB): domain Bacteria; phylum Bacteroidota; class Bacteroidia; order Bacteroidales; family UBA932; genus Cryptobacteroides. Next base: position 5,625 of record JBGUXJ010000039.1, on the reverse strand, counting down.
TTCACGGACCAGGGAACATTCGGGTTGGTATAGTATACCCAGCCGCCCGGGATGTATTCGCCGGTAATCGGATGGTAGTAGATCCGCCGGTAATAATCCGCCGTGTTCTGGCTCGTTCCGCCGCTGCCGTCATTCGATCCGTCGTTGCCGTTGTACGTGCCTTTCCCGGACAGGGAATAGGACAGCGAGAAACTGGCGCCGGTCATGCGCAGGGCCTTTCCGATACCCTCTTTCATGAAGTTGAACTGGTTGATCCTCCGGCCCCGTTCATCCAGCGCATAGGGGTCGAAACCCATACTTCCGCTCAGGCCGAGCTTGCCGAATATGGAGGTTGACAGGCTGAGACTGATGTTGCTCATCCGCAGGGAGTCCGCCAGGAAATTGTATCCCGTGTTGATTCCCAGCTGGTCGATCAACTTGATCTTCTTGACGCCCTTTCCGGTCGTATCACGCAGGTCGCGGACCTTGGCTTCCAGGTTGTTGCCGATTGAAATGGACATGGATGCCGTCTTCCCCTTTCCGGGAGGGGAGTTCAACTGGCCGCTGTAGATGTTGTAATCGTATTCCTTCAGGTTGCCGGCCGCGTCGGTATAGGTCAGCGTACGCCAGCCGTTGAAATGGGTTGCCTTGTCCGGGCTCAGCGAGAGAGAGACGGAAGGGGAGATGACGTGCCGGATGGCCTGCAGTTTATGTGCCTTCCCGAAATTGAACATGCCGTAGATACGGGTGCTCATGGAGACGCCGCCGGAATAATTGTGCGTCATTCCGATCGTCCCGAACTGCTTGCCCCAGACCTGGACGGGTTTGTCCTTCTCCTCGTCGTAGACATACTCGGATTTCCGGAAGAACATGTTCATTCCGTACGAGACGGAAGGCGTGACCTGCAGGTATTTCAGGACGGTGAAATTCGGAAGCCCGATCTGGAAATTGTGGGTCATGCCGTTCTGGAACTTGTCCGTGAAGCCGTCCTGCATGAATTCGGAGGCCTTGAAGTTGATCTTGTTCTGGAACGCCGTGTTGTAGGCGAAGGAAATCTTCTCGTAGATCCGTTCCTTTCCGACACGGTTCTTCGATTTGAACGGATAGAACCGGGAGATGGACAGTGTCAGGTTCGGGAGCGTGAACGCATAGGAACTGTCCCGGGAGTTCTGGCTGTGCAAGGCGTTGATGGACAGGTTGACCCGGCCGTTCCAGTTCTTGGAGAAGGAAATGGACGAGGACGCCTGGTTCTGGAGGGCTTCGTCCAGCGAACGGGAATTATACCGGCTGTTGGACGGGCTGGAGAAGTTGACGGAAGCGCTGAACGTCGTTCCCGGCATGAACTTCGTGTCCTGCGAATGGGACCAGCGGACGGCGAAGTTCCGGGTCTGGAAAAAGTCCGTGCTGCCCCTTTCGCCGGTCTGGTCGTTCGAGTAGGTCATCGAGAAATTGCCGTTGAACTTGTAGTTGACCCGGTAGCGTGAATTGATGTCCAGCGCCCAGGAGCCCAGCGTATAATAGTCGCCCGTCACGGACAGGTCGAAATGGTCCCCGAAAACGAAATACATGCCCAGGTCGCGCAGATAGAAACCGCGGGCGTTTTCCTCGCCGAAAGTCGGCATCAGCAGGCCGGTCGCACGGCTCGGCCGCTTGGGTACGAAACCGAACGGGATCGGAACAGGCAGCGGGACGTCCTCGATGACCGCCCAGGCCGGTCCGAAGACCGTCTTCTGGGACGGCTTCGTGATCACCTTGGCAAGGGTCAGATGCAGGTAGTAATGCGGGTCTTCGAGGTCACAGACCTGATAGCGGCCGTTCTCGATATTGATGGACCTGTCGGCCATCATCTTGATGTTCTGCCCGTGCAGGAGTCCTTCGTCCTGCTGGGTGAACATATTGGTAATCCGGGCTTTGCGTGTATTGAAATTGTACCGGAGTTCCTCCATCTTGTAGGTCGTGCCGCCCTCGGTCATCTCCGGCTGTCCTTTCCATTCTCCGGACAGGGAATCATAGGTGCCCCGGGCGAAGACCGTTCCCGTCTTCATGTCGTATTCCATGTAGTCGGCGGTCAGTTTCATGTTGCCGTAGGTCACGGATACGTCTCCATAGTAAAAAATCTTCCGCTGGCCGTCCGAGAAGACTTCGACGACGGAGTCCTTCGCTTCGGAGAAAGCGGGAGCGTCCAGGGAACTCTGTTTCTGGAGGGCGGCGGAATCGATCTTGAACAGGGAGTCCACCCGGTGCAGGGAATCGCGAAGCGCCTTGATGGAATCGGATACGACGACGCTGTCGGGATGGTAGGCGACGGCTTGCGAGAAGGTCGTGCGGTTGCGCCGTTCCCGGCGGCTCTGGGCCTGCGCCGTAAGCAGGAAGGATGACATCAATGCAACCAGGCCGACCGCCAGCACGGGGCGGGCGAGTCGCTTTACGAAAGTCCTTACGGTATGCAATGTCATCAAAAGTCTGTGTTATGTCGCAAATTTTATTAAATTTGCAAAACGTAAAATATCTTACAAAGATAAGACCATGGCGCGAATTTCACAAATAAAAATACTTTTCCTGGCCGTTCTGATCCTGTTTTCCTGCCCGTCTCCGACATTCGCCGACGGACGGAACGGACTGAAGACCGTCTGCATCGATGCCGGTCACGGAGGACATGATCCGGGCTGCATCAGCGCCGACCGGAAAACCCGGGAAAAGGACCTGACGCTGTCCATCGCCTTGAAACTGGCCGCAGAGATCCGGAAAGGCCAGCCGGACGTCAAGGTCGTCATGACCCGCGAGACGGATAAATATGTCACGCTGAACGACCGTGCCGATATCGCCAACAAGGCGAATTCCGACCTTTTCATCTCCATCCATATCAACGCTGCCTCCAACAAGAGCGCCAGCGGCTTCTCCGTCCACTGCCTCGGTCAGTCTTCCGTCAAGGGCCGCGACCTGTTTTCCAATAACATGGAGATCGTCAAGCGCGAGAACTCCGTGATCTTGCTGGAAGATGACTATTCCAGCAAATACCAGGGTTTCGACCCCAACGATCCGGAGTCGTTCATCTTCTTCAACCAGATGCAGAACCCCCATCTGGAGCAGAGCCTGCTGTTCGCCGACGACGTGGCGAATGCCTTGAAGAACGGCCCTGTACGCAAAAGCCGGGGGATTTCCCAGGACCCGTTCCTGGTCTTATGGCGGACCGCCATGCCGGCCGTCCTGATCGAATGTGGATTCATGTCCAATGCCGGCGACCTGGCGAACATGAAGACGGACGAAAACCAGAAGAAAATCGCCCACCAACTTTACAATGCCTTCGTCTCCTTCAAGAAAAAATATGACGCGAGCATCGGGGGACAGACCGCCACGCCCGTAGCGAAGGCGGAAACGGCTCCTTCCCCGGCACCGGAATCCGCTCCGGTTTCAACCCCGGAAGCGAGCGAAAAACCGGCGGCCGGAAGTTTCGGGACGCAGGTCCTGGCCAGCGGCCGGAAGATGCCGGCGTCCGATCCTTTTTTCAAGGGTTATGAGGCCACCGCCGTTTGGACCGGAAAATTGTACAAATACGTCGTAGGCGTCAAGGCGACGGAAGCCGAGGCCCGGGAAGAAGCAAAAAAAATCAAAAAAAATTTTCCCGATTCTTTCGTGGTAAGAATTGAGGAAAACAACACCGTCAGACTGTAGGAAAAATGCCCTTGCAGGGTATTGCGCTGGCGTTATTCCATAGGTGGCTAATTTAGAAGAATTCAAAATACGTAAAATACCGATTTACTATATGATTATGCTTATTTAAGTAATTGTAAATCGCAGTAAATCAGTTTATTATAATTATATCCGTTTGACGGTTTCCCAAACTGATTTATGAAAAAGAAACGACAAAAACAATAGGATTAAAATTTTTTTATAAAATATTTTTACCCCATCTTTGCATTGCCATCGGAGGAAAACTCGCAAGAGTGTTCGTGCCGATGATTTTTTTCGCCTTATGCGATTCGTGTACTGAATGGATAACAACCAGCATATCGACGTTTGGAACAACTGTCTCCGGATCATTGAGCAGATCATTGAGCCGAAGAAGTTCGATATGTGGTTCAACCCGCTCAAACCCGTTTCCCTGAAAGATTCCACGCTGACCCTCGAGGTGCCCACGGACTTTTTCCGCGAGTATCTGGAGGACCTGTATCTGGATGTCCTGAAGAAGACCCTGCGCCGGGTGATCGGTACGGACGCACGCCTGGTATATAAGGTGCGTCCCGTCAAGGTCCAGCCTGCGATGGAGTATCCTGCTTCCCACGGCAACGTCCCGGTGAACAAGCCGGTGACGGTCAATACCTATCCGACGGAAGGGAATCCGGGTCCGTTCGTATTCCCGGGACTGAAGAAAATCCAGATCAACCCGCGCCTCAATCCGGTCTACTGTTTCGCCAACATGGTCGAAGGGGAGTGCAACCGCATGGGCGTGACTGCCGGCGAGAGCATTTCCGACGCTCCGGGCGGCACTCCTTTCAACCCGCTGTTCATCTTCGGCGGGCCGGGTCTCGGAAAGACCCACCTGGCACAGGCGATCGGCATCGCCATCAAGGAGAAGGATCCGGACAAGGTCGTCCTCTATGTGACCGGGAACGAGTTCAAGACGCAGTACATGGACGCAGTCAGCGTCCGCAACAAGCTCGTCGACTTCCTGGCCTTCTACATGAAGATCGAGGTGCTGATCATCGATGACATCCAGGACCTGCTCGGTCCGGGATCCCAGAACGCGCTGTTCAACATCTTCAACCATCTCCACGAGAATGGCAAGCAGTTGATTTTTACCTCCGACCGTTCTCCGGCAGACTTGCAGAACTTCGAGGAGCGGATGCTCTCCCGCCTGAAATGGGGACTTTCCGTCGAACTGCAGGCGCCGTCCTACCAGACCCGTCTGGAGATGCTCCGGGCCCGTTGTTTCCGGGAGGGTGTCAGGATCGACGACGAAGTCCTGGTCTATCTGGCGACCCGTGTAAAGACCAACTTCCGGGAATTGGAAGGCGCCCTGATCTCCCTGATCGCCCATGCGACCCTCGCCCATAAGGAAATCACGGTCGAACTGGCCACCCAGGTGACCGGGAAGATCGTCGGGGAGCAGAAGAATGACATGACGATCGACAAAGTGCAGAAGACGGTCTGCGAGTACTTCAACATCACCCGCGACACCCTGCTCTCCAAATCCCGCAAGCGCCAGATCGTACAGGCCCGCCAGATCGCCATGTACATGAGCCGCAACCTGGTCGGCTGTTCCCTGGCCACCATCGGCGCCGAGTCCGGCGGAAAGGACCATGCAACCGTTTTGCATGCCTGTACGACTGTTACGGACCTGATGTCCACCGACCGGACTTTCCGGCAGTATGTCACGGACATCGAAAACATGCTCGTTCCCGTAAAATAAACGATATGGATTCCAATACCGTTCTCAACATTTTCCGCGAGATCACCAAGATCCCGCGTGAATCCGGTCATGAAGAGAAGATGACCGCTTTCCTCCAGAAATTCGCGGCGGACCACGGCCTGGCCTGCAAGACCGACGCCACCGGCAATGTCTTGATCACCAAAGAGGCAGCTCCCGGAAAGGAACATGTCCCGACGCTGGTCCTCCAGGGCCATCAGGACATGGTCTGCGAGAAA
>JBGUXJ010000038.1:0-19688 GCA_045222055.1 Candidatus Cryptobacteroides sp. | reverse complement strand
GGTAACGGTCGGAATAGAAGGTGTCGAAGTGAGAGCCGAGGGCGGTGTCCTTCCAGTCATGGTTGTGCGGGATGCTGACGCCGCTGTCCCGGGATGCAGGGGCCACGGCGACGATGTTGAAGCGGTCCTGCATGCTCTTGAAGGGTTCATGGGACCAGATGCTTTCCATGGCGATGCGCGCGTCGGTATAGAACCGTTCCGCCTCTTCGGCCGTATAGCCCTCGGCTACGATCGCGATGTCGATCTTGTCGCGGCTGTCACCGGCCTGGTGAAGGACGCAGTGGGGCGTGGGATGGCTGCCGGCAGGGCGCACCAGGATGTCGGCGGGATCGACGGTATGCCGGATGCTGGCGGAAGGACGGCGATGGCTGTCAAAGAGTTCCACCGTGATTTCGGCGGGTTTCTCCGGCATGGGGACGAGGAAGACGTTCTCGAAGGACTTGCGGACGCGGGTGGCTTCTTCGCTGTTCTGCCATTCCTGGAAGAGGGTGGAGAAGGAATTGGTATACAGGACCTTCCCGTCTTCGGCATCGCGGACGGTGATCTGTCCGTTCCCGGCCAGGTGGAGCCGGTCCATGTTGACGTGGCGTCCGTACCACCCGTCGAGGGATTTCATCTGGGCGAGCGAAATCTCGGTGGATTTGTCGGTGCCGGAGAAGATGTAATCGAGCCGCAGGGTCTTTTCCTGTGCGGAGGCAAGGATGGCCGGCAGTGCGATGCAGGCGGTCAGGAGGAAGCGTTTGAGCATGGTCAATCTTCGGAAAGGTAGGTTTCTACGGGGATGGAATCCCAGGAGGGGATGAATTGCAGGAGTTCAGGGTCACGGCCCTGGACGACGTAGAGCGGATTCTTGCGTTCCTTGAGACTGAGGTCGGGCACGTTGCCGATCGAGGCGGCGGTCATGCCGCCGATGGCGCCGGTGCGAAGGCAGTTGACGATCAGGCCAACTTTCAGGTCGGGGAAGGAGGTCAGCATGGCGAAGTCACCGTTGCTGTCTCCTGCGACGAGGGCAGGGCCGCGGCCTCCATGGTCCTTTGCAATCAAGTCTTTGATACATTGGACTTTGCCTTCCCGGTAAGTCTGGGCATAGGTGCTGTCACCGATGGCTTTGAGCCGTCCGTCCGGGGTAGGAGCGAGCCGGATGCCGAATACATGGTCCTCGTCGATTCCGAGCCCGTAGGCCGGATCGCAGGCCATGGCTTCCACGACGGATTCCAGGGAGGCGGAACAGATATACACGTCGAATCCATAGCGCTGCAGGGCGTGATAGAGACTCTTCATCTCCTGCGTCAGTCCGATGCCTTTCGGAACATTTACTTCGATCTGTCCGTCAGGAGTGGTCCATGTCTCACGCCACATGCTGCCTTGTTCCATCCAGCAGTCGACCGATGCACGGGTCAGTTCGCGGACTTCCTGGTCCGTCATGCCGTCGAGCAGGGTGGTGATCCAGATGCAGCCGAAAGGGGAGTCGGGATCTGTCATGTCGATGTTGGAGGAAAGGAACCACAGTTTGGCGCGGAAGTCCTTGTATTCGTCCGTCCCGCGCATCGCGGCCGGGTCATCGCGCAGGGCTGACAGGACAGCATAGTCATCGCTGAGGTCCTCTGCGAGCCGGCGGGGCGTCCAGCCGTCACCGAAGTCACGGTCCGGATCGGCCACGCCGCGGGTCAGGACCTCGAACATGTCTTCGGGCGCAATGCTGAAGGAGAGGTTCTCGATCTGATAGACCAGCAGCGTCTGGGCGATATCGTCGATGATGGTGGTATTGTCAAAGTCGAAGACGGCGTAGGGACGGCACTGCGGGTCGTAGGCCTTGGATTTGTTGCCGTAGTCCGTCAGCAGTTCCGTCAGGGCATAATGGACACGGGGATTCCAGTTATAAGGTTCCAGGACCGGTCTTTTGCTGCAGCCGGCAGCCAGCATGACGACACCCAGCGTCACACCGGCAAAAAGGACCGTCGTTTTACCGGAGAGGTTGCCAAGCGGTTTCTTCATCAGGCGGACCAGGAAGCGTTTGGGCCATGTCAGTATCGGAAGTCTTTTCGGACAGCGTATCAGGTTTCGTTTCATGGTCAGAATCGTTGTTCCCTGCAAGATAAATCTTTTCTCCCGAAATTCCTATTTTTCTATTTCCCTCTACTTTTAACCTTTCCACCTGCACTGCCCTCTGTGCCCGGTTTTGTGGAAAGGTTCCGACTCTTTTGCCTCTTTTCCGCACTTCCCGCCTGAACCTTTCCACCTGCACCGCCCTCTGCGCCCTTTTTTTTGGAAAGGTTCCGACTCTTTTGCCGCTTTTCCGCACTACCCGCCTGAACCTTTCCACCTGCATCGCTCTTTGCGCCCTTTTTTGTGGAAAGGTTCCCGACAAATAGTCGTTTTCAGCTTATATTCGCCGCACCTTTCCACCTGCACTGCCCTCTGCGCCCATTTTTGTGGAAAGGTTCGGGCGGAGGATCGGGTAAGATGGGAGATTATTGTATCTTTGTGTCCGAAACGACATGTAAAATGGAACTCTACGAGTATGCCCGGCCGGAGGTGATGTCCGGCAAGAAGATCCTATACCTGCATGGATTTGCCTCCAGTGGTGCGACCGGAACGGCCCGGACGCTCCGGGTCCTGCTGCCGCAGACGGAGGTCCTGTCTCCCGATATTCCGGAAGACCCGCATGTTGCGGTGGATTACCTGAAGGATCTCTGTTCCCGGGAAAAACCGGACCTGGTCATCGGCACTTCCATGGGCGGTATGTATGCATCCCTGCTGCGCGGATATGACCGCATCCTGAACAATCCGGCGTTCCAACTGGCCGACACCCTGTTGAAAAACTATGGCCTCGGCCGCCACGAATATTTCAATCCACGCCAGGACGGAGCGACCTCAATCCTGATGACGAAGGGACTGCTGGAGGCCTTCCGGGACGTCTCCTCCCATTGTTTCGACGGCATTCCCGAGATTGATCCACGCTATCCCACGCCCGGGAATTGGACAGACGAACAGAACCGCGTTTACGGCCTTTTCGGCATCCACGATACACTGGTCCATACGTATGACCTCTTTGCCTCCCGTTTCCCGAACGCCATCCGTTTCGACGGAGAGCATCACGTCGATGACAAGGCCCTGCTGCACAGCGTTTTGCCTATTATACAGCGGATTGACGACCGCCAGGAAGGCCGTTCCCGCAAGGTCATTTTCATCCAGTGGGAAAACACCCTGGCCGACCTGCGGAACAATCTTCCCAGGGGAATGGCCCCGGAGGATTTCACTCCGGAGAACAGCGCTGTCAAGGCCTTCCGCGAACTGTCCCGCCGGTATGACGTTTATGTCGTGGCCTGCCCGTCCTACAACCACCCGTCCCTTTGGCCGGACCCGGTCCGCTGGGCGGAGAAATGGCTGGGTGTGGAGGCCTGGGGCCATGTCATCCAGACGGAATGGCCGCAACTGCTGCTGGGAGATTATTTCATCGTCCGGAATCCGGAGCATTACCGCCTGGAGGACTTCATGGGCACCGTCCTGCAACTGGGCGGCGACACTTTCCGCACCTGGGAGGACATCCTGGCTTTCTACGCGACCCTCGGCGGGCAGTAAGTCAGAGGACAAGGCATCTTTTGATTTGATCAAAGGGAATCTGATGTTTTCGTAGGATATCCTTTGCAATTCTTTCTTTCATGAAAGGAGCAAGATCATAGACGCTGTACATTCCAAGGTCGGGCACGTATTCATTGTCGATCAATGAACATAACTGCAGATCATCCATGGCTGGTTTCCGGAACCGGCCATGTTCTTTGTCGTACATGTCTCTCAGGATTTGTTCCGTATTTGGTTGGTGACGCAGGATTTGCGCTTCCACAGTTTCTAGGCTGAATGGTTGTATCCCATTTTGGTCCTGCTCTTGCATTTTTCTCCATTCCTCACCTGAAACTCTGTTCATCAAATAGTTAAAGGACCTGGCGGATCCGAATTGGCGCTCGACAACCTTGACTTCTGTAAATGAATCACGGATGAAAATGCCACTTTCATTCATGACAAAGTCATCTGACCATCGTGCGCGACGTGGCAGGGTCCGGCGGATTTCTTCTAGTGACAAGGACCTGTCAACAATCAGCGTTTTACCCAGATCCTCACGAAAATAACAGTTGACGGAAGAATAAGGATAGGAAAAAGGAGTTGGGGTCAGGCCATGGTGAACCGGATTGCGCATGTCATAACAGATGACCGTCAGGAAGTGGTTCAGCCCCAAGACTTCAATCGCGTAATAGCCAGATTCTCCGAGTTTTCCTCTTCGATGCCAGCGGTTGTTGAAGTACATGGAATAAGCTGTTCTGATAGAGCGGACGGTTTCTGGCAGTTTCCCGGCTGCCAGACAAAAATGACTGTGGGTGGACATTTCAACATCACAGTAAGATGAAGCATCCGTTACCTCCAATGCCCTGGCATAACAGTTAATGAAATGAGTATGATCTGCCTCGTCCCGGAACAATACCTCATCTGGAGATGAAATGCAAACATTGTAGATTTTCTTCATCGTGTATCTTTCTTGTTCTCATGAAAGATACGCTTATTCCACGGGATCGCGCTTAAGAAACAGAAAAAAAGAATTCAATCAGTCCTCAAGCAAGTGTTTGGACCTTTCCACAAAATCGGGCGCAGGGGGTGGTACAGGTGGAAAGGTTCAAACAGGATGTGAGAAAAAGCGGGAAATGAGGCGGAACCTTTCCACGAAATCGGGCGCAGAGGGTGGTACAGGTGGAAAGGTTCAAACAGGATGTGAGAAATAGCGGGAAATGAGGCGGAACCTTTCCACGAAATCGGTCACAGAGGGCAGCGCAAGTGGAAAGGTTCAAGTGGAAAGGTGAGGTCGGAAGAGAGGAAGGGTCGAGAGTAAATGCCTTACAGTTGCCGTTCGAGCCAGGCGAGGACGCGGCGGCGGACGTCGGCGTCTGCGCCTTTGAACGTGTGACCGGTGTTCGGAATCAGTTCATATTCAGCGGTTCCGAACTGCTCGAAGGCCTTTTCGACATAGGCCGGCGGAACCGTATTGTCATTCTCTCCTTCAATCAGGAGGACCGGGCGCTGGTAGCGGGGCAGCCATTTGTAGGGGTCGAAGCCGCGGAGTTCGGTGAAGAATTTTTTTCCGAGCGGGGTGCCGAGCAGGTCGGTCGTGTCCTTGACCTGGCGGAGTTTCGGATAGAATTCCTGGGCCATGTCGACGATGTTGAAGGCAGGAGAGAGCAGGATCAAACCGGCGATGTCCCGGCGGGATTCCTTGGCGGCCAGGGCGGCGACCAGTCCGCCGAGACTGTGCCCGGCGACGAAGACCTTGCTCTTGTCGGTGAAGGATTCGTGCCGGATGCGTTTGAGAACGAAGAGCAGGTCTTCCTTCTCGGAGTCGACGGTCATCTTCATCGTGCTCAGTCCCGTGCTGCGGGAAGTGGGGGAACCGCCCTTGAAATCAAAGGCATAGGCGTAAAAGCCCTTGGCTGCGGCGCTGCGGCAGTAGGCGTCGAACCAGTCGGCGTTGACGCTGATGCCGTGACAGAAAATGATGACGGGATGCTTCCCCAGGGTGTCGTCCGCCGGGCGGTAGAGTTTGCCATAGGTCTTGTCCATCCCGTCGAAGAAACTCAGTTCCTCGACATGGACGCGGGCTCCGTCGGCCCGGACGGTCTGACGCGGCGAGGAAGCGGTCTGGTAGTATTTGAAAACGCCGGTGAAGGCCGCAACGCACAGGACGACGACGAGACCGGAGATGAGGGTAGTCTTGAAAAATTTCATGGAGCCAAAGTTACGGACCGTGCCGAAATAACGCAAGAATCATGCAAATAATTTATCCATTCGTTCAAAACCGCGTCTGGTTGTGCAAAGGGGTATGATTTCTCGGCGGAATTCATTATTATTGTATCAGAAACAAACGCAAAGACAAGCATATGAAAAGAAGCATTCTCTATCTGATGGCCGCCCTTCCGGTCCTGGCGTGCTGCGGCCCCAAGTGGCAGGAAGAGGCGAAGGACGGTTATGTACAAGTGAACCAGAAAGGCGGCGCGACCTTGGGTTACAGCGCCGAATCAGGCGTCAAACTGCTGCAAGATAAAGGTTTCGCCTTCAAGGACCTGAACCGGAACGGCGTCATTGATCCTTACGAGGACTGGCGTCTGCCGGCCGAGGAACGGGCGAAAAACCTGGCTTCCCAGCTGGACATTGAGGAAATTGCGGGCCTCATGCTCTATAGCGGCCACCAGGCCATCCCCGGTGCCGCATACGGCCGCGGCGGTGCGACCTATGACGGAAAGAGCCTGCAGGAAAGCGGCAAGAAATCCTATGACATGACCGACCAGCAGAAGAAGTTCCTCAAGGAGGACAACCTGCGCGCCGTGCTGGTGACCTCCGTGGAAAGCCCGGAAGTGGCTGCCCGCTGGAACAACAACATGCAGGCCTATGTCGAGAGTTTCGGCCATGGTATCCCGGCCAACAACTCCTCCGACCCGCGCAACGAGACCCAGGCGACCGCTGAGTTCAACATGGGCGCTGGCGGTCGGATCTCCTTGTGGCCGACCACCCTCGGCCTGGCCGCGACCTTTGACCCTTCCATCGTCGAGCAGTTCGGCCGGATCGCATCGAAGGAATACCGTGCACTGGGTATCGCGACGGCCCTGAGCCCGCAGATCGACCTGGCGACCGAACCGCGCTGGAGCCGTTTCAACGGCACTTTCGGCGAGGATCCTGACCTGGACGTGGACATGGCCCGCGCCTATGTCGACGGTTTCCAGACGACGGAGGGCGCCGCGGACGGCTGGGGCGTCGAGAGCGTCAACGCCATGGTCAAACACTGGCCCTCCGGTGGTCCGGAAGAAGGCGGACGTGACGCCCACTACAATTACGGCAAGTATGCCGTGTATCCCGGTGACAATTTCTCCGATCACCTCCGTGCCTTCGTCGAGGGTGCGTTCAACCTGAACGGCGGCACGAAGACGGCGACCGCGGTCATGCCGTACTACACGATCTCCTACAACGTCGATCCGTCCGGAAAGAACGTGGGAAACAGTTATAACAAGTACATTATCACGGACTTGCTCCGCGAGAAATACGGCTACGAAGGAGTGGTCTGCACCGACTGGAACATCACCTATGACAACGCCGCGATCGAGGCGTTCGACGGCAAATGCTGGGGTGTGGAAGACCTGACCGTCGCCCAACGCCACTACGAGGTCATCAAGGCCGGCGTCGACCAGTTCGGCGGCAACAATGACAAGGGCCCCGTCCTGGAGGCCTACCAGATGTGGGTGAACGATTACGGCGAGGAGAGCGCCCGGGCGCGTTTCGAACAGTCCGCCGTCCGCCTGCTGCTCAACTCTTTCCGTACCGGTCTTTTCGAGAATCCGTACCTGGATCCGGCCCGGACCACCGAGATCGTCGGCAATCCGGAATTCATGCAGGCCGGCTACGAGGCCCAGGTCAAGTCGGTGGTCATGGTCAAGAACCATGCGAACACCCTGCCGAAACAGGAGAAACTCAAAGTCTATGTTCCCAAGCGTCATTTCCCGCGGGCCGGCGGCATGTTCGGCCTGACGCCCGGAACGGCGGAGCGCTGGGACTGGCCGGTCGCCAAGGAACTGGTGGAGAAATACTACGAGTGGGTGGATGATCCGAAACAGGCCGATTTCGCCCTCGTCATGATCCAGGGCCCGCAGTCGGGCGCAGGATACGATGTGGCGGACCGCAACAAGGGCGGCAACGGCTATGTCCCGATTTCCCTCCAGTACAATGATTACAAGGCCGTCTATGCGCGTGCTGAGAGTATCGCCGGCGGCGACCGCCTCGAGAAATCCGCGAACCGCACGTACAAGAACAAGACTGTCAAGACCCCGAACATCAACGACCTGAAACTCGTCATCGACACCAAGAAGGCCATGGGTGCCAAGCCGGTCGTCGTCGTGGTCAATCTCGGCCGTCCGGCCGTTCTGGAGTTCGAACCCTATGCCGACGCGATCCTCGTGACCATGGGCGTGCAGAACCAGGCCGTCCTCGACCTCGTCAGCGGCAAGCAGGAACCGTCCGGCCTCCTGCCGATGCAGCTCCCGGCCAACATGAAGACCGTCGAGGAGCAGTTCGAGGATGTCCCGCGTGACATGGAATGCCTCGTCGATGCCGACGGCAACAAGTATGACTTCGCCTTCGGCCTCAACTGGTCCGGAGTCATCAACGATGAACGCGTAGCGAAATACAAATAATTTGGCGCGGAAATAGTCCGGCTTCATGAAACGAAGCGTGTTTTATAACATATTGACTCACTTCGAGTTATAAAAAAGACCCTCGTCATTTTGGCGAGGGTCTTTTAACTAACTTCTTGATTATTATGTTTTTACATAACACGCCGACTAATCTATGCTGTCGGAGAGCCGGCCGTTCCGAAACCTATTTGAACAGCAGACGGGCGAAGGTGTTGAGGTAGAGACGCCAGTTGAACCAGACGTGGCCGCCGTCGGAAGCATAGATGGTGTGCGGCATGCCGTTGCGCTCGAGGGCCTTGTCGAGGACCTGGGTGCCCGGCCATGCGAAGTCGTCGGTACCGCAGCCGACCCAGTAGAGCTTGTAGCCGGCCTTCTTGATGCCCTGGAGCAGGGCGTCGAGTTCGTCGCTCTCACGGATACCGCAGCTGAGCGGGCAGATGTAGTCGAAGACATCCGGATAGAGGATGGTGGCACGGGTGGTGTGGCCGCCGCCCATGGAGAGGCCGGCGATGGCGCGGGAGGCCTTCTTCGGGATGGCGCGGAAGTTCTTCTCGATAAACGGGACGATCTCTGTCACGAGGCTCTTGACATAGGCATCCTGCTCAGTGACCTGCTTGGTGGGGAGATTCAGGGTACCGGCGGCCTGCTGGCCCGGGTTGCCGTTCGGCATGACGACGATCATCGGCTCGGCGAGGCCCTTCTCGATCAGGTTGTCGAGGATTTGGGCGGCACGGCCCATGGAGGACCAGGCCTCTTCGTCGCCGCCTGCACCATGGAGCAGGTAGAGCACCGGATATTTCTTCTTGGGATTGGTCTCGTAGCCGTACGGGGTATAGACGGTCAGGCGGCGGTTGATGCCGAGGATCTTGCTGTCATACCAGGGATGGCTGACGGTACCGCGGTGGTTGGCCTCCTTGTAGTTCTCACTGCGTTCACCAGGGATGATGACCATGCTCAGGAAGCGGGTGCCGTCGCGCTGGACGAGGATGTTCTGCGGGTCATTGACGGAGACGCCGTCCACGACGAAGTTGTAGGTGTAGATCTCCGGACGCGGGCAGGGGAGTTTGGCTTCCCAGACATTGTTCGCGCCGCGGACCATGTCGACGGGCCTGCTCCAGGAGGTGCTGAGCCGGACGATGGTGGCATAGTCGGCCTTCAGGCGGAAGGTGACGCTGTCATTCTGGATCTCGGGGGAAACGACACGGCCGCCTCCTCTCTGGAAGTTCGCCAGTTCCTGGGCGTGCAGCGCACCTGCAACCATGCAGAGCGTCGCGATTACGGTAAGGATTTTTTTCATATGTGTTTTGTGTTATGGGTTGTGTACACGTAGTTAGGACTTTACAAAAATAAGGAAAATCTTTCGGAGTAAGTAGTCTGTTGTAAAAAAGACTTTACCGATTGTTCAAATTTTATGTCAAATCAATTGTCCGTGGTCGAGAACAGTGTATTCAGGTTTCTTTTTTATTATATTCGAACTGAAACAGATATTCATGAGGATTACCCTAAACGTTCATAGTGTATGAAAACCCGAATTTTGTTTTTTGCGGTCCTTGCTGCGGCGCTGGCTATACCGGCCGGTTTGCGTGCACAGACCTATGAGTATCCTTTCCAGGACCCGAAACTGTCCGAGGAGGAGCGTCTGGACAATGCTGTCTCGCTGATGACGGTCGATGAGAAGATCGCGACCATCGTGGGACAGGGTGTCCCGCGCCTCGGTATCGCGAATCCGGGCAGCACGGAGGCCATCCACGGTATCGTACGCGGCGGCTCGAACCAACTTCCGAACCTGGGATTCGCCGGTCAGTTCCAGATGCAGGCGCCCCAGCAGCAGCGCCGTCAGGGACAGCAGGCTCCCCAGGTACCCCCGCCGCCGCGGATGGTCAACAGTACCGCTTTCCCGCAGGCGTACGGCATCGGTGAGACATGGGACCGTGAAATGGCGTTCATCGTGGGCGACGTCATGTCCTACGAGGCCCGTTACTATTCCCAGAAGAGCGGACGTAACTGCCTGATCCTCTGGGCTCCGAATGCCGACCTGGCCCGTGATCCGCGTTGGGGACGCACCGAGGAGAGTTTCGGCGAGGACCCGTATCTGGTCGGCGAGATGGTCGCCGCCGAGGTCAAGGGTATCCAGGGTGACGACCCGACCTACTGGCGGGGAGCGGCGCTGATGAAGCACTTCCTGGCCAACAGCAACGAGGACAACCGCTATGGTACGGATTCGCAGTTCGACGAGGAACTCTTCCGCGAATACTATTCCTACGGTTTCTGGAAGGGTTCGAAAGCCGGCTCCCAGTCCGTCATGACGGCATACAACCGGTACAACGGCATCCCTTGCGAGGCCAACCCGTTCATCAAGGACATCCTGAACAAGGAGTGGGGGATGAACGGTACCATCGTCAATGATGCCGGCGCCCTCCGGTTCATGGTCAGCGCCCACAATTATGCCAAGGACATCAACGAAGCCATCGGCATGTCCCTCGATGCCGGCCTGACCCGGTTCATCGATTCCAATTTCCAGCAGGTCAAGACCGCCTACGAAGCCGGTTTCATTTCCGACGAACTGCTGGACGCCCGCACGAAGGGCAACCTGCGGACCATGCTCAAACTCGGCCTGCTCGATGCGGAATGCCCGTACGACAAGATGGAATTCGACGAGGAAGTCGCTCCCTGGGAGAAACAGGAATTCAAGGACAAGGCCCGTCTCGTGACCCAGAAGTCCGTGGTCCTGCTCAAGAATGAGGGCAACATCCTGCCGATCGACAAGAAGAAGGTCAAGAAGATCGCCGTGCTCGGCAACCGTGCCGAGGCCGTCCTGAAAGACTGGTACGGCGCGCTGCCGACCTATACCGTAACCCCGCTGGACGGCATCAAGAACGCTGTCGCCGGAGAGGACGTGGAAGTTCGCTTCCAGCGCTGGGACTCCGACGGTACGGCACAGGAAGTGGCGAAATGGGCTGACATCTGCATCGTGTGCGTGGGCAACCATCCGGCAACCAGCCCGGACTGGGGTGCCCAGTCCATCCAGGCCCCGTGGGCGATGGGAACGGTAGCCGGCGACGGCCGCGAGGCGCTGGACCGCCGCAGCCTGCAGCTGGAGACCGAGGATCTGATCAAGGTCGTATGGCAGGCCAACCACAACACCGTGGTCGCCCTGATCAGCAGTTTCCCGTTCGCCATCAACTGGACCGCCCAGCATGTCCCGGCCATCGTCCATCTGACGCAGTGCAGCCAGGAGCTCGGAAACGGCCTTGCCGACGTCCTGTTCGGTGACTACAATCCGGCCGGCCGTACGACCCAGACCTGGGTGTCCGACATCCTGGACCTTCCGAACCTGCTGGACTATGACATCCGTCATGGCCGTACGTACATGTATTTCAAGGGCAAACCGATCTTCCCGTTCGGCTACGGCCTGAGTTATACCAAGTTCAAGTATTCCCACCTGAAGGTGCACAAGGATGGCGACAACTTCGTTTTCAAGTTTGACCTGCAGAATGTAGGCAGTCGCGACGGTGAAGAAGTCGTGCAGTTGTACGCGCAGTTCGCCAACGACGATGCCGCCAAGCGTCTGCGCGGTTTCGACCGCATCGCCCTGAAGGCAGGGGAGAAGAAGACGGTGGAACTGGTCGTCCCTGCCGAGGACCTGAAACTGTGGGACAGCGACGCACACCAGTGGGCGTTCCGCGGCAAGAAGGCCAAGGTCCAGATCGGCGCCTCCAGCCAGGACATCCGCCTGAAGAAACGTGTACGTTTGTAGATATCGGAAGAATTCCGTATCTTACGCATACTAAAACTTTTAACTCTTTTTTATATGAAACGAATCCTTACGATCATTGCGGTCGCGGCACTGAGCGTGCTGGCGGCCAACGGCCAGGAACTGGCCAACTTCGCCCGTCAGCAGCAGGCGATCATTTCCCCTGAGATCAAGGACGGAAAGGTCACCTTCCGGCTGTCCGCCGACTATGCGACCCGTGTCCAGATCTCCGGTAACTGGATGGCCAATCCCTATGGAGGAGCCGAAGACATGAAGAAGGTCCAGGACGGTATCTGGGAGTATACGATGGATGCACCGGAACCGGAAATCTACACCTACAACTTCGTCGTGGACGGCGTCGCTGTCAATGACCCGCGTAACAACCAGGTCCAGCGTGACGGTAACCGATATCTCAACATGCTGTTCATCCCCGGCGAGCGCAGCGAGAACTACTATGAATCCGAGGTCCAGAACGGTACGTTGACCTATCGCTGGTATGACAGCCCGAGCCTCGGTATCCGCCGCCGCATGGCCGTGTATACGCCGTACGGCTATGAGAACAACCCGAAGCAGAAATATCCGGTGCTCTACCTGCTGCATGGCGGCGGTGGCGACGAGGAGGCCTGGCCTTCCATGGGCCGTGCGGTCCAGATCCTGGACAACCTGATTGCCAAGGGCCTCGCGAAGCCGATGATTGTGGTCATGCCGAACGGCAATGCCAACCAGCGTGCCGCGCAGACCCTCAAGCTCCCGAACGACGGAAAGGCGCAGGGCGTGCAGAATGCCTATGTCAACAGTCTCGTGAAGGAAATCGTCCCGTTCATCGACAAGGAGTACCGTACGATCGCAAAGGCTGACGGCCGCGCCATCGCCGGTCTTTCCATGGGTGGCGGCCATACGACTGCCGCAACGCTGAACTATCCGGGCGTGTTCTCCTACATCTGCCCGCTCAGCTGCGGTATCCGTGAGACTCCCGAACTCGATTCCCAGCTGCAGGGTATCAAGAAGGCCGGCTACAAACTCTACTGGATCGGCGTCGGAAAGGATGACACCGGTGCCTACAACGGCTCCAAGGTCCTGGACGAGCATCTGACCAAGAACGGCATGCCTCACACCCTGTACGTGAGCAACGACGCCCACGTCTGGAAGAACTGGCGTCTGTATCTCAATACCTTCGCCCGCCTGCTCTTCAAGTAATCCTTACCGATTCTTCATAATGCTGCCACCCTGCGTCATCAGACACAGGGTGGCAGCGTTTTTCCCGGGGAAGTGGCGCCACCCTTCAGCAAGGATGGCAGGGTGGGCTACTTGAATGAATTGCCGGCTTTCCGGAGCGCCTTGGGCAGGCATTCCTGCCAGAAGGTCCAGTCATGGCCGCCGCTGCGGGTGATGAAATCGAGCGTGACGCCCTCGTTCCTTGTTTTATCGACGAATTCCTGGACAGATGTCAGGGAAACGGTCATGTCGTCGATCCCTGTTTCGATGGTGATGGCGGGAAGATTCTTGGATGCGTTCTGTTTTACGAGGGACTCCAAGGTCGGCTGCGGCTCGAACCAGCCGATGCTGGTCGCAGGGGACATGGCATACATGACGGTGTACATGTCCGGGTGCAGGAAACCATGGTAGAGCGTGCCGTATCCGCCCATGGACAGGCCGGCGATCGCCCGTTTCCCGTTGCCGCCGTAAGTCTTTTCAATGTGGGGGATGAATTCGTCCACGAAGAAGGTCTCGTACTGGTCTCCGCCGGGGCTGTCGCGATAGAAATCATTCGGACAGTTCGGCGTAACGATGATGAACGGGACGCCCCCTTCGCGGACATACTGGGTGGCGATGGAACTGAGGTTGCCTCCGTTGGCGAAACTACCGTAGGAATCGGTACTGAGCCATTTGTTGTGGGCGTCTGCCGGATTTTGCTCATAGCCGTGAAGCAGGTACAGGACCGGGTATTTCTTGGCCTCGTCATACGTCGGCGGCAACCAGATGCTGTATTGGACGCTCCCGTTCATGGCCGTGCTGGACACGGACATGTTTTTCTTGACGATCGGTTTGGCGGTCAAGATGTCATCAAGTTCCGTTTTGTCGGTATCGGCATTTCCACCACACGCAGACAGAAGGACGGCGGCAGAAAAAAACAGAATGGCTTTGCAGGTTTTCATAGCATCGATTCGTTTGTTGCAAATATCGATGATATATCCTGCTGCCGCTGTACCGAATCGCTTTTTTATTTTGCAATATGTTGACAACGCTAAACCTGGCTGGGCGGGACGCCGAACTTGTTTTTGAAGGCACGGTTGAGCCGGTAGTTGGTCAGGAAGGTCTGCGGCTGCAGTGTGGCATCGTTTTTCCGGGGCAGGAAGGCCAAGATCCGGATCGGCACCTCCAGCAAGGATATCCGGCTGAAAAAAGGTACGCTTGTAAGGTGTTTTTTCCTTACGCAACTGACTTAACGAAGAGGATGACCATTACAGTCATCCTCTTTTTATTCAGCGACTTGTTCCTTAATCCGTTCTGCGTAGACGTTCCAGTAATCCGCGCCTCTGTACAATTCCCCACTTCCTGCTGGAACATAGATGGGGCATTGATTCGTATCGTCAAACTGCAAGCCGCCATCCAACTTCGGAGGATTTTGGCGCAGGACAAAGACAGATTCCAGTCCGGTACAGCCCTGGAATGCGCAGAACCCGATCTTGTTTATCCCTTTCGGAATGGTAATCGTCGTGAAGGAATGGCAACCGTGAAAAGTTCCAGGTTTGATTTCCGTTAGTCCTTCCGGAATCGTTATACGAAGGAGTGATGCGCAGTTTTGGAAGGCAACTTCTCCCAATGTCGTAAGTCCTTGTGGGAGGGAGATTTCTTTCAACGATGAGCAATCCTGAAAAACGCCATAACCTATATTAGTCAATCCCTTTGGCAGTTTCACGGTGACCAGGGAACGGCAATCCAAGAAGGCTTGTTGCTGCAATGACGTAACCTTCTCCGGAATCGTAACGGAAACAAGAGAAGAACAGCCATAGAAAGAGCGATTGCCGATTGCTCCTAAATTATTAGGGAGAGAAATGGTTGTCAGGCTTGAACAACCTTGGAAAGCCCCACCGTCGATGTAGGTAAGCTTGCTCGGAAGAGTCACTGAAGAAAGCCGGGTACAACCGGAGAACATTCCTTCAGGAACCGTTTCCATCTGAGGGGGAAGATCGAACGATAATAAACTGGAGCACCCTGCGAAGACGTAGGGCCCTACTTCCTTCAATGTTTCTGTTTTTGGAAGGAAAACGGTCGTCAAACTGGTACAGTTCCTGAAGGCGTAGCTTCCAAGCTTAACGAGATTACCGGGAATGGTGACAGATTTCAGACTGGTGCAACCTTGGAAAGCACTAGCTTCAATATATCCTTGTGCATTGGAAAAAGTTACCGATTCCAGACTCTTGCAATCCTTGAATGCTTCGAGCGGAATCATCGTCAGGTTAGGTGGAAGATGAATCGATTCAAGGCTGGAACAGCCAGAGAAAATACCCATGTAGAGAAACGTCAAACTGTTCGGAAGACTGACTGAAGTTAAGTTCGTGCAATCGTTGAATGCATATCCGGATATCGTCGTTACTCCTTCCGGAATAATGATTTCATTCAGGCTGGAACAGTTCTGGAAAGCATATGCTCCTATTCTTTCAACACCCTCGGGAATGATGATAGAGGACAAACTTCTGCAACGGTTGAAAAGATCATCGGAAATCTCGCTGATCATCAAGGGCAGTACGACTGAAGATAGAGCGGAACAACCACTGAATGTGCTGCTCCCAAGTGCTTCGACAGTTTTAGGAATGACGATGGACTCGAGTTGCGAACAATCGTAGAAGGCTTCTTTCCCAATGGTTCGCAGTCCCATCGGTAAGGATACTGAACGAAGGTTCGAACAATTATGGAATGCTTCCTGGTAGATATGGTCGGCATGCGGGATGGTAATGTCGGTCAGACTGATGCATCTGTCAAAGGCACGCCATCCAATGGTACTCAATTTTTTAGGGAAAGTGATCGAGGAAAGACTGCTGCAGCCGTAGAACGCGTTGACGTCAATATCTGTGACGCTATCGGGAATGCATACAGAAGTTAGCCCGGTCCAGTCTTTAAAGCAGTTCGATGGCACCTCCTTTAGTGAGGCAAAATACTGGAACTCATCGAAATAGACAACATCCGTGTGGGTCCCGATCTCTCTGAAAGAAGTAACAGATTCGGCCTCATCATACGAAATCTCTCCGTCATGGTCTGCGTCGAATTTCTCAACCAGAATACCTTTCATGACAGCATCTCTAAAAACGATGTTCCCTTCCGGCGTTATACTGATTTCGCAAGTGGCGGTTACCTCCTCCGCCTGTGCGGTAATTACGGCGAATCCCTCCTTGATGGCTGTGACCGTTCCCTGTTCGTCCACGATGGCGATATCGGGGGATGAACTGCTCCAGCGTACGGTCGGATCCGTTGCATTCTCCGGACCGACGGATGCAGACAGCTTGGCTGTCTGGTTTATTCGCAGTCGAAGGTCTTTTTTATCCAACTCAAGGGATGTGACTGCAATGCGTCCGTGTTGGATGACATGGATGGCCTCAAGTAGCACCCCCTCGTTTGAGTGAAGGGAAATCATTCCCTCTCGGCTGCTATAGGTCTGGTTTTCTTCGATATTGAAAACCAGTTTCTCTGAGGTAGCACCCTTTGTGCGGGCAAGTTTAATCCACGCATCGGTTGTTTCCACATTGAATGGGACATTGGTTTGAAGACTGACTTCGATATCTTGTGCTTCCAAAGAAAGATCGAATAATCCTTGGGAAGCCTTGGCTCCCTGAAACGCAGCTTGTCTTACAGTGACCGTTTGTACCATTCCGCCTGCCATGATTGTAACCGTAGCGGCCCGGGCATCGAAAGAGTCATTGGCGCCGGCTTGCACTATCACGTTGATGGGGCTGTCCGACGAAATCCCTTTTGTGGGACGGACGGTCAGCCAAGACTCGGAAGAAGATGCCGACCAATCCCTGTTGGCTGAAAAGCTGATGGTCTCGCTATTACCGTCTGATGTCAGATCGATGCTAGAGGGGCTATTCAGGGTGAGAATCGGCGATTTCTGGCAGGCATACCCCAAAAAGAGTATCTGCAGGAGGATAACCAGTCGTTTCATACTGCAAATATCGCAATTATTTGCAATTTTTGACTACGTTGGATCAGGGGGCTAAACCTGGCTGGGCGGGACGCCGAACTTGTTCTTGAAGGCACGGGAGAAACCGGTGAGCGTTCCGAATCCGACCTTGTAGGCCACTTCGCTGACGTTGAGTTCGTGGGCCTTGAGCAGTTCCATGGCCCGGTTTAGCCGGTAGTTGGTCAGGAAGGTCTGGGGGGACTGTCCGACCAGCGACTTGAGTTTGGAGAAGATGCTGGTGCGGCTCATGCCCATTTCCATGGAAAGGACGGTGACGCCGAAATCCTCTTCTCCGATGTGTTCGTCGATGATGCGGTAGCATTTTTCCAGGAAGGCCTTGTCTTGCGGGGTGATCTCTTCTTCCGGGACGTCTCCCTGCGTCGTGGATGTCCTGTCCGCAAGCAGTCCCTGCAACCGCCTGCGGTTGGCCAGCAGGTTGTTCACCAGCGCTGTCAGGAAAGCCGGGTCGAACGGTTTCCCGAGATATCCGTCGGCGCCGAGGCCGAGGCCCTGGATCTGGTTCTCCATATCGGCCTTGGCGGTCAGGAGGATCACCGGGATATGGCAGAAATCCGGGTCGTTCTTGAGTTCCTTGCAGAGCGTGTATCCGTCCTTGAACGGCATCATGACATCGCTCACGACGAGGTCCGGAGCACTGATCCGGATGACTTTCCAGGCCTCTTCTCCGTCGCCGGCGAGGGTGACATGGAAAGACTCGCCAAGGAAACCGCGGATGTATTCCCGCATGTCGGCGTTGTCTTCCACGACCAGGATATTGGCTCCCGTCTTGTCCCCAGCGGGCGCTGCCGTACCCTCTGCGGTGGCTTCAGCCGGCTGGGATGCGGCCTCCTCTTCCCAGATCGACGCTTCGGCATAATCTTCTTTCCGATAGGGGAAAGCGAAGGTGAAGATCGATCCGATCGGTTCGTTCGCCATGACGGAGAGGTCTCCCTTGTGGACCTCGGCCAGGTGGCGGGCGTAGTTGAGGCCGATGCCGAAACCGGTAGGCAAGGTACCGCCGACCTGCTCGCCGAGCCGCTCGTACCGTTCGAAGATCCGGTCCCGCTTCTCGGGATTGATACCGATGCCCGTATCGGCGACGGAGATCCGGGCCTCCGTCCCTTCCGTAACGGCGGAAACCGTGATTTCTCCATGTTCCGGCGTATATTTGACGGCGTTGCTGAGCAGGTTGAAGATGATCCGCTCCACCTTTTCCCGGTCGCAATAGACAATCATCTCCTGGGGCAGTTCGGTGGTTACGCGCAAGTCCTTTTGCGTAAACATGTACTCGAAATTCTTCAGCATCTGCCGGAGAAGGACGACCAAGTCGGTGCGGATGAGCGACAAGGTGTCACGGTTGGACTGGCTCTGGTTGAAGTGCAGCAGCTGGTCGGTCAGCCGCAGCATCCGTTCGGAGTTGCGTTCCGCCATGCGGACCAGTTTGCGGTCTTTTTCAGAAAGCGTCGGGGATTTCTCCAGTTCCCGGATCGGACCGTAGATGAGGGAAAGCGGCGTCCGGAATTCATGGGAAACGTTGGTGAAGAAGGTGGATCGCTCCTGGCTGATCTGTTCGACCAGCAGTTTCTCCTGTTCGGTAATCTCCAGTTTTTCGCGGTTGATCCGGAATCGGATGAACTGTCGCATGGCGAAGAAGGCCAGTCCGAGCAGCAGAAGCAGATAAAACAGGAAAGCCTGCCAGGAGACCCAGGGCGAGGGTTTGATCCGGACGGGAATGCTCAGTTCGTCGGGATCCCAGTCGCCGTCCGCCTGCTGGACACGGACGCGGAAGGTGTAACGGCGTGGCAGCAGGCGGGAGTACCGGGCCTGAAGGCTCTGTCCGGCATCGACCCATTCCGGGTCATAGTCGTCAAGACGGTACTGGTAACTGGGCTGGATGGCGGGATTGAAGTTTTTCCCGGAGAAATAGAAAACCAACTGGTGGGTCCGGTGGTCGAGCGTGACCGGTCCCGAGACGTCCCGCAGGGTGGTCTCCCCATTGATGGTCAGGCCGTCCAGCGAAAGGGGGATGTCCGGCTGGATATCCGAGATGTCGGACGGGAAGAAAAAGAACTACGTGGGGGTGCCGAAAATGGCGGTCCCGTTTTCCGTCACGGCAAGACTGTTGGTGTTGTTGCTGACCATATCCTGGTCAGGATTGCTCAAGATCCGGATTTTCTCTCCGTCCTCCGTAATCTGGATATAATCGAAACGGGAGGAGGCCCAGATGGTTCCATTACGGTCTCCGCGGATGGATTGGATACTCTGGTCCACGCCGTTCCCTCCGATATGGATCTGCCGCGATAGGTTTTCATGGGGAGAATAGACCCAGACGCCGGCGTGCCGGGTTCCGATCCACCATTCCCCCCGGGTGTCTTCCCAGATGCAGGAGGGTTCGGGTATATCCGTTTCAAACTTGACGAATTTGAAGTTGTCGTCCAGGAACCAGATCGCGTCAGCAGAGAGGAAATAGACTTTTCCGGACTCGAACTGTCCGCAGAACCAGAATTCCGGATGACTTGTCGTCGTGATTTCC
>JBGUXJ010000037.1:0-20062 GCA_045222055.1 Candidatus Cryptobacteroides sp. | reverse complement strand
TGCCAAGTACGCCCAGGGCGGCGCTCCGGTGTACCTGGCCTGGTTCGACTACAACGCCCCGCTGTTCGGCGGCCGCATCCGTGCCTTCCACTGCTCCGACATCTGCTACTGGTTCAAGAACACCGACCTGATGGTGACCCACACCGGCGGCGGCAGCGAACCGCGCAAGGTCTCCGACCAGATGTCGGCCGCGCTGCTCGCTTTCATGCGTACCGGCAACCCGAACTGTGCCGAGATTCCCCAGTGGCCCGCCTACAATCCGGACGAGGCCCCGACCATGATCTTCGGCAAGCAGAGCGTCGTCAAGAATGCACCCGACCGCGAGGCCCTTTCCCTTATGGAAGCCTTCAATCCCTGGCGGATGCGTCGTCCCGCTCCGGCCGCGAAATAGGTTTATTCCTCATACTGAAGGCTGCCTTTCCGCAAGGATGGGCGGCTTTTTCTTGTTTATGGGGCCGATCTTTCCTAACTTAGCAAGACCATGGAAAAGTATAGACTGGCAGTCCGCAGAAGGGC
This sequence comes from Candidatus Cryptobacteroides sp., assembly GCA_045222055.1. Taxonomy (GTDB): domain Bacteria; phylum Bacteroidota; class Bacteroidia; order Bacteroidales; family UBA932; genus Cryptobacteroides. Next base: position 19,546 of record JBGUXJ010000037.1, on the reverse strand, counting down.
GTTTCTCATCTGGCAGAAACTCGGTTTCCTGCCCTGGTCGAAGGCTCGCTCCAAATCCGGAAAGAAGGATTTCTATAAGGGTGCTTTCGACAGCATCCCGTTTCTCAACGACGATGCGAAGCGTACCTTCGTGCACCTCCTGCTTCGTCCGGGATACATGATCCGGGACTACATCCGGGGACAGCATGAGCGCTATCTGGCACCGCTGACGTCCCTGATCATCTTCTATGCTTTTTTCGCCCTGATCTCGTCGATTGTCAATCCGGAACTTCCCGTGCAGGGTTCCGCTTCCCATGGGTCTGTCATGGTCGATTACCGGGATGCCGCTGATACCGACTCCCAGAAGACAACTCCCGGTGTGCAGATAGCGAAGCGCAAAGCCATGAAGATCAATCAGGTCATCGATCTCTTTGACCTGGACAAGCATCCCGAAAGGATCGACACGCCGCTGAAGGCGTCGCTGGCCGGACTCGAAAGCGCCCTGCGGAGCCAAGGCGTGTATCTCTTCCTGGGGCACTTCCTGCTGCTTTGGCTGGCCATGTGCATCGCCTTGAGAAAGAGAGAGATGAGCAAGTCGGCATGTGCTGCCACCGCCGCCTATGTCCTCTGTCAGTTCTGTTTCTTCATGTTCTTTTCTCTCTTTTTCGGGGGGAAGGACAAAGGAGAAATCAGCGCCGGCCTGATGCTGGTCCTGCTGACGGTAGATTACCGCCAGTTGTTCGACGCCGAATGGAAGAAAGGCTTCGGACTGGCAGTGAAGACCGGCCTGTGGTATGGTCTTATTTTCCTTTTGCTGGTTGCGCTGTTGGTCGGTTCCCTCGCGCTTTATGTCGGAATCAGTCCCGGGCTCAAGTAACAGACCATGAAAAACAATAACCCTCCCGATCGATTGGTCAGGAGGGTTTTTCGTGCCCGAGGCCGGGCTCGAACCGGCACGTCTGTTGAGGACACAGGATTTTGAGTCCAGCGCGTCTACCAATTCCGCCACTCGGGCAGGAGGGATTGGGATTGCAAAGGTAAGCGAATTCGGACAATTATCAAATTTTTTCTCCTATCTTTGTAAATTAACGGCAAAGCCCCTTCGGGGCTGCCGGAAACGTGCAGAACATGAACGAAATACCGATCATATCCGAAGGACGGGTCATCAGCCGCATCCTGTCAGGACGGCGGGTACAGGACGTCGCTTCCCTGTTGGAAGGCGACGTGTTCCTGGTGTATGACCGTTCCGTGGAACCGCTGGCGGAAGCGTTGGAAGCAACGCATCGGATCCGGGCGAAAATGGCTTTGGAGGCGACGGAAACCGGCAAGACCCTGGCGTCCGTCGAGGCCGTCTGCGGCTGGCTGCTGGAAGTCGGAGCCGACCGCAAGGCGCTCCTGCTTGCCCTGGGCGGCGGCATCACCACGGACATGGCAGGATTCGCCGCTTCCATCTATAAACGGGGGATCCGTTTCGCGTTCATTCCGACGACCCTGCTGGCGCAGGTCGATGCGGCCATCGGCGGGAAGACCGGCGTCAATTTTATGAGTCTCAAGAACATGGTCGGCGTCATCCGCCAGCCCGAGTGGACCTGGATCTGTCCGGAGCCGCTCGCCACGCTGCCGCCGCGGGATTTCCGCTCCGGTGCCGCCGAGATGCTCAAGACCTTCCTGCTGGGCGACGCCGCCCATTATGCTCCGGCCGTCTCCGTCCTGACCGGTATCCGGCAAGACGGTTTCGAACGCTGGCAATATGACCTGCAACTGCTGATCGCCGCCGCGGCCGCCGTCAAGGCGGACATCGTCGGGCGGGATCCGTTCGAAAGGGGCGAACGGCGCAAACTGAACCTGGGCCATACCTTTGCACATGGGCTGGAGACCGAGGCCCGCCGTACCGGGTCGGACCTGACCCACGGCGAAGCCGTTGCCATCGGCATCGTCCTGGCCGCCCGCCTCTCCGAAAAACTGGGCGTTGCCGGGGAAGGACTGGACGTCCGGCTCGAGCAGGATTTCCGTTCCTGCGGCCTGCCTGTTGACTGTCCCTATGCTCTGGAGTGCCTGGAGGAGGCCATGTCGAAAGACAAGAAAGCCGAAGGGTCAGTCGTGCATTTCATCCTGCCCGTGTCCGTGGGAACCGTCGTGGAAAAGGACCTGCCCGTTGCGCAGGCCGTCGCATTATTGAGAGAAAGATGATTTGTGTAAGCATACAGAACAAAGACCTGGAAGCCATCTTTGACGTGCTGGACGAACAGCATGTCGAGATGGCGGAAATCCGCCTGGACCGTTGCCCGGAACTGGGGCCGGAGGAGATTGAAGAGTTGTTTTCCAATTCGGACGTACCGCTGATCGCCACCTGCCGCATCGGGGAAGGCATGCCGGCTCCGGAAGCGGAGGCGCGGCTGATCACGGCCATCAAGGCGGGAGCTGCCTATGTCGACCTGGAGATCGAGGCTCCGCCGATGATGAGCAAGCGGATCCGCCGCCAGGCACGGGAAAGCGGAACCATCCTGATCCGTTCCTACCATGATTTCGAGACGACGGATTCCAAGGCCGCCCTGGAAGCACTGGTCGAAAAATGCCAGCACCTCGGTGCCGAGGTCGTCAAGATCGTGACGCTCGCCCGCAGTGCAGAGGATGCCCGGCGGGTCCTGTCCCTGTATGACCGTTTCGCTCCGGAAAGCCTGGTGGCGTTCTGCATGGGCGAGGAGGGCCGGCAGAGCCGGCTGGACTGCCTCCGGAAGGGCGCGCCCTATACCTATGTCGCTTATGACGAGGCGGCTGCGCCCGGCCAGTGGCCGCTGGAGGAAATGTACCATGCCGTCTATGGCGACCGGCAGCCGGTCGAATCGGACGCGCTCCGCATGCCTTCCTCCAAAAGTTTCGCCCAGCGCGCCATCATCGCCGCGGCCCTGGCGGACGGTACCTCCCACCTGACCGGCTACACGCCCTGCGGGGACAACGAGGCCGCCCTTTCTGTGGCCAAGGCGCTCGGCGCCGTTGTCCTCCGGAAGGAAGATTCCCTGGAGATTTCCGGTACGGCCGGCGCCTCGCTGCCCGTGGACAGCCTGCATGTCGGCGAATCCGGGTTCCTGACCCGGCTCATGATTCCGCTTGCCGCCCGCCTGGCCCGTGGCCCGGTGACGCTTACCGGCGAAAAGACCTTGCTCCGCCGGCCGCTGACCGGTGCCCGCGAAATGATGTCGGCGTGCAAGGTCGTCCTTTCCGGCGAGCAGATTCCCCTGACGGTCAAAGGCCGCCTGACGCCCGGCGAAATGACGGTTTCCGGAAAATACGGTTCCCAGCTGGTCTCCGGCCTGCTGGCCGCGCTGCCGCTCTGCAAGGAAGACAGCACCCTCCATCTGGAGAATCCCAAGAGCATACCCTATATCTTCATCACCCTGGACGTCCTGAAGCAGTTCGGAATCCGGATCGACAACGAGATGGAAGGGGATGAAGAGTTTGTCCAGACCCAGGACTGGGGTCTGTGCGAGGCCATGACGTTCCGGATCCGGGGCGGCCAGCGGTACAAGGCGACCGACCTGGCGCTGGAAGCCGACTGGAGCGCCGCGGCCGCCTTCCTGGTGGCCGGTGCCTTGTTCGGCCAGGTGGCCGTGGAGGGACTGGATACGCGGTCGCTGCAGGCCGACCTGTCCATCCTGGACATCCTGGTGGATGCCGGCGCCAGCCTTTCCCAGGAAGAGGAAAGCGGCATCATCCATGTCCGCAAGGCCCCGCTGCGGGCTTTCGAGACGGATGCTTCCCATTGTCCGGACCTGTTCCCGATGCTCGCAGTACTGGCTGCTTTCTGCCAGGGTACCAGCAAGATCGGCGGCGTGGGCCGGCTGGCCAACAAGGAAAGTGACCGGGCCGCGGCCATCGTCGACATGCTGACCCGGTTCGGTGTCCGCGCCTCCATCAAGGGAGACAGCCTCCTGGTCGAAGGCCGTTCCCTGGCCCAGCGTTCGCTGACCGGAACGCTGCTCAAGGGAGGCCGTTTCTCCTCCAGCCATGACCACCGGATGGTCATGGCCCTCAAGGTGGCCGCCCTGGGCGCGGACGGTCCCGTCGAAATCGATGACGAACAATGCGTGGCGAAGTCCTTCCCGGACTTCGGGCAGCTATACGAAAGATTATGAATACGTTCGGAAGGAAATTCAAGGTCTCCATCTTCGGAGAGTCCCACGGTGAGGCCATCGGTGTCGTACTGGATGGCGTCCAGCCGGGCATGCCCCTGGACATCGAAGATTTTACGGCGGATATCCTGCGCCGGAAGAGCGGTCCGAAGGGTACGACGCCCCGGATCGAAGCCGATATTCCGGAGATCGTCAGCGGCGTGTACAACGGGCTGACCACCGGCGCTCCGCTGACCATCCTGTTCCACAACCGCAACACCCGGTCCGGAGACTACAGTCTTTTCAACGCGGTGCCCCGCCCGGGCCACGCCGATTATACGGCCAGTATCAAGTGGCTGGATTTCAATGATCCTCGGGGCGGCGGACACTTCTCCGGCCGCCTGACCCTGCCGATCGTGGCCGCCGGTGTGGTGGCCAAGAAGATGGTGACCGCCCGGATTCATGCCGAACTGATCGAGGTCGGCGGCGTGCGCAAGAACGGAAGCGAAGAGGCGCTTCCGGACGGTGGCATCGAGGAAAAAGACTCGTGGCGCGAAGTGCTGGACCAGGCCATGGCGGACCTGGATTCGGTCGGCGGCATCGTGGAATGCCGGACTGACGATCTTCCGGCCGGATTGGGCGAACCGTTCTTCGATTCGGTCGAGTCGCTGATTTCCCACGCGATTTTCGCCATCCCCGGGGTGCGCGGCATCGAATTCGGGGACGGCTTCCAGGCCGCACGGATGCGGGGCTCCGAGCACAACGACCCCTTTGACAAGGTCGTCGACGGGGGGTTCCAGAAAAATGCCATTCCTTCCAAGAACGGCGCCGGCGGCGTGAACGGCGGCATCACCAACGGCAATCCGCTGGTCTTCCGCGTGGCATTCAAGCCCACCTCCAGCATCGCCCGTCCCCAGGAGACCTTCAACTTTGCGACCGGGAAGATGACGACCCTCCAGATTCCGGGCCGCCACGACACCTGCTTCGCCCTGCGGACGCCGGTCGTCGTCGAGGCCATGACCGCCATCGTGCTTGCGGATCTGAGCCGTTTGCTGTAACTTTGCAGCCCTATGGACAGACAGGAAGAGAACAAGATCATACAGGATTTCACCTCGAAGGAATACAAAGAGGGCTTCGTCACGGATGTCGAGCAGGAATTCGTCCCGAAGGGCCTCAGCGAAGACATCATCCGGATGATTTCCGCCCGCAAGCAGGAGCCGGAGTGGATGCTGGAATTCCGTCTGGACGCTTTCCGCCGCTGGCAGCGGATGCCGATGCCCGAATGGGGCCATCTGGACATGCCGCCCATTGATTTCCAAGACATTATCTACTACGCGGCACCCAAGAAGGATGCCGACCGACCGAAGGAAATCGACCCCGAACTCGCCAAGACCTTTGAAAAACTCGGCATCCCGCTCCATGAACGGGAGGCCCTGGCCGGCGTGGTCGCCGTGGACGCGGTCTTCGATTCGGTTTCCGTCGCCACCACTTTCCGCAAGTCCCTGGCGGAGAAAGGCATCATTTTCTGCTCGTTCTCCGAAGCGGTCCGCGAGCATGGCGACCTGGTGCGCAAGTACCTGGCCAGCGTGGTTCCGGTCGGCGACAATTATTTCGCCGCCCTGAACTCCGCGGTCTTCTCCGACGGGTCTTTCTGCTATATTCCCAAGGGTGTACGCTGCCCGATGGAACTCAGCAGTTATTTCCGGATCAACGCTTCCGGCACCGGCCAGTTCGAGCGGACGCTCATCGTGGCGGACGAGGGTTCCTATGTCAGTTACATGGAGGGCTGCACCGCGCCGATGCGCGATGAAAACCAGCTGCACGCGGCCGTCGTGGAAATCGTGGTCGAAAAGGATGCCGATGTCAAGTATTCGACCGTGCAGAACTGGTATCCGGGGGACGCTCAGGGCCGTGGAGGCATCCTGAACCTGGTGACGAAACGCGGGATCTGCAAAGGCAGCGGCAGCCACCTGAGCTGGACGCAGGTCGAGACGGGTTCCGCCATCACCTGGAAATATCCTTCGACCATCCTGAAGGGGGACCACTCTTCCTCTGAATTCTACTCGGTGGCGGTGACCAACAATTTCCAGCAGGCCGACACGGGTACGAAGATGATCCATATCGGCCGCGACACCCGCAGCCGGATCGTCAGCAAAGGCATTTCGGCCGGGCGGAGCCAGAACAGTTACCGGGGACTGGTGCAGATCAATCCCGGTGCGGAAGGCGCCCGCAACCACTCCCAGTGCGACAGCCTGCTGATCGGCTCGCTCTGCGGGGCGCACACGTTCCCGGATATCCGCAGCGCCAACCCGACGGCGGTGGTGGAACATGAGGCGACGACCTCGAAAATCAGTGAGGACCAGCTCTTTTACTGCAACCAGCGCGGCATCGGACCGGAGGATGCGGTGGGACTGATCGTCAACGGCTATGCCCAGGAAGTCCTCTCCCGGCTGCCGATGGAATTCGCCGTGGAGGCGCGCAAACTCCTGCAGGTGTCCCTCGAGGGCTCCGTAGGATAAAGACTTGAATGTATCATGGAATGGATTAACTATACGTTGTTTACCCTCGGGAATGATTACCCGGTGCTGCTGATCGACCTGATCACGTCGATCCTCGGCCTGACCTGTGTCTTCCTGGCCGGACGTAATTCGAAATACAACTTCTGGGTGGGCTACCTCTACACGGCGGCCCTCTTCCTGATGTTCTGGAACAAGAATCTCTACGCCAGTCTGCTGTTGCAGCCGATCTCCCTGGCCATCAATGTCCTGGGACATTGGCGCTGGACCCATCCGCGGGAGAACGAGACCAGTTCCGAAGACAGTTCTGCGCTGAAAGTCAGCATGTTGAGCTGGCCGGAGCGCTTCATCTGCATCGCGGCAGTGTTCGTGGTCGCCGGACTGTGGGGATGGACTTTGGATACGCTGTTTCCGGCGGATCCGCATCCGTACCTGGATTCCTGCGTGACCGTGCTGATCCTGGTCGCCCAGCTGCTTTCCGCCCTCAAGAAGTGGGATTGCTGGATCGCCTGGCTGGTGGTCAACGTCGCCCAGATCATCCTGCACCTGTCTGTCGGCCATGTCTTCATGCCGATCGTCTGCGCCCTGTACCTGGCCAACGGCCTGTGGTCCCTGGCTTCCTGGATGAAACTCTACAAGAAAAAAGCGTGATATGAACGAGATATTGCTGAAGATAGAAAACCTCCACGCGCGGATTGCCGACAAGGAGATCCTCAAAGGCATCGACCTGGAGATCCGCCGGGGCGAAGTCCATGCCGTCATGGGTCCGAACGGAGCGGGCAAGAGCACCCTTTCCGCCGTCCTGACCGGCAAGCCGCAGTATGAAGTGACGGAGGGCCGGATTACGTTCCAGGGCAGGGACCTGCTGGCCATGAGCCCGGAAGAGCGGGCCTGGGCCGGTCTCTTCCTTTCGTTCCAGTATCCCGTCGAGATCCCGGGCGTCAGCATCACCAATTTCATGAAGACGGCCGTCAACGCGCGCCGCAAGGCGGACGGCCTCGAAGAGATGAAGGGCGCGGAATTCCTCAAACTGCTGCGGGAGAAAATGGCGTTCGTGCAGATGAAGCCCGAATTCGCCAAGCGGGAGGTCAACGTCGGTTTCTCCGGCGGCGAGAAAAAGCGCAATGAGATTTTCCAGATGGCCATGCTGGAGCCGGTCCTGGCGATCCTGGACGAGACGGACAGCGGCCTGGATGTCGATGCCTTGAAGATCGTCGCGGACGGTGTCAACGCCCTCCGCACGCCGGAGCGTTCCTCGATCATCATCACCCATTACCAGAAACTGCTGGAATACGTCGTCCCGGACACGGTCCATGTGCTGAAAGAAGGGAAGATTGTGGCCACCGGCGGGCGCGAACTGGTGGATATCATCGAGAACCAGGGATTTGATCGGTTCTAGGCCATGAAGGATTACGGTCATTATATCGAAGTTCCCATTCCGGACGGCGCGTATGTCGTCGGGGCCGGCGAATCGCTGGACCTGACCTTCGCCGTGCTGCCGGGAGAAAGCCGGGACCTCACGGTCCGGGTGTTCCTGACGGGAGCGGGAGCGCAGGTCCGCCTGCGCGGCCTGTATCTCTGCCCGGCTGACGAGCAGGTCCGCTTCCACATCGAGGTCCACCACCGTGCCCCCGGCTGCCAGTCCGACCAGCTTTTCAAGGGCATCGTGGGCGGAAAGGCCCGGACGTGGTTCGACGGCCGGATCATCGTGGCTCCGGACGCCCAGCAGACCGAGGCCTATCAGGCCAACCACAACCTCCTCCTGGGCGCGGATGCGAAGGCGGAGACCAAGCCCCAGCTGGAGATCTATGCCGATGACGTGAAGTGCTCCCACGGAGCCACGGTCGGCCAGCTCAACGAGGAAGAACAGTTCTACATGCGGTCCCGCGGCATCCCCGCCGCGGAGGCCAAGGTGCTGCAGATGATCTCGTTCGTTTCCGAGGTCATCGCGCAGGTCCCGGATCCGGCGGAGCGGGAAGCGCTTTCCGCCAAGGCAGAGGCGGCGATTCGCCGGATGGCGCTATGATCACCCGCCCGAATGTCAAGGTTAACCTGGGACTGAATGTCCTGCGGAAGAGGCCGGACGGTTATCATGACCTCGAGACCCTCTTCGTACCCTATTTCGGCCTGCATGACACCCTCGAGATCATTCCGGGCGATGCCTGGAGCGAGACGTCCGCGTCCTTGTTCGCACGGTACGGGGGAACGGATGCCGACGCCGAGGCACCGGCCCTGCGACAGGCCATCCGTCCCGACGGCAAGGTGATGATTACCCTGGCACGGGCCGAAGGCGTGGACTGGGATCCGCTGAAGGACCTGACGGTCAAGGCCTACGGCCTGTTGGAAGAAGACTTCAAACTTCCGCCGGTCAAGATTTTCCTGGAAAAGACGTCGCCTGTGGGTGCCGGACTTGGCGGCGGTTCCGCCGATGCCGCCTTCGCCCTGAAAATGCTGAACGACCTGTTCGGGCTGGGGCTCTCCGAAGCGTCGCTTTGTGACTATGCCGCCCGGCTGGGCAGCGACTGCGCCCTTTTCATCGCCAACCGGCCGTTGTTCGGCGAGGGCCGGGGCGAGATCCTGACTCCGTATGCGTTGGATCTGATCGACGCTTCCGGGGACGGGAGCGGCAGCGGCCGGTATGAATTGCAGGTCGTGGTGCCGGAAGGCGTGGCCGTTTCGACGGCAGACGCCTACCGGGGCATCGTCCCGGCCATCCCGCCCGTTCCGCTGCGCGAAGTGCTGGCCCGCCCGGTCGAGGAGTGGAAGGATCTGTTGGTCAATGACTTTGAGAAAACGGTTTTCACCAAATACCCGGAATTGGGTCTCCTGAAGCAGTCGCTGTATGATTCCGGGGCGGTCTATGCCGCCATGTCCGGTTCCGGCTCCGCCCTGTTCGCCTTGTATCCGAAAGACAGTTAATCTTCCCAGCGGAGGATCCGGCTTTCATCGGGAGTAACCTCGATCCGGACCCGCAGGGTCTCTTCGGGCAGGAGGTCTTCGATGTTCTCCGGCCATTCCATCAAGCACAGGCAGCCACTGTCCAGATAGTCGTACAGGCCGATGTCAAGCGCCTCGGACAGTTTCGTAATCCGATAGAAATCAAAATGATACATCGGTTCGCCCGAAGCGGTCCGGTATTCGTTGACGATGGCGAAAGTCGGTGAACTGACCGCATCTTCCCGAACGCCCAGCCGGTGGCAGACGGCGGTGGTGAAGGTGGTCTTGCCGGCACCCATCGGCGCATAGAAGGCAATCAGCCGGTTCTCCCCGATTTCCGTCAGGAACTGCCCGGCCGCCCGGTCCAGGTCCTCCAGGCCTCTTATGACGATTTCATGCTTCATGATGCGCAAAGATACGAATCATTCGGCAGGATTAAAAGAGTTGCTGGCGGTCGAGGAAGCGGTAGCCGGCCGCTTCGTACAGGTGCCGGGGCTCGATGGGGCCGGGCTCCGGGAGGTTGTCGTCTCCTTCAGACAGGGCACGGGCCACGGCTTCCAGGTCGGCGATGGTCCGCGCCACCTTGAGGATGCGGGTGTAGGCGCGGGCGGAGAGGCCCATGCTGCCGATGATCTTTTCCATGGTGTCCCGGCAGGCATCCGAAAGCGGGCAGAAACGGGCCAGTTGCCGTCCCGTCATTTCGGCGTTGGTCAGGATCCCTTCGCCGGCAAAGCGCTGTCGCTGAAGGTCCCGTACCCGGGCGACCCGGCGGGCCACTTCCGCACTGGTCTCCCTGCGCTGTTCCTTCGCCCGCCCGACCAACGCACGGGCATCCACCGGATGCAGCCATAACTGTATGTCAATCCGGTCGAGGATCGGACCGGACAGTCTCCCCAGGTAGGCCTGTCGCTGGGCAGGGGTGCAGGTGCAGCGGTCGCCTTCTCCGTAATAGCCACAGGGACAGGGGTTGCTGGCGGCCACCAGCATGAAATTGGCGGGATACTCGATCTTCGCCCGTAAGCGGGAAATGGTGACCTTCCGGTCTTCCAGCGGTCCCCGGAGCGCTTCTGCGACCGCCTTGGGCATTTGGGCGAATTCATCGAGGAAGAGCAGGCCTCCGGTCGCCAGGGAAACTTCCCCGGGCAGGATGTTGTCCCCGTTCCCGCCACCGATGATGGCGGGCATGGAGGCGCTGTAATGCGGTGCCCGGAACGGCCGGCTCCGCACCAGTCCGTACCGGTCGCCTCCTTTCCCGGCCACCGAGAAGATCTTGCTGGTCAGCAGCGATTCTTCCAGGCTCATGGGCGGAAGGATCCCGGCCAGCGCCTTCGCCAGCGAACTTTTCCCGGCTCCTGGCGGACCGACCAGGATGGCATTGTGTCCGGCGCAGGCCGCGATTTCCAATCCTCGCTTGGCGTTTTCCTGTCCGATGATCTCAGAGAAATCCATCCGGTCTGCCTGGCGCTCCGTCCGGGCGGCGGGCGGCGCTTTCCGTCCCGCCAGCAGGCGGGAACAATCTTCTTTTTCGCCGAGGATGGCCAGCACGTCCGCCAGGTCCCGTGCGCCATAGACCCGCAGGTCCCGCAGGTCGGTCGCTTCCATGGCGGATGCCTCCGGAAAGATGCAGCCGTCCAGTCCCAGCCCCCGGGCCAGTTCCGCCATGGGCAGGGCCCCGGGCACGGCCCGTAAGGTCGCGTCCAAGCCCAACTCTCCCATGATCAGGTACTTGCCCAGACCGGGCAGTTCCACCTGCCCGGATGCCGCGATGATGCCCAGGGCGATGGGCAAGTCGTAGCCGCTGCCTTTCTTGTGCAGGTCGGCCGGTGCCAGGTTGATGACGATTTTCTTGCCCGGGATATGGAATCCCTGCGACTGGAGGGCGGTGACGGTCCGCAGGAGACTCTCCTTGACGGCAGCATCCGCCAGGCCGACCAGGTGGATGCCGATCCCGCCGTTGATGTCGACCTCGACGGTGACGGGAATCGCCTCGATGCCGATGCATTTGGCTCCGATGATGTTGATGAGCATGGCTTATCGGGTTATGGAAACATAGGTCAGATAGCCGTATAGCGGGATTTCCTGCCGCACGCCGTCTTTCAGGAGGAACGGCATCGCACTTCGGTCAAACGGTGTCAGCGCCAGGTAAAAAGAGCCGCCGGAGAGACGGGCGCAATGGCTGGAGATATAATGGTTGCGTCCTTCCAGCGACTGTCCGAACCCATCCACGACGCAGTGGACCGGACTTCCCTGAGGGTTCGTCCACAGGTAGGCGAAATGGCCGGGCTCCGCAAAGGCGTCCAGGATTGTCGTGCCGGTTTGAAGGAAATTCGGCACCCCTTCCGGATCCCACAGGACCGGGCGGACCTGGGAGGCGGAGAGGATTTCTCCCTTGATATAGAACTTGCCTCCTCCCGCCGGGAGGATGCGGATGCCCCGGACACTGTCGCCGACCCCTGTCGAGTAAGCCAGGCTTTCGTTGCCGCGCAGCACGGTGAGGTTGCGGCCTCCGTTCAGGGTCAGGGTTGCAAGGATCGTTTTCCCTCCGGTGTGGCAGGCATCCAGGATGGTCGAGACCCCTTGGGGCAGGAGAAGGTTTTCTGCCCGGCCGTCGCAGACCTGGTACCAGTTACGGACGATGGTTCCTCCGTTCTTCCGGGTTTCCTGGTAGTAATAGAAGTACAGGTGGCCGTCGTCTTCCTGCAGCAGTCCGCCTTCCCGGCCGTCTCCGGCCTGGAGGCGTCCCTGGGGGTCGGTGAAGACCGGTTCTCCGTTTTTCCGCAAGGTGATGCCCCTCCCGGTGTCCCTGTCCAGCCCCAGGGTCCAGATATCCGTCTCCCGGACCAGGAACCCGGCCATCATTTCCCTTCCTTCGAAGCGGAACAGTTCCTTGCCGTCCCGTCCGATATAGGTCGCCTCCCCGGATGAATAGTCCGTATAGAGGTGTCCGCCGACGATCCGGTGCATGTCGGGATCGGTGCTGACATGGTGGTTCTCTCCGGCAGGGATGGCGAGGCGCCGTTCTCCGTCCCGGAACAGGACCAGCCGGGCGTCGACGCTTCCGTAAGCCGTGTCCCGTTGCCAGTCATACGCTGCCGGAAACTCCACGCCCGAAAGCCAGACGCGCGGCCCCTCGGGATTGTCGTCTTCTTCGTTCCTGCCGCCCGAACCCCGGCGGCTTTCGGTCGAGGCCCGGCTCCTCCCGAGCAGGCCCAGGCCGTCCCTCTTGTCGCACCCGGCCAAGGCCAGGGCGAGACCCATCAATACAAGAATCCTTTTCATTTCGTTTTTTTGCCGCAAATGAAAAGGAAAAAGGAAAAGTCCCGAAATCTTTTACCACAGATACGGGACTTTTACCACAAAAATATGTTTTATTATGAAAATAGGGTGTTCAAGCAAGTCTTACAGATCCCATCGCAGACCGATTTCGAAGTTCATCATGAGCGGCTGCTGCGTCCGGATGCTCTGCGGCTGGTCGCCCTTGAAGTAGTACCGGAGACTCGGATCGATGTACAGGCCGAGGAAGTCGGTCAGTTGGAACTGTACGCCCAGGCCGGCCGCGGCGGAGAACTGGACGCCGTCCACGCTTTCCTTGTGGGAAAGGTGCTCCGCACTGTCATGTACCCGGAACTTGTTGCTGACCGCCTTTTCGACGGAACCGCCTGCAAAGGTGTACAGGCCGATCCTGCGGTTGTCCAGCAGGGTATAGGACAGGTTGAGCGGAATGCCGACGTAATGGAGGGTGTTGTGGATGTCGGCGCTGACCGGGGTCTTGCCTTCTTCGCTGTAGATACCGGTGAAGGTACGCTGGAGGAGGGTCCAGTTGACGCCCGTGCCGATGGCCCACTTGTTGCCGAGGCCGATGCGGATGCCGAGTCCGGCGGAGATCGGGATGGCGTAGGTGGAGTTACGGCTGGTCTGCTCGATCACGGTATGTTCCCGTTCCGCATTGGCGGCGGCGCGCATGGCGCGGAAACCGCTGACGGAGGCAGGATTGCCGTTGCTCTCAAGCGTAGCGCCGGCGGAGAGGGAAATCCGGGAGGAGGAAGCGTTTTTCGCATCTTCCCATTCCATCCGGGCGAAGGGATCCTCCCAACGCTCTTCTTCCTGGAGGGCCGTTTTTTCTTCCGGAAGGGATTCGGAAACGGCGTCTGGAAGGACCTGCGGGACGGATGCTTCTGCGGGTTCCGGCTCCGCCGGGGCTTCATCGGAGACCGGGTTGACAGGGTCTCCGACGGCCTGCGGAATCAGTTCGGCCGCTTTCGGCCGGGTGGCCGGACGCGGACGGACAGGAGTAGTGGCTTGCTCATGTGACTGGGCAAGCAGGTCGTGGGGTTCCGCAGCCGGGATAGTTTCTTCGGAGGGAAGTCCGGTTTCCGGGGTCGCAACGTTTTCGGCTACGGTTTCTATGATAGGTAGGTTGGAATTGTTGCGGGTGCCGAGCAGGACGGCCCCGATTGCGACGGCGGCCGCCGCCGCGATCCCCGCGGCAGCACGGCGCCAGCGGAGGACGACGGCCCGGCGTGCCTTGGCGTCGAGTCCGGCGGACACGGCGTCCCAGGCGCGCGGGGATACGGGCTCCTCCGCTTCCTGCATCATTGACCTGACGAGCAGGTCGAAATCTGTATGCTCTTTCTGCATCTTTTACAATCTCTTGATTTTGTCTTGCAACATCACGCGGGCCCGTTGCAACTGCGAACGGGACGTCGCCTCCGTGATGCCTAAAGTCTGTGCGATCTCCTTGTGGGAATAGCCTTCGACCACGAACAGGTTGAAGACCGTGCGGTACCCCGGCGGAAGACCGGCGATCAGCTTCAGCAACTCATGATACCCGACGGACTGGATCTGCGTGACCCCGTCGCTGCTGACATTCCAGGCGGACTCGAGGTCTTCGCTCATCTTGAGCGCATCCTTTTTCCGCAGGCTCATGAGGGCGGTATTGACAAAGATCTTGCGGGCCCATCCTTCGAAGGATCCTTCGCCGCTGTAACTGTCCAGGCGGGAGAACAGGGTGATGAACCCCTCCTGGAGAATGTCCTCGGCTTCGTCGCGCGTTCCCATGTAACGCAGGCAGACGGCCATCATCTTGGGCGCGAGGCTGTCGTACAGTTGCTTCTGGGCCTTCCTGTCACCGCGCTTGCACGCCTGCAGGATTTCTGGCCCGGAAGGGGTTTCCTTCGACCGGTTTACCCGATTGATAAGATGCAGTTTCTCGCCGAAACGTTGCATGCACTCAATTTTTTTGGTCCGGTTCAAAACTTCACCCAAAAATAAGGATTTCTGATAAATTTTGTATTATTTTTGTAAGATGAGCCTCCCAAAGAGACGAACATTTCATGAGACTGAGATATCTGACCATATGCCTGCTGCTCCTGTTTCCGCTGATGGCCCTCAGGGCCCAGGACCGGACGGACAGCCGGTTCATCGAGGCGGTCCAGGCTTATACGGCTGGCAATGCTTCTGCCGCCGCCACCCGCTTCGAGGCTTTGGTGAAGGCGGATCCCGGGATGGATGCGGCGTGGTACTACCTCGGCCTGTGCCGGATGGCCCAGCGCAACGTCCCTGCCGCCCAGGAGGCATTCCGGAAGGCCGTGGAACTGGATCCTTCCAACTACTGGTACCGCGAGCGGCTGGCGACGACGTATGCCATTTCCGGCGACACGGAGCGGACCATCTCCCAGTATGAGGCCCTGCTGGCCGATTTCCCCAAGAAAACCGATATCCAGTACAACCTGATCAACCTGTATCTGCAGGAAGGGCGGAACGACGACGCCCTCAAGTCCCTGGACGCCATCGAAGGATCGATGGGCAAGAGCGACGCATCGGTGATGACCCGTTTCAACATCCGCCGCCAGCAAGGGGACAACGAGGCCGCCTACGGGATCCTGAAGGAGTATGTCGAGGAGTATTCGTCCCCGTATGTGCTGACCATGCTGGGCGATTACGAGATCGGCATGTACAACGACACCACGGCGCTGGCCTATTACAACGAGGCCCTGTCCCTGGACAAGGATTACGCGCCCGCCCGGCTCGGCATCGCCGAGGCCTACCGCATGACCCGCCGCTATCCCGAATATTTCTCCTCGCTGAACGGCATCTTCTCCGATTCGGAGATCGATCCCGCGGCCAAGTCGGATTACCTCCAGGCCGTCCTCCGGCATACGGACCGCCGTTTCCAGCAGTCTTTCCTGCCGCAGATCGATTCGACGGTCGGAGCGGCCCTGTCCGTCCATCCCGCCGATACCGTCATGCTCCAGACGGCCGGTGCCTGGTACGCCTATTCCGGCCGGCCGGAAAAAGCGACGGAGTATTTCCGCCGCAACATGGAACTGGCGCCCGAAAGTATCCCTGCCGCCGCCTCGTATGTCCAGCTCCAGGCCAGTCTGGAAAACTGGGACGAGATCATCCGGGTGACGGAGGACAGTTACAAGCGTTTCCCGAAGGAGACGGCTTTCCTGGAAATGCAGAATACCGCCTATTACTACAAGAAGGACTACAAGGCGGTGATCGGCAACTGCGAGCGGATGCTGGCCGTCACGCCCGCCGACAGCGCCCGTACCTTGTCCGCCCTGTCCATGATGGGCGACATGTACTGGCAGCTCGGGGACAAGAAAAATGCCTTCAAGACCTATGAGAAGGCCTTGAAAGTCAATCCGGACTATGCTCCGGTACTCAACAACTACGCCTGGTACCTCAGCCAGGAGGGCACGCGCCTGAACCTTGCCTACAAGATGAGCAAGAAGACCATCGAGCAGGAGCCGGACAACGTGACGTACCTGGATACGTTCGGCTGGATCCTGCACCTGCAGGGAAAGGACCTGGAGGCCAAGACGTTCTTCAAGCATGCCATGTTGTACGGCGGCAAGGAGAACCGGACGGCCCTGCTGCATTATGGACGCATCCTCGAGGTCCTCGGGGAAACGGACCTGGCGAAATACTACCGTGACCTGGCTGAAAAACTGCCTCAAGATGAATAGATTCCGTGTCTTCCTGTCGGCCCTGGCCCTGCTGCTCTCCGTCGCTGCCGGCGGGCAGGACACCCGTACGCAGGAGACCCGGAAAGCCCGGCTGGAGCGGGAAATCGCCCAGATCGACGCCCAGCTCAAGGCCAACGCCTCGAAGACCAGCACCGCCCAGTCGGACCTGGTCCTGATCCGGAAGAAGATCGCCAACCGCAACGAACTGATCGTCGAAAGCGACCGGGAAATCGCCCGGATCGGCATGGAAATCAAGGCCAAGCAGGCCGAGATCAATGTGATCCAGGGCCGGCTCGACACCCTCTCCCTGTATTATGGCAACCTGGTGCGCAACGCCTACAAGAACCGGGATGCGAAGGTGTGGTACATGTACCTTCTTTCCAGCGAAAACCTGGGGCAGGCGTACCGGAGGATGGGCTATCTGCGGGGCCTCTCCGGCCAGATGAACATCCAGGCCCGGAAGATCTCGCAGACCAAGGCGGAACTGGAAGAAGAGACCGGGAAACTGGAAACCATGCAGGCCGAAGCGGAGAAACTGCGGGCGGACCGGCAGAAGGAAGTCCGTTCCCTGCAGAGCGAGGAGACGCAGTCACAGAAGATGATCAACCAGCTGACGCGCGATCGCAAGAAATATCAGAACGACCTGAATACCAAGCGGAAACAGGTCGAGGCCCTGAACCGTGAGATCGAACGGATCATCCGGGAGGCGACCCGGCCGGCCACTTCCAAGGGAACGGCGAAGGGTTCGTCGAAGACGGCTCCTGCCAAGACGGAGATCGATACCAAGCTGGACGGGGAGTTCTCCCGCAACAAGGGCAAGCTGCCATGGCCGGTCGACGGCCCGGTGGTGGACAAGTTCGGCCAGCACAACCATCCGGTTTACAAGAATGTGAAACTCCCGTACAACAACGGAGTCGGCATCGCCGTGGCGGCCGGGACCCGGGTGCAGGCCGTGTTCGACGGCGTCGTCAAGCAGATCGTGGTCATGCCGGGTTACAACAACTGTGTCCTGGTCCAGCACGGCAGTTACTTCTCCTTCTACTGCAAACTGAAGACGGTCAGCGTAAAGGCCGGTGACAAGATAAAGACTGGCCAGACGATCGGCACCGTGGATACGATCGCCGGCGAGAGCCAGTTGCATTTCCAGATCTGGAAAGGGACTACGCCCCAGAATCCGGAACTTTGGCTGAAATAACTCAACCCCAATCAATATGAAACACTTGACTGATTTACTCGTTGCAGCTGCCCTGCTGGTTGCCGGCAGCGTTTCCGCGCAGGAAATCCAGAATTTCCGCGTGGCCGAGCCGGTTGTCTCCCCGGAGGTGACCGCCACTACCGTCACTTTCCGTCTCCGTGCTCCGCAGGCTGCGGATGTCCGTGTCCAGCCTTCCTGGCTGGGCTACGGCCCGGACGCCCAGGAAGCCGGCAAGATGACCAAGGGCGCTGACGGCGTCTGGACCAAGACGTTCGCCCGTCCCGCTTCCGAACTCTACACATATACTTTCTCCGTCGACGGCGTCAGCACCCTGGATCCGTCGAACGTCTTCGTCCAGCGTGACGGCACCCGCTTCATGAACGCCCTCCTGATCGACGGCGGCCTGGGTGACCTGTACAAGGAGTGTGACAAGGCCGGTGACCTGGAGCATGTCTGGTACTGGTCCCGCACCCCGGGCATGTACCGCCGGATGTATGTCTATACGCCTTTCGGCTATGACCCGGACGACAAGACCCGCAAATATCCGGTCCTGTACCTGCTCCATGGCGGCGGCGGCGACGAGGATGCCTGGTCCACGCTCGGCCGTACCTGCCAGATCCTGGACAACCTGATCGCCCGCGGCGAGGCGGAGCCGATGCTGGTGGTCATGCCGAACGGCAATCCGACCCAGCGCGCCGCCCGCACCCTGCAGGTTCCTGAGAATCCGAATGTCCGGACCAGCGGCAACTCCTTTGACAACTACGAGTCCCTTCCCGCCGACATCGTCCCGTATATCGACCTGCATTACAATGTGATCCGCAGCCGGGAAGGCCGGGCCCTCGCCGGCCTGTCCATGGGCGGCGGCCAGACATTCTTCACCGGTTTCCGTCATGAGGAACTGTTCTCCAGCCTGGGCATTTTCTCTTCCGGTCTGCTCGGAGGTCGTACCGGCGCATTCGATCCCGAAGCGCTGATGCCGGGCATGTATTCCGATCCGGCCAAGTACAAGAATCTCAATGTCCTGTACATCTCCTGCGGCGAGCAGGACGAGCGCCTCGAGGGCTGCCGCGATTTCGTCGGCAAACTCCGCGAGAAAGGTTACAACGTGGTCTGGGAAACCTGCCCAGGCGGCCATGAGTGGAAGGTCTGGCGCATCAACCTGGCCTCTTTCGCCCGGCGTCTCTTCAAATAAACTCCGGACCTTATGAGACACCTGACTGGCTTGCTTGCCGCCGCTGCCCTGTTGGTCGCCGGCAGCCTTTCCGCCCAGGAAATCCAGAATTTCCAGCGTACGAACACGATCGTTTCTCCCGAAGTGACCGAGACGACCGTCACCTTCCGCCTCCGCGCCCCGCAGGCGAAGGATGTGCGGGTCCTTCCTTCCTGGCTGGGCTACGGTCCGGACGCCCAGGAAGCCGGCAAGATGACCAAGGGCGCGGACGGCGTCTGGACCAAGACGTTCGACCGTCCTTCTTCCGAACTCTATACCTACACGTTCAGCGTCGACGGCGTCAGCGCCCTGGACCCGTCCAACGTTTTCGTCCAGCGTGACGGCACCCGTTTCATGAATGCCCTCATTCTCGACGGCGGCCTGGGTGACCTGTACAAGGAATGTGAGGAAGCCGGCAACCTGGAACATGTCTGGTACTGGTCCGGCACGCCCGGCATGTACCGCCGGATGTATGTCTATACGCCTTTCGGCTATGATCCGAACGACAAGATGCGGAAGTATCCGGTCCTGTACCTGCTCCATGGCGGCGGTGGCGACGAGGATGCGTGGTCCACGCTCGGCCGTACCTGCCAGATCCTGGACAACCTGATCGCCCGCGGCGAGGC